>CALESB010000015.1 GCA_937906995.1 uncultured Sutterella sp.
ACCGATTCAGTCAGGTCCCATGAAGCCTCTGAATTTATTCAGAGGTAGTTCACAAGTTATTAAACATCGGGGCTACAACATTGGTTTCTGCATGTTATGAAGAGAATGCCGACGTGATGCCTGCCGCTTGGGTATGTGCTTTAGATTTAGTGTCGTGTAAAGCAACGGTAGTGATTGATAAGTCTCATTTCACTCGTCACTTGGTAGAAAAGTCAGGCTACTTTGCTTTAATGCTACCAACAAGAGCCATTGCAAAAGAAACGCTTTATCTTGGCTCGGTTAGTAAGCATGATGACAAAGAAAAGTTAGAAAAGAGTGGAGCAGAGTTTTTTAAGGTTGATGGCTTTGATATGCCTTTGGTCAAAGATTGCGCTGCCTGGATGATCTTTAAAGTGTTACCGGAACCCCATAATGAAAAAACCTATGATTTGTTTATTGGGGAGTGCGTAGCCGCTTGGGCTGATGACCGAATCTATCGAGATGGACGTTGGTTGTTTGAAAAAGCCGATAAAAGTATGAGCACACTTCATTATGTGGCTGGTGGTCATTTCTATACAATGGGCGAGCCCATTGATGTGGAACTATAAAGCAGTTTTGAGGGAGGGGTGTTAAAATCTGGGGCAATTTTTATATTTAGGTGTATTAAAATGCCCCCCCCATATATAATTCATTATCGACTCTCTCTGTGGTTCTAAAGCAAGCATTTAATAAACTGTTTTCTAAATCAGCTGTTTTGATATGTTTAAAAATAGCAGCGGTTCTTCTTTACATTGCTTGTTGCTATTTTTTCGCAAGATTTGCATTAACAGGGCTTGGTGATCATTTTTCTAGCAGAAAAACTTTAGCGCTGACGCTGTTTATTACTCTTTTATGTGCATCTAAGAAAAGTTTTTACTTTTTGATTCTGCCTACTAGCATTTTAGTTAGCATATATTCTCCAATTGGATTTGAATACGGCAGTCCGGATTTACAGGCTGTAATTTCTCTATACTCAACAGACGTCGCTGAGAGTATTGAATTTTTATCATTAATATCATTCTCAAGTTAAATAAAAGCCCTATCTATTATCTTGCTTCCTTTTATAGCTTATTACATAGCGACTTTTGTGAATTTAAAGCCTTGGAGGAATAAAACCTATGTGTGTTTAGTGATTGGGACGTTGGTCTTTCTTCTTAGACCAACAGAGTTCATAAATCGTTCAATCACTGCTGTCAATGATTTGGAGAGCTCAATTAGCGAATTAGAAAAATATGCCAATAAGAGTTCTTGGGGGCAAAGTCTTTCTCAAACAAAAAATAGAGATTTTGTATTAGTGATAGGTGAATCAGCAAGAAAGGATTATTTTCATATTTATGGTTATCCCATAAGAAATACGCCATTTTTAGATAATGTTCCAGGGGTTTTTGTTGATGGTTTGACTGCAGGCGGAACATACACGATTGGTTCTTTGAGATTGATGCTGACGCACGGTATCCAGGAGACTTGGCAACCTCGCTATGATTTTAATTTTGTTGATCTAGCAAAAAGTGCTGGTATAGATGTCACCTGGATCTCTAATCAAGGTTATATTGGGCAATATGACACGCCAATTTCGTCTATTGGACACAGAGCTAATAAGTCTATTTTCCCCAATAAGGGAGCCTACGATAAAGTTAATTTATCGGATTTTGTATTACTAAAAATTTTATCCAAGGAATTAAGGACCGTTACAAATGGCGGAAGTCGTTTATTCGTTCTTCATACCATTGGTTCTCATCCTGATGCATGCTCAAGGCTGGATGATTTTCCAGAGCAATATAAAGTTCAAGATCAAAAACTGAGTTATGTAGCTTGTTATGTATCAACTATTAAAAAGACTGATTTATTTTTAAGTCGTCTTTATGAACAAATGAAACAACATGAAGCTAAGACTGGGAGGAGTTTTTCTATTTTGTACTTTAGTGACCATGGGCAAGTGCACCGAGAATTGGATGGAAAAATCTATATCAATAATAACTACGCCAGTAAATTGCATTATGATGTTCCTCTTATTCGAATCGACTCTGATGCGACACAACGCGAAGTTCTTAATTCAAAAAAATCGGGATTGTTATTTACTGCAGGACTTGCCAATTGGCTACAAATAAAGAACCCCCAGGTTCCTGAGTATGATTTGTTTGATGGAGTTAATGATAAAACTGACTTTGGTTTATCAGAAAAGATAAAACAAATTAAATTGTCGCCAGATCCAGCTATAGATATTACAAATGTCCTTGTTAAAGAGCATTAAAATTTTTTATTTATGACTATGACCTTATCTGCCGCTCTATGGGCGTTGGCAACATCCGCATTTGTTTCTTCAACGCTTTTTCCGGGCGGCAGTGAGGCTGTTTTTCTTTTAGTCCTTCACAACTATCCTGAAGCATTTTTTATCGCTTTTGTAACCGCAACGCTTGCTAATACCGCAGGCTCTATGACGGGTTACGCCATAGGTAGATTCTTACCCAAAAATATAGATAATCGCGCCATAAAACAGTGTGAGAAATACGGAGCATGGGCACTACTTTTTGCTTGGTTGCCATTGATTGGGGATGCGTTACCCGTAGCGGCGGGGTGGCTCAAAATTTATTGGTTAAAAGTCCTTCTTGCTATTTTGATTGGAAAGGCTTTTCGATATGCGGCTATAGGCTACGGATTAATGAAGATTTTCTAACAAATTCAAGCCTTCTTTCTGCTTTTTTGTAAGCCGACATCATGTCAATTACGCTATCATTGATAGCATGTGTGAGGACTAATATTCCTCTAATTTTCTGAAGAAAAATCCATGCGTATTTTAGTTTCCAATGATGATGGCTATTCAGCAGCCGGCATTAAGGCGTTAGCTCAAGCCATGAAGCGTTTTGGTGAGGTGACGGTCGTAGCGCCGGAATTTAACCAAAGTGCTGCAAGTAACTCTTTGACGTTGACTCGTCCGTTGATGATTCAGGAAGTTGAAGAGCGTGTTTTTGCGATTAATGGGACGCCAAGTGATTGTGTTCATGTGGCTTTAACTGGACTATTGGATGAAAAGCCCGATTTGATTGTCTCCGGGATTAACTGTGGACAAAACATGGGCGAAGATACTATGTATTCCGGTACAGTGGCCGCTGCCATTGAGGGGTATCTTTTCGGTATTGATGCCATTGCGTTTTCTCAAATCCATCGTGGCTGGGATCATTTGGAAAGTGCCGCTCGCGTTGCTCAAGAACTGGTGGAGCGCTTTTTAGAGGGAAGAGATCCTGTTGCTAATGGCGCACAGCTTTTAAATGTTAATATTCCCAACTTACCATACGCAGAGCTTCAAGGTATGGTAGCAACGCGTTTAGGACGACGCCATCATCCGGAATCTGTGATTAAAGAAATGAGTCCTCGGGGCTTTCCGATTTACTGGGTGGGGGCGGCAGGAGAACCCAAAGACCGTGGAGAAGGGACGGACTTCTGGGCTACACAGATGAATGCTGTGTCGGTAACGCCTTTGCAAGTTGATTTAACGAATTACACACAAGTCGCTGGTGTTGAGAGCTGGTTGACTCGTTAATACACTGAAAAAGAAAAGAGCTCGTATTATCGAAGCTCATTAAGAGGAAAAAGTGATGAATTTACGTCTTTTGGTTTGCGTGGCCGCTGTATCATCGGTTTTGGCCGGTTGTGCTTTACAAAATACGGGCGCTCCCGTCTATGATCGCACAGGAGCGTCTGGCTCTATGGCTACTGGCGCTGTGACGACAACGGGTGAAACTTATGTGGTTCAAGCGGGCGATACTCTTTACTCCATCGCAGTGCGTCATGGTTGCAATCCAACGGAATTAGCTCGCGCTAACGGCATTACAGATCCGACACAAGTTTCAATCGGTACGGTGTTAAATATTACGGCAGCGCGCACTGGTGCCGTACAAACGCTTGCTCCGCAAGGCGTGGCTCCTATCGCACAGGCAGAGCCTGTTGAAGCTCAGGGTGAAGAGGTTGATTTAACGCTTGATCAAACGCCGACACAAAGCGTCACTATCACTACAGCTACGCCAGCAGCAACCCCCGCTGTTACGCCTACGACTCAAGCGGCACCAGCCGGACAGCAATTGTTGGGCAAAACAAAGCTCGCTTGGCCGGTGCCTCGTAGCACGATTTTGACAAACTTTACTGATGCCGGCAGTAAGGGTATTGAAATTGCTGGCAACATGGGGGATCCCATCAAGGTCGCTGCTGATGGTCGAGTACTTTACATTGGCGATAATGTCTCTGGATACGGCAAACTTGTTATCGTGTCACACGGAGAAGGCGCAGTTACGGTTTATGGACACAACAGTGAAGTTCTCGTTGAGCGCGGTCAAGAGGTGAAGGCCGGTCAAGAGATCGCAAAGATGGGCAATAGCGACAGCAAGAGTGTGAATTTACTCTTTGAGGTGCGTTATAACGATAAGCCCGTGGATCCGTTGAAATATTTGCCACAATAATTAAACTGTCGGTTTAATTTTTATGAGCCCGCAAGCGACGGATCCTCTGCTGCGGGTTCTTTTGTTTGATTACCAAATTTTGATTGTATAAAAAGGGACATTGGTATGGCTCGAACTCCTAAGGTTTATGAAAAGTTTACGGTCGACATTGAATCGCTCGATCAAGAAGGTCGTGGGGTTGCTCACCGTGAAGGCAAAGTGGTCTTTGTTGAGGGCGCCTTACCGAAAGAACGCGTTGTCTATGAACGAATTCGCAATAAGCCAAGTTATGAAAGCGGCCGTGTTGTGCAAATTCTCAAGGAGTCTTCTTTGCGTGTTGAGCCGGGTTGCCCGAACTTTGGTTTGGAGCCGGGGTGCTGTGGTGGCTGTGCCATGCAACACTTGGAGCCCAACGCTCAAGTTGCGATGAAGCAACGTGTAATGCTTGATGCCCTTTGGCATATTGGTAAGGTGAAGCCTGAAACGGTTTTAGCACCGATTTTTGGCCCCTTCTGGCACTATCGCCATCGTGCACGTTTAACCGTTCGTGACGTTGCAAAGAAGGGCGGCGTTTTGGTGGGCTTTCATGAAAAGTCTTCCAGCTACGTGGCAGACATGACTGAATGTAAGATTTTGCCTCGTGATGTCAGCGACCTCTTAGTACCATTGCGTCAGTTGGTTGAAGGTTTAACGATTCGTCAACGCTTGCCCCAAATCGAAGTGGCAATGGGGGGTAACGGTGCCATTGCTTTAGTGATGAGAGTTTTGGAGACGCCCTCTGATGCAGATATGCGTGCCTTTGAAGCCTTCTCTTTAGAGCATGGTGTGAGCATCTGGTTACAACCGAAGGGACCGGACTCTTGTTATCCGATGCAACCATCTGACTTAACAGCCTTGAAGTTGGAGTTGCCGGAATTTGGTGTTCATATCACCTTTAAGCCCACGGACTTTACGCAAGTCAACCATCGCTTAAATGAAACGATGGTGTCTCGTGCGATTAACCTTTTGGATGTTAAACCTGAACACCATGTTGCCGATTTCTTCTGTGGCTTGGGTAACTTTACGTTGCCTTTGGCTGTACGCTCCAAGTGCGTTGTTGGCATTGAGGGAAGTGATCAATTGGTTGAGAGAGCTAAAGCGGGTGCTATTGATAATGGCTTAGGCGATAAGACGGAGTTTGTTGCCCGTAACCTCTTTACTTGGAGCACCGAAGACTGGGATCGTTTGTGGGAAAAAATGGACGGTATTGATCGCGTCTTGATTGACCCTCCACGTGAAGGTGCTTTGGAATTGGCTCGCACGTTAGCGACAACCGATAAGCGTCCTCCGCGTATTGTTTATGTTTCTTGTAATCCTGCGACATTGGCTCGCGATTGTGCCATTTTGCATCATGAGGGTGGTTGGCACATCCGCGCTGCCGGTGTGATGAATATGTTTCCGCACACCGGTCACGTGGAAAGTATTGCCGTGCTTGAACCGGGTCCAAAGCCAGAGAAGCCCGTGACTCTGGAAGAGCTCAATCAGCCGGAAGAAAAGTCTACCGATGCAGTTGAGACAACAACGCAAGTTACGACTGAAGAAGCATAATTTCTGAGCTTCTGACGAAAAAGACAAGGTTTTTCCTTGTCTTTTTCGTTAAGGCAAAAGCTTTCCGGGATTTAAACGATTTTCGGGATCAAAGATTTTTTTGATGCCTTTCATCATATCTAGTGCCACAGGGTCCTTCGCCATACGCATTGCTTCGCGTTTCAGTTGTCCAATTCCATGCTCTGCACTGATCGTACCTCCCATGGCGATAACTTTTTCATAAACAAACGCATGGATGTCTTTTTCTACGGTAAAGACCAACTTTGGATCATGCGGGTGAGCCACGCCCATATTGAAATGAAGGTTTCCATCGCCGTAATGCCCAAAAACTGAGGGTTCTAACCAGGGATAACGCTCTTTTAATTGAGTGCAGACAGTCTCGACAAATTCCACTAAACGGTGTCGTGGCAGTGCAATGTCATGCTTGACGTTACCGCCGGCTTTTTTATGGGCTGGGGGAATACTTTCACGAACTCGCCAGAAGTCTTCAGCATCTTCTTCAGTTTCGCTAATTGCTCCATCAACCACAAAGCCATCTTGCATTAGGTTTTCTAAGACTGACTCAAGCACACTTGTATCAGGATTGGATTCAAAGTAAGAGCATTCAATAAAGACATGCCAATCCGTTTTTTCAATGTTTGGTTGTCGTACTTCTGGCATCATAAGAGCCAGCTTATTAAGTGTAGGACGTCCCATTAACTCAAAGGCAGACATTTGTGCGTGCATTTTTGCGTTAAAGGCATTAAAAACAACTTCAACACTTTTGAGATCTCGTAGAGACAAAAAGAGAACTTTACGGTCAAGCGCTCGAGGGTGCAGTTTCAGAATAGCCTCGGTAATAACAGCTAAAGTGCCTTCACTGCCAATGAGGAGATCACGAAGATCGTAACCGGAGTTATTTTTTCTCAAACTCGTAAGTTCATTGATTTCTCGCCCGTCGGCAAGTACAGCACGGTAGCCTAAAACCAAGTCGCGTGTCATTCCGTAGCGAAGAACTTCTGTGCCACCGGCGTTGCTAGCTAAAAGACCGCCAACAGTAGCCGTTCCTTCGCTAGCTAAGCGTAGTGGGAATAGGCGATTGATGCGCTCTGCTGCTTGGTGAATCTCGGAGAGAGTGACGCCAGCTTGAGCATGAATCGTGTCGCTCACGGGATCAACATGAATGATCTGTCTCATGCGCTTTAGTGAAAGAACAATGGAGTTGGCGTTAGCAAGGGGGACGGATCCCCCAACTGTTGAAGTATTGCCACCTTGAGTGACAACCGAGACACCATAGTGAGCGGCAATCTTCATAACCTCAACAACCTCTTCATGAGACGACGGTAGCGCCACTGCGATTGCATCTCCGTGATATCGACCTCGCTCATCGGTGAGATAGGGGGCTTTTTCATTATTTTCTACGAGAGCATAGCGCCCGAGTAAATTTTTTAGTTCATTAATCAATGACATAGGGATTTTGTCTTAAAATTAAGATAGTTCTCTTGTAATATATCGCATTTTGCGCGGAGCCGTTATGCAGTGGGAATGGGATTGGGACGCTTATAAAAGAAAGCCATTAAAAGAGTTAGTCTTTGAGCTCTATGATTTTGTCATGGAGCGAGCTCGTGATACTCAACTTAATCAGGTTGCCTCATCTTTGACCCTAACGACCGTTTTGTCTCTAGTTCCTTTATTGGCTGTCATCTTGGTCATGTTTGCTGTTTTTCCAGAGTTTGCCCAACGGCGAGCAGAGTTAGAGTCTTTAGTTTTCTCGCACTTTTTGCCAGAGGCATACGGACAAATTATTTTGAAGTATGTTCGAGACTTCACGGGTCACGCACAAGGATTGACTATTTTTGGTTTAGCCGGTCTCGGTGCAACCGCTTTGTTGCTTATTAATACGATTGATACGACGTTAAATCGCATTTTTCATGTCCGCCAAATGCGTCATATTATGCAACGCGTACTTTTGTATTGGGCGCTTTTGACGGTTGGGCCAGCTGTCATTTTGGTTAGTCTTTCTATTACGAACTTTCTGTCTCAGCTCAATATTGGAATGCAAGGTAGTATTCCGGGTTGGATTGCTGTGGCTATTCAACTTTTAATTCAAACATTTTTTTATGCCGCCATTTATGTTTATGTGCCAAACTGTAAGGTGAAGTGGTCACATGCATTCATTGGCGCTGGCATTGTGACGGTCTTAGCCATTGGGGTAAAGTGGGGTTTTAGTATTTATTTAAGCTCGGGACCTTTGACAACCATTTACGGCACATTTGCTGTTATTCCAGTGGTCTTACTGTGGATTTACCTCTCTTGGCTCTTCGTTTTGGCGGGGGCAGCCATTGCTGCGACCATTCCTATGCTCACTAGTGGTCGTTTTGCCGATCATCATAAAACGGGCAATGATTTTATTACGGGTATCGCACTTTTGCAGGCATTAATGATCGCTCAAGAACAAGGTGAAAATGCCGTTTCGATTCATCGTTTGTGTCAAGCTGTGGACTCCTATCCGGAAGCAGCTGGAAGTGTCCTGGAGCGCTTAGCTGAAGTTGGTTACGTAGGCAAACTTGAAGCAGACCGTAAAAACGATGAACGTTGGAGCCTAATCGTGCCTCCTCATACAACGAGTTTAAGTGCAGCATTTGACGCTTTATTGGTTGATCAGTCCATTAGCTTAATCGCACGTGAAAACTCCCCAATGTATGACTGGTACTGTTTAATCAGTCAGGCAGAGTGGAAGCACCGTCCGATGTTTGAAAGTTTGCGCTTAATTCATCCCATTAATTAGGTGCATTGTTTTGGATAAACAAGTTGATTTAAAGGTATTTTCCCTTAAAGAGCGTTAGATTTTTTTATTGATGAGAGTAATCCTACGCTCTCAGGTTAAAATGTCGGCTGACAACATCTCTTTTCTTGTTTTCTGAGGTTTTTGATATGAAAAAAGTTTTAACGGCACTTTGTGCTGGTGCCATTGCTGTTTGTTCAATGGCATCCTCTTGCTTTGCCGATGATACGACATTGCGTTTAGCTCATACAGCAGCCACTTCTCACGCTCACCATCAGGCAGCTTTACTTTTCGCTGAAAATGTTCAAAAGCGTACCAAGGGACAAGTCAAGGTTGAAGTTTATCCTTCTGGCGAATTAGGTGACCAACCAGCATTGGCTGAACAAATCACATTGGGAGCTTTAGATATGGCCGTTGTCTCTTTGGGCAATATGGCCATGTACTCTAAAAAGCTCAACGCCATGACGGCTCCGTTTTTATTTGAAGACTATGAACATGCCCATAAAGTGATTGACGGCTTTGTGATGGGCTGGATGAATGCTTCATTGAAAGGGCACGATGCTTTAGGTCTTTCAATGTTTGACTATGGCTTCCGCCAAACGACCACAAAGGGTGTTGTCGTGAATAAGGCTGAAGATTTGGAAGGTTTAAAAATCCGTGTTCCGCCTTCTACGGGTCTTTTAGCTGCATTCGATGCTGTTGGTGCCAATACGCAACGCATCGCCTATTCTGAGCTTTATACGTCCTTAAAGCAAGGCGTGGTAGTTGGCGAAGAAAACCCTGTCTTTACGATTTTGGCGGACTCTTTATTTGAGACGCAAGACCAATTGGCAATGACCAATCACTACTTCGACTGCCAAGTCTTGTTGATTAACAAGACCACGTTTGAAGGGATGAGCGAAGAGCATCGCAAGATTGTGACCGAAGAAGCGATTAAGGCACAAAATCTTACCCGTGATTTAATTAGCAATGGTGAAGCATCTGTAGTGAAGCAATTGCAAAAGAAGGGCATGAATGTGACATACCCGGACCGTGCTTCCTTTGTCGAAAAGATGAAGCCTGCTTATAAGAAGGTCGGTGAGTTGGCTGGCGAAGATGCAATGCAAGAGCTTTTGAAGGCTGTTCAAGCAGCTCGTTAATCGGTAATAACAATATTATTAAAAAAGGATTGAGGCAGAAACCATGGTCATGTTTATGATTTTTGCAGCGGTATTGGGCCTACTTCTAATTGGAGTGACAACTGCCGTTACCATGGGCTTTGCCTCAATCGCTACCTTTTTGATAGCCGGAGGCGATCCCTCGAGACTCTTTTTGGTGGCTCAGCGGATGTTTTCGCAAGTCTCTGGTATTACCTTGATGTCCATTCCCTTTTTCTTACTGATGGGCAATCTTATGTCTGTTGGGGGGATTTCGAAGAGCCTTTTTGGCTTTGGACGGGTGTGTTTAGGACATCGTTGGGGCGGGTTGTCTAATGCAGCAATCGTTGCGTGTGTGGTGATGGCTGCT
The DNA here is from genome assembly GCA_937906995.1 of uncultured Sutterella sp. Taxonomy (GTDB): domain Bacteria; phylum Pseudomonadota; class Gammaproteobacteria; order Burkholderiales; family Burkholderiaceae_F; genus Aphodousia. The sequence continues at coordinate 10,306 of CALESB010000015.1, forward strand.
ATGTCGGGGTCGGCCGCTGCTTGTGCAGCTGGCATTGGGATGATTGCTATTGGTGAGATGACAAAATCTGGCTATAGTCGTTCCTTTAGTTGTGCAACTATTGCGGCTGGTGGCGCTTTAGGTCCGATTATCCCGCCTAGTATTACATTAATTTTATATGCCGGCTTAACCCAAACCAGTGTGAATGCCTTATTTGCAGCTGGTGCTGTTCCTGGTATTTTGTTAGGCCTCATGTTCATGATGTGGTCGTCTTACATTTGCTATCGTCGAGGTTATGCAAAGGTAGAACGCAGTGACTGGGGTGAGCGCTGGCACGCATTTAAAGATGCTTTCTGGGCATTATTAACGCCCGTTATTGTGATTGGTGGCATGTTCGCAGGGCTCTTTACGGCAACAGAGGCCGCAGCAGTTGCTTCCTTTTATGTCTTTATTTTGGGGCTCTTTGTCTTTAAGACCATCAAGATCAAAGACCTTCCGAAAATTCTATGGGATACAGTAGAGCAAACCTCTAAAGTGATGTTTGTCATTGCGACGGCGGGTTTTTTCCAGTACGTCCTTCTTTATACGCGTATCCCTCAACAAGCTATTGCTTTTATGTCAACAAACTTTAGTTCGATGGCTTTGGTGCTCATGCTCATCATTTTCATTTTGGTGATTATGGGATGCTTTATGGAAGGGACGGCAATTCTTCTGATTACGGTTCCTATTTTTGTCCCTATTGCAAAGAGTTTTGGTTATGACATCACGCAATTAGGTATTGTGATGTGTATCGCACTGGCTGTAGGGGTGCTAACTCCTCCTGTGGGACTTAACCTTTACGTTATGGCAAGCATTACAGGTGAAAAGGTAATGGAAATCGCCAAAGATAGTATTGGGTACGTTGTTTTGATGATTTTGATGGCCTTTGCTGTGGCGTTTATACCAGAATTATCTTTGAGTCTTGCGCGTATCGTGGGGTAGGTGAGTGATATGGGAATTGTTTCAGTATTAAAGCGTGTAGACAATGCGGTCAGCCTTGTGACAAGAAGTCTGTGTGTGATTTCACTTGCAGCAATTGTCATTATGTTTTTGCTCAATGTCTTTGTTCGGTTTGTTCCTGTGTACAACTTTACGCAAACCGATGACTGGATTCAGATCTTTTTGGTTTGGATGATTTTTTTGGGAGCTCAGGAGTTAGTTCGTACACGCAATCACTTTGTGGTTGAAGTACTAACTGAGCGCATGGAAGGCTTGGTGGGGCATATTGCACGTATTGTGGTATGTCTTATCGAGTTGGCAACCTACGCCATTATTTGTTATTACGGTTGGGTTTGGGTATTCAAGGCTCAAGCTTATATGCAATCGATTCCTTGGATGCAGGTAAGGGTTTGTTATGCAGCCATCCCTATCAGTGCGTTTTTTATGACGTGCTACGGAGTTCGAGATCTTGTGATTGCTTTTCAAAATATTCACCAACACTACAAGACCGTCCAATTAAAGATTTAAAGAAAACCAGTAAGAAATCCCCGTAATTCATTGCAGGGATGAATTACGTGTGCGCGGCACGCGCACAATCTAACGGGTGAAAGTCCTGAGCGCAGGGGGTAGCACCAAGCGCATAGCCAGAGGCAAGGGTGTCCACTGTGAGGTGGAAACTGAATGAAGCCAAAGGCAAACCATCGACCTGACGAACAGAAACTGCATCAGGCATATGAGAGTGGGTAAGGTTGCATAACAAACTAAAGCCCAAAGCTACACGGAACTCTCGGTGTAAATGCAGCAGGTGAATGATGGGAAAGATTGTGTGGCCTCTCTTATAGATGATGAGGATAGTGTTTTGTAAGAATGAGTTCGTAAAAGTTACCCACCGCTGGGCTTGCTACGGCCCATTATTGAGGATGAGCGCTGCGCCCATCCGTGGATAACTTTTACTCAAAAAACGATTAACCCGTTTGAATATTAGAAACTTAACCCTTGACAAACGGGAGTGATCCATAGATTAATGGGGAGTTGATCACAGCTCGATGAGATACGGAGTATGGTCACTTGGCTTTGTCCACTTACGTGGAGTTTTATCAATTTGAACCGATTGGATTTTAGTTTTCAAAGCATCACTAACTAAAATATGGTCAATACGAAGACCATGATTTTTTTGAAATCCCAACATTCGATAATCCCACCAGGTGTAAAGCCCCTCAGGTTGATCAAACAAACGGAAAGAATCGCTTAAGCCAAGATTGAGTAAAGCTTGAAAGGCGCCGCGTTCAGCAGGAGAAACCAAAATATTGCCTTCCCATGCCTTGGGATTCCAGACATCACGATCATCAGGTGCAATGTTATAGTCACCAAATAAGGCCAACTGATTGTGCTTTTGTAGCTCATTCTTAACGAATGTTTGAAGTTTTGCTAACCACGCAAGTTTATAAGCATACTTATCACAGCCCACTTCTGCGCCATTGGGGAAATAACCACAAATGGCTCTAATATCCCCTTGTGTCGTTTTAAAGGAGCCCGCAATCAGGCGCTTTTGCTCATCAAGAAAATCGGGAATATTCACTTGAATGTCTTGAGGGGCTTCAACGGTGTCTTGACGATAGAGAATAGCTACACCATTGTAGGTCTTTTGGCCAGCGAAAATAGCACCATATCCAGCATCGTTTAAAGCATCAATAGGGAAAACATCATCGGTCATTTTGAGCTCTTGCAAGCACAAAAGGTCTGTTTTAGTTGTTTCAAGCCATTGAAGCACGTGAGGTAAACGCACTTTTAATGAGTTGACGTTCCAAGTAGCTAACTTCATAATGTTTTCCCCATGATTGCGTTATTTCAAATCCTTGATACCCGAGTGACGCAAAAGTGCATCAATTTGAGGAGCTCGACCTCGGAAGGCGATAAAGGAGTCTAAAGCCGGACGAGAGCTTCCTACAGAGAGAACTTCATCGAGCCATTTCTTACCTGTTTCAGGATTTAAAACACCGGTTTCTTCAAATAAGGAGAATGCATCAGCACTCATCACTTCTGCCCATTTATAACTGTAGTAGCCGGCAGCATAGCCACCAGCAAAGATGTGGCTAAAGGAGTTGGGGAAACGGTTATAGGCCGGTTGCTTGGTTACAGCGACATGATCTCGAACTCGTTGTAAGAGGTCTAGGATCTTGTCTTTTTTCGGATTAAATTCAGTATGAAGTAGCATGTCAAAAAGACCGAATTCCAATTGACGAACCATTGCCATAGCACTTTGGAAATTCTTAGCAGCGATCATCTTGTCATACAGGTCTCGCGGTAATGGACGGCCGGTTTCAACGTGGGCCGTGAGGTTTTGTAAAACCGTCCAATCCCAAGCGAAGTTTTCCATAAACTGGCTAGGACACTCAACAGCATCCCATTCGACACCGTTAATGCCACTTGCTGCAGAATCTTCAACGCGGGTGAGCATGTGATGTAAACCATGACCGAATTCATGAAATAGTGTCAGCACATCATCGTGCGTCAATAGTGCTGGTTTGTCTCCAACGGGTTTGGCAAAGTTGCAGACAAGATATGCAATAGGTGTTTGAAGCTTGCCATCACGGCGATGGCGAGTACGGTCGTTGTCCATCCATGCACCACCTCGCTTGCTGGGGCGAGCATAAAGGTCCATGTAGAACTGAGCAATTTTTTCGCCCTGTGGGTTAACAATGCGGAAGAATTTCACATCGGGATGCCAAAGGCTTGCTTGATCCTCTTCAATACGGATGTCAAAGAGTTTATTGACTAAGCCAAAGAGACCCTTAAAGACCGCAGGAAGTGTGAAATATTGCTTAAGTTCTTGGTCTGAGAATGCGTAACGCTCTTCGCGAAGCTTTTCACTTGCAAAGGGGAGGTCCCAACTTTGCGGGTCATCAATACCCAATTTTTCTTTGGCAAATGCCTTAACTTCATTGATATCTTCTTCAGCCTGATGTAATGAGCGTTGTGCTAAGTCCATCAAAAACTCAACGACTTCTTGAGGGGTTTTGGCCATTTTGGTTGCCAAAGATACTTCGCCGTAGTTTTTGTAACCTAAAAGTTGAGCTTCTTTTTGACGAAGTTCAAGAATTTGAGTCATAACATCGTTATTGTTGAACTTGCCATCGAAGTCGAGCTCAGAAGCACGTGTCACATAGGCTTGATAAAGGGTTTCTCGAAGTTGACGGTTTTGAGCATATTGCAAAACGGCTAAATAATGCGGCACTTGAAGGGTGATTTTGTAGCCCTCACGATTTTCAGCTTGAGCCGTTTCTTTAAAGGACTCAATATCATCGGCGGGAATTCCCTCTAAATGCTTCTTGTCATCAACCAATAAACCATAGGCATTGGTCGCATCTAATAGATTTTCAGAGAACTTTTGACTCATTTGGGCCAAGGCTTCTTTCACAGCCTTAAGTTCTGCTTTTTCTTTTGATGGCAAAAAGGCCCCGGCAAGCTTAAAGTCAATCAACTCTTCGTTGATGATTCGTTGACGGGTTGCGGATAGTTGTGAGAACGCTTCAGAAGTTTTAATCGCCTTGTACTTTTCAGACAAAGTACTTTGAGACAATTCAATCCAAAATTGTGTCACAAGGGGAAGGGCCTGATTATGGGCTTCACGCAGTTCTGGCGTGTCAACAACACTCATTAAATGAGAAACAACACCCCAAGCGCGAGACAGTGCCAACGTTTTTTCTTCTAATGGCTCAATGACATCTTGCCAAGTAGCAGGCGTTTGAGGATCGGTGACTTGGTTTAAGGTTTTTTTGGCCTCTTCAATCAGAGAAGTCATTCCAGGCACAACGTGCTCGGGGCGAACCGCAGCAAAGTCAACAAGATCGGTAATGTTTAATAACGGATTTGTCATGTCTTTTTCCTTCAAATAACCCCTCAATGATAGCTAAAGACCGTTAAAATTAGAGATTTAAAACGTTAAATTCTTTTATCTGATCTGGTCTTATTCATGCAACCTCAGTTTGTACACCTTCGAATGCACTCTGAATTCTCCGTTACTGACAGTACAGTACGGTTAGATTCAGCTATTAAAGCCGTTAAAGATCAAGGCGTTGGCGCCTTAGGCTTGACGGACCTTAATAATATTTTTGGTGGATTGATTTTTTACACACATGCACGTAAAGCGGGTGTAAAGCCAATTTTGGGTTGTGACTTAGTTATCGAAAATGAGGCTGATCGTGATAAGCCATTTCGATTGGCCATTTTCTGTCAAAATAAGACCGGTTATCTTACTTTGTGTGAGTTGCTTTCTCGAGCATGGCTTAAAAATCAATACATGGGCCGAGGAGAAACAAAACTTTCTTGGCTTTTGGAAAAAAATGACGGTTTGATAGTGACTTCTGGTGGTCCCGAAGGGCAGCTAGCGACATTATTACTTTCTGACAAGCAAGATGAGGCCTATGCATTGGCCCAAGAAATGAAGACCGCTTTTGGCGATCGCTTCTACTTAGAGTTACAGCGAGCTGGGCGCCCGAACGATGAAGCCGTTGTTCGTCATTTTGTGACGCTAGCTGAAAAGTTTGATATTCCGGTCATCGCGACGCATCCAATCCAATTTTTAAAGCCTGAGGATTTTAGTGCGCACGAAATTCGCGTCTGTATTGCTCGAGGGGAAGTGTTAGCGGACAAGAATCGTCAAAAAATCTATTCAAAGGATCAGTACTTAAAGTCAGCTGAAGAGATGATCGATCTCTTTTCAGATATTCCTGCAGCTATTGCCAATACGGTGGAGTTGGCAAAGCGCTGTAATTTGGAAAATGTTTTAAGTAAGCCTCAATTGCCACTTTTCCCAACGCCAGACGGCATGTCTTTGGATGATTACATCGATCAGCTGTCACGCGAAGGCCTTGAAGCCCGTTTGAGCTTTTTGTATCCAGATGAAGCTGAACGCAACGAGCAACGTCCCCGCTATATGGAGCGTCTGCAGTTTGAGTTGGACATTATTAAACGTATGGGTTTCCCAGGCTACTTCCTTATCGTGCAGGACTTTATTAATTGGTCTAAACGAAATGGGGTTGCAGTAGGCCCTGGTCGTGGTTCTGGTGCTGGTAGCTTAGTGGCCTACTCATTGCGCATCACGGACATGGATCCGTTGCGTTATGACTTACTTTTCGAACGTTTCTTAAATCCGGAACGTGTCTCCATGCCTGACTTTGATATTGACTTCTGTCAGTACAACCGTCAGCGAACGATTAATTACGTCAAAGAGCGTTATGGTGATGACGCTGTGAGCCAAATTGCAACCTTCGGTACGATGGGTGCAAAGGGGGTTGTTCGTGACGTAGGCCGTGTCTTAGGCTTGGGCTACGGTTTGTGCGACTCGGTTTCTCGTTTGATTCCAGCGTTGCCAGGCAAAAGTGTTTCTTTGGCAGAAGCTATTGAAACAGTGCCAGATTTAAAGGATCTTATCGAAAAAGATGAAAATGTGAAGATGCTTGTTAATCAAGCACTTCCTTTAGAAGGGTTGGTTCGAAACTTAGGGATGCACGCCGGTGGTGTGTTGATTGCACCAGGAAAGTTGACAGACTTTTGTCCTCTTTATTCTGCAGATGAAAACCCGGATAACGTCATTAGTCAATTTGATAAGAAAGACGTAGAAAATGTCGGGTTGGTGAAGTTTGACTTTTTAGGTTTGACGACATTAACGATTTTAGAGTTTGCCATGCGCTTTATCCGCATGTTAGATCCTAAAAATACGTTAAAGCTTGAAGAAATTCCGATTGACGATAAACCTACTTATGAACTTTTCCAAAGTGGTAATACGGCTGCGGTCTTCCAGTTTGAAAGTGATGGGATGCAAAAGCTTCTTAAAGATGCGCGTCCTGACCGTTTAGAAGACTTAATTGCACTAAATGCTTTATACCGTCCGGGCCCGATGGATTTGATCCCGGAATATATTGCCTGTAAGCATGGAGAAAAAGAAGTCCATTACCCAGACCCTCGATTAGAGCCAGTGCTTGCCGAAACCTACGGCATCATGGTCTATCAAGAACAGGTAATGCGTGTGGCTCAGGTTATTGGTGGCTATTCGCTGGGTGGCGCAGACTTGTTGCGTCGTGCTATGGGTAAAAAGCAAGTCGATGAAATGAAGCGCCAACGCGCAATTTTCGTTAAGGGTGCAGTTGAACGGGGAATGGAAGAGGATAAGGCCGGTGATCTTTTCGACTTGATGGAAAAGTTCGCGGGTTACGGTTTTAATAAGTCTCATGCCTGTGCTTATGCTTATGTGGCCTATCAAACTGCGTACCTAAAGTGTCACTATCCAGCACCATTTTATGCTGCCAACATGTGCTTGGTGATGGATTCTGGAGACAAGTTAAAGCACTTAATTGAAGACTGTTTTATCAATAATATTTCCGTCTTGGCTCCAGATATCAATAAGAGCGAATGGGAGTTTGTACCAACGGCATTTGATGAAATCCGATATGGCCTAGGGGGGATCAAGGGGATTCCAAAGGATACGGCAGAGGCCATTGTTAAAGAGCGAAAAGCCAATGGTCCCTTTAAAGATCTCTATGATTTTGTAAAGCGCGTGAATCGTTCCTACTTCTCTAAGCGTACGCTCAATAGCTTTATTAGCGCTGGTGTATTTGATTCAATTGAGCCCAATCGAGCCAAACTTGCAGCAAATGTCGATAATGCTTTGGCCTTGGGAGAAAGTGAATCCTCTAATGAAGGTCAAACGAGTCTTTTTGGTGATGTGATTGAAGAGGTTTTGCCGGATTATATTGATGCTAAACCTTGGAGTGCTTATAAAACGCTAACCGGCGAGCGCGATGTTATGGGTTGTGTGTTTAGTGGTCATTTCTATGGTGCCTTTGAAGAAGAGGCAGCTAAGGAAAAGCCTACCCCATTGATCAATCTTCGTGCACAACCTAGAGAGGCAAAGCGTCGTGGACCGAGTATGCTTGTTGCTGGAGTGGCTTCCAATATTAAGTCAAGCTTTAATAAAGAAGGGCGCTTAATGGGAAGTTTCTGGTTAGACGATGGTACTAAAACGATTTCTGTAAATTGCTTTGGGGATGACTGGAAGATCTTCAGAAATTATGTAAAAGCGGATGAGTTGGTTTATGTGAAGGGGCAAGTTCGAGAAGATAAATTCTCTCCATCAGGTATTTCGATTACAGCGCGCCTTATTAGTTCCCCCTCTGTTTTAAACGCAAAGTCGCATGTAACGGTGACGGTTAATGTTGAGGATCCTAATTTTGATTTTGAAATATTGAAAGAATTCCTCAGCAATTTCAGTGCAGTGAACTCTGATTGTGCTTGTCGAGTTGCGATTACGGTGACGAAGGGATCTCATCAAGGGGCTTTCCTTCTTCCACATGAATTCGATGTGGTTGTTGATCAAGCATTTTTGGATGCTGCTAGGGAAATAGAGGGGATCCAAATTAGTTTGGTGGAAAAGAAAAAATAGTACGTGTAACAAAGGGAGAAAGTTGAACAGATTTACTTTCTTCCTTCATCAAGAAGCCAGGGGTTAGGATTTTTTAAATAAGGAACGCTGACGAATGAAAGTATTCATTAATCGAGTTGGTTTTAATTGATGTGGTCTCTTCGGCTTGTGTGAATGCTTATCATCAAAGTTTAATTCATTATCAAAATGCTTAAGATTGAGTTTGTGGTGCCATTTGCGATAGTATTCGGCCAATAACTCGTTTGGCTCAATGCAATAACTTTGAGCCAAAGTATTAGCAGCTTGAGAAATGCTTATATTTACGGGAATATTTTTTTGAGTAGCGCTTTCATCGACCGTTAGAATTAAAGAAGATAAGAACCGAGCTAAATCGTCGAGGATAAGCATTTTGGGTACTTGTCCTTTAAAGATTTTTGCCGAGTCTAGGTCCCAAAATCCCATCTTTTGATTTTGAATATACAAATTAGCAAGCTTCGCATCTCCGTGCGTTACACCAGCGTCATGCAACTGACGTAAGGTTCTACCAGCCAACTTTAATGTAGATAGAGCCTTATCAGGATGTGCATAGACAAGATCATGCACAGATTGGGCATCTAGAAGGGCTTCGGTAATGATATAGGTATCAGTGATGATGCCAAGATTTTTTCTTTGACCAATAGCATAAACTTTTGGTGTTGGAATCCCGCAGCTTTCTAATTTTTTTGCAATCCAAGCTGCCCACAAATCTCGGGTTGGTTGCACAATATAGCGTAGTCGTGAATAAAAGACTTTATTGTAGAAACGAACGTGCTTACCAAAAAATACATCTGAATCAACTGAAAAGAGTTTGGCAGAAGTTTTTTTAGAGCTTTTTAGAGTTGCATTTGTATCGATGATGTTATCGATATCAGAAGCAATTGATATCAACTTGGACCGGACCCCAGAAACACAGGACAGCCTCTATAACTTAAAATAGTTATAGA
>CALESB010000016.1 GCA_937906995.1 uncultured Sutterella sp.
TACCGATTCAGTCAGGTCCCATGAAGCCTCTGAATTTATTCAGAGGTAGTTCACATCCTTCTGGACTCTTTCTAAAAAGTACGGAATAAAGCATAGCAGCATAAAGGTAGGATCCGGCTGCAGTTGGATGGCTCTTATCGGCTTGGTGCATGGCAAGATCCGGTCGAAGTCTAAGACTTTCTGCAAAGGCTAATCCAACAGGGATGACCAAAGTATTGTTCTCATTGGCGGCTTTTGTTGTTTCATCGGCCAAGGCTCGAGTGTCCTGAGGTCGATTTTGTTTAGACCAGGTGGAAACAAGAACAGGAACGGATCCGGCTGCTTTTATTGATTGGACGTGCTCTTTGACGTATTTTTGAAAGTTCTTTTTTCCTTTTTCATCAATGGGTTCAGAACTTTGAGCTTGTAAAATGACTACATCAAACATTGGGCTGGATTTAGCGTAGGGATCCATGGCTTTGTTTGGAGTCAGGTAGTCTTTTACGTTGTGGTAAGACAAGCGAGCCGAGCTCATCGTAAGAATGCGTGCTTTCCACTCAGTTTGACTTTCGCGCGTAAACTCTCGTAGATAACTGTGTACACCGCAATTGTAAAAAGAGTAGGAGTTACCAACAATTAGGCCAGTTTTTGGATTTTGTACCGTCAGTTGCGTCACTTTAGGACTAACGGAAAAATCCAAAGCGTGGCTCACAGGGGCAAAAAGCAAACTCGATAGTAGCAAGCCTAAAAGTGTCTTTCGCATTTTTATCTCCAAGAAGTTTTTGCTGACAAAGAAAATCTTAGAGCTTTGAAAAGCACTTCTGGGCTCATTTTCTGCCAATTAAGTTTGCTTGATACGCAAACTTATGGCGACTTAGAAGTGTGAAAGACTTTATTTCTTTCGGTATTTCTTTGAGGAGGTAGTCCAACAATGCCAGAAACCGCTTGCTCATAATGGGCAAATTCAGCTTGCATTTGTAGTGCGTACCATTCAAGAAACATTCTGACTCGACGAATATGCCAATTGCTTCGGGTTGTGACAATAAAGCACTCTTCGGGTTGCTTCATCCAACCAGGCAATATTGGAACTAATCGACCCGCTTCAATATCTTCATAAATTTGCACTAGAGGCATGTCCACAGCAACGCCCATATGATTTAAAAGGGCCTCACGAATAGCGATGATATCAACCATTCGAACAACCCTAGGAAGTTCAAGCATCACTTCTTGAGTTCCTCTAACTAACGATTTTGTTTCTTTTCTAACCGGGCCAGAATAAAGAAAAACATTGTGTTTGGCGAGGTCACAGGGATGGATTGGCATGCCATGTTTTGCGATGTACTCGGGTGTGGCTACAGGCAAATAAACGTTACGTCCTCGACTCATATAGGTCAAGCCCGGTAGAGTTGGCTCACCTGTTAAAACTCCGACTTCGCAAAGCTCTTTAGCAATGTCATCCTCTTTCATACCAACGACAAGATCAACAGAAATATTGGGGTAAATTTCATGAAATCTCGCCAGAAAGGGCATCAAGCGTCGTGTTGAAAATCCTGGAGGCGCAGAAAAGCGAACATGACCCGACATCGCAGCCGCATCAGCAGTTAGAGACTCAATCAGTTGTTGATGGGTTCTAAGAATGGGTTGAATCCTTGCAAGCGCCTTTTTCCCAGCCTTTGTTAACTCCATTGGGCGGCTGTGATGAACGATCAGTGATTGCCCTATTCCCTTCTCAAGCGAAGAAATGGCACGTGAAATCGTTGATGGCTCCAGATCTAATGCTTGTGCACAGCCACTAATAGTGCCAACTTTTGCAAACGTCACAAAAATTCTCCAGGCCGTTAGATCATCCAATCGTGAACTCATTGCGACTCCTAAGCAAAAGAAATTCGATTACTTATCAGTTTATAGAAAAGATAGGATGCATTTTATTACTTTGCGCAATACGCAAAATAACTTTGCTTATTTGACTTATCAAGTTCTGGGATAGTCGTGAGAAACTGTCTGAAACACCTTAGTGTGAATGGATCTTGCAGGAGGAAAAAAGTGAGAGACGAATTTTTCTGGTTAGGTCAAATAAATAAGGCCACCGTCGTAACTAATTATCGAAAGGGTCTTTTGGCAGAGAGTATGGCCAAAAAAGCAGCCCATGGACTACAAACTGTCATTGACTCAGGGGTCAATCCAGAAAATCGAGTAACCCGCGTTATTCAATTTGAACCTAAGCTAATTGAAGCGGCGGGTCCTGAAGTAACCGTTATCCACGTTGGCCGCTCTAGTCAAGACATGCACTCAACGTATCGTGCAGCCATGATGCGGGATAACGTTTTACGTTTAAGTGAAACACTTGAGAGTGTTATGAACCGTTTATTGGTTCTAGCTAATGATCATCAAGAAACCGTTCTTCCTAGCTATACCAATGGCGTTGCAGCACAGCCAACAAGTTTTGCTCATTATTTATTGGGCTTTTTAGAGGGCTTTAAGCGAGATCATGAACGGTTAGTGGAGTTTTACCACCGCTTGAATGTTTGCCCTATGGGGGCTTGCGTATTAAATGGAACAGGTTGGCCCTTGGATCGAGAGGCGATGGCCGTGCATCTAGGTTTTAGTGCTCCAACGCGAAACGCTTTTGATGCTACGCAAATTTCGATGACGGATCTGCCTGTTGAATTGGCACAGGTTCAGTCTAGCATTGGTCTGCATGTTGGCCATTTTATTGCTGACATTATGACTCAGTACGCCCAACCTCGTCCTTGGATTTTGTTGGCCGAAGGTAATACTTACGTTTCTTCGGCGATGCCGCAAAAACGTAACCCAGGTCTGATGATTAGTGTTAGGGGCTACGCAAGTGATGTTGTGAGCAATGCCATGTCTGTCTTAACTCGTGCTCATAACACAAATACAGGCATGATCGATGGAAAGAGCACAAAGATCCATCAAGAAATCATTAATGACAGCATCAAGATGTTAGAGAACTTCATGAAAGTCCTTAACTCCCTTGTCGTCAATAAAGAGCGAGCACTTGAAGAGTTGAATTTAGACTGGACTGCAAGTCAAGAGATTGCAGATCGTTTGATGCACGATCATAAAGTTCCTTTCCGAATTGGTCACCATGTTGCTAGCAAAATGGTTGGTTTTGCACGCCTCAATGGTATTTTGCCGTTGACGTTCCCGTATAAGGAAATGCAACGCATCTATGCTGAAGTGATCGAGTCGGAATTTCCCGAAGGTGAGCGTGAATGTCCTATGAGTGAAGAGGAGTTTAAACAAGCTCTAGATCCTCGCGAAATTTTACGTCGTCGTCAAACGTCTGGTTCTGCCAACCCACAAGAAGTAAAACGAATGATCTCAGCTCTAACTGACGAAGTACAAGCTTTTGTTCAATGGCGAGAAGATCAACAAAAGGCTATCGATACGGCAATTGCCAATCTTGATCAAGAATTCCAATCTTTTCTTATTTAACTGGAGACAACCATGCTAGCGTTATTTGCTGTTGTTGTAACCATCATTGCAGGATGGGCGCTGATTAAGCGATACCAAACACATATGGTGTTACTGTTTGCAGGCTTAGCTATTTTTTTGATGGCTATTATCATGGGGGAAACATCGTTTTTACCCAAAGGAGTTAAACCATCTGGTTTTGTTGGCTTTGATGTCATGGCCCTATTGATGAGTATTGGTACCAAGCAAAGTGCAGGTATCGGCTTTCTCATTATGACGGCAGGGGGCTTTGCAGCCTACATGGATAAGATTGGTGCAGCTCGTGCCTTGGTCAATGTTGCCGTTAAGCCACTTTCAATGCTTAAGGCTCCTTATCTTGTGCTTGTCGGCGGGTATATTGTTGGTCAGACCCTCGTTATGGTGATTCCATCGGCAGCTGGCTTAGCCATGTTACTGCTAGTAGCGCTGTTTCCGATCCTTCGTGGCGTTGGGGTATCTGCGGCCGCAGCCGCAGCAGTCATTGGAACTTCTGCTGGGATGACCTTAGGGCCAGCCGCAGGTACGGCAAACTTGGCAGCAAAGACTGCGGGTCTTGATCCCATTATCTACTTTGTTCAATGTCAACTACCGGTTGCTATTCCGACTTTGATTGCCGTGTGCATCTGTCACTATTTTGTTCAAAAGTACTATGACAACAAAAATGATGACGTGTATGCAGAAGCAACTGAAGCGAAAAAAGTGGATGCTCCAGAAGTGCCTGTTTGGTACGCACTTTTCCCGTGGCTTCCAGTGATCTTAATGATCGTTTTCAGCAAGCTTGTTGTAACGAGCATAACGATTCATACGGTCTCTGCTTTGATGCTCGTTTGGATTTTGGTGGTCGTCGTTGAGTTAATTCGTCTTCGCGATCCAAAGCGTGTTCTAAAGGATGCTGTTACCTTCTTCCAAGCCATGGGCAAAATGTTTGCAGGCATCGTATCCCTAATTATCTGTGCCGAATTCTTTGCCAGTGCGTTAAAGGTTTCTGGACTGATCACGATTTTGATCGATTCCGCTCAAGGCGTGGGAGCAGGCATGAATTTCATGACGGTGATTTTGACATCAATTGTTGGTCTCGTCACTTTCTTAACCGGTTCTGGTGTCGGCGCTTATTCCAGTTTTGCTGCACTTGCTCCTGACGTGGCTGCAGGTCTAGGTGGTACGGTTACCTCTCTTGTTACACCGATGCAATTTGCCTCTGGCATGCTTCGAGCAATGAGCCCGGTAGCCGGTGTCATTATTGCCGTGGCAGGCGCTGCCGGGGTTTCGCCGATGGCCATCGTCCGTCGTACGGCCATGCCCATGTTAGTTGGTATGCTTGTGACTATCGTCGCGAATGCTGTTTTTTTAGGTTAAGTATTTAAATCCAAAAAGCTCCTCACTTGGCCACTTTTATAGTGGCCTTTTTTCTAAAATCTATAGCTCTCATAGCCAAATACATTTTGCAAGATATTTTCGTTGATCCTTCAATTACAATGAGAGACATAACACATTAAGGAGTCAATCATGCAAGAAAAAGAACTTGTTTTAGAAACCATGCGCAAGGCCGGTGAGCCGTTAAATGCAGGTAAAATCGCCGAATTAAGTGGCTTGGATCGTAAGATCGTTGATAAAGCCATGGCAGAAATGAAAAAGACGGGTGAGATCGTTTCTCCAGTTCGCTGTAAGTGGGAACCCGCCTCCAAGTAATTGTTTGAGAACTAAGCAAAAGCGCATCATTTTCATAGGTGATGCGCTTTTGTTGTTATGAAAATGCTAATTCGATCATTCAAATTGACAGATACTGAGCAGTGTGTCGAGCTCATCAAGTGCGTTTGGGATTTTGATGGGTTTTCATCATCCATTGGTTCAAACGCAACTGCTATGTGGTATTTCGCTCATCATCTTTTGCCTTCCACTCATACTTTCATTTTGGAAGAAGAAGGAAAAGTTCTAGGTTATCTTTTTGCAACAATACCGAACTGTACAGCACTTCAAGACCAAGAAGAACTCCAGCAATTAAATCGACTAATCGAAGAGCAGTGGAACAGTACAACATCAGAGGATGAAAGAAGCCAATTTTTAAAGGATTGGTTTTACGGTGGGAATTGGGCAGAGGAGGTTCTTGAGCAACAGCAAATTCAGTCAAAGGCATCGATGTGGTTACAGCTTTTTGTTGTGAGTCCCAATGCTCAAGGCAAAGGAATCGGAACAAGGCTTTTAAAAGCGTTTGAAATAGTTGCCAAAAAGACTTCATATCATTGGCTTTTGCTTCGAACCGATACATGGTGCGGTTGGCAATTTTATGAAAAACGTGGCTTCCTTCGACTTGGGGCGTGTCCTGTTGTCGAATTGCCCGTACAAGAAGATGGGGTTCAGCCAGCTTATTATTTATACGGTAAGCGTTCTGATAATCAATGATAAAAAGAGTGTGAAATCAGGATTGAACTGGTACGAAAATTCTGGACAGTAAAAATTAATTAAGAAATTATATTA
>CALESB010000017.1 GCA_937906995.1 uncultured Sutterella sp.
AGCGGAATGTGAGCACCAACCACCATCAAAGAGCAGATGATAGAGCCCCAAACATGGAACATGTACATCCACCAGAAGGCGTTCTTCGGAATGGCAGGTGCAAAGTAAAAGAGCAACCAACCCGTCACGGCCAAAGCGTACATCATGAAGATGAAGATGAGATAGCTCATCTTTTGGCCACCGTTGTAACGGCCTTGCGGAGGAACTTCCACCGGACCAAACGGGATGCCGAAGAAACGACGCGGGTAACCACCAAAGTTACGGAACCACTTGATCGTGTCCATATCCCAGGTCAACAAAGCATTCAACAACGCAGCAAAGCGATGCGGTGCAAACACTAAGAAACCAATGAGGTTGAAGGTATAAACCACTGCGATAGCAATGTGCCAGATCATGAGATTGTTGATCGTAGCATCGGACAAGTCGCAGAAGTAAGCGGCTGCGCCCGTAAAGAGCAAAGCAAACCACGTGATGGCGTTAACGCCGTGGAACACCTTATCAGCGGTGTGGAATCGTAAGATACGTTCAGCCATTAGTGTTTACCTCCCAAAATCGCCAATTGCGTGCGTGGGTAGTAATGCGTGTGCAATAACTCGTGTGCAAGGCCTTCAACTGGCTCCGTGCGCATGTCAGCGTAGAAACGCATAACAGACGGGTTTTGGTGCGAGTTGGTAAGGTTCATTTCTTGGCACAACTTATCGTCACGGTACAAGCCACGTTGACGAGCTTTGATCACATCCGTGCGACGTTGGAGGAGGTCAACAACGGCGTAACCAGTGACACCAATAGCCAAAGCCGTTACACCAGTGACCTTCAAGAAGCCACGGCGGCCCAACATGGCCATAGTTTGGCGTTCGGTATAGTCATACTTGCGCATTTATTGTCTCCATCCTATTAGATTTGCATCGGAATCGGCAACGTGGGATTGAGCCACGCAGCGCTATCCGTGCGAACCGGTTGACCACCACCGTTGACGCAACCGCCAGGGCAGTTCATGACTTCGATGAAGTGGTAGCGATTCTTGTCTTCTTCGATACGACGCAAGACCGTTTCGAGACCTTGCAAAGCACCGTTGACAACGCAAACACGAACTTCAAAGACCTTACCACCCAATTCCTTGATAGGAACAGGGATAGTTGCTTCAACGATAGCATCCGTGTGACCACGAACGATCTTGATGTCCGGGTTTTGCAATTCTTCGCCAGAAAGAACAAAGTAAGCCGTACGTAAAGCAGCTTCCATCACACCGCCAGAGTTACCGAAAATGGTACCTGCACCGGTGTAGATTTCCATCGTGCTACGTTCACGCGTCTTAGGCATTTCCAACGGATTGATGCCTTTACGACGGAAGATTTCAGCAATTTCACGAGCAGTAATAACGGCGTCAATGTCTTGGAAAGACGGCGTATCAGCCGGGATACGGCCAGTCTTAACCCAATGCTTCCAAGCAGCGTTCATTTCAGGACGAGAAGCTTCAAAGATCTTAGCCGTGCAAGGCGTCACTGCAACAACGTAGATATCGCGCGGATCTTTCTTCCAAACATAGTCTGCAGCCCAGGTCTTAGCAACGGGGCCACCAATTTGGATCGGGCTCTTAGCAGTAGACAAGTGCGGCAACAAACCAGCATGGTACGTTTCGCAGTTCTTGACCCAAGCCGGGCAGCAGCTGGTGAAGTGCGGGAACGGGTGTTCTGCAGCTTCAGCAACTTCAGGACCACGGTGGCCCAAAACCCAGTATTGGATCTTCTTAACGAATTCCATACCTTCTTCAATGATGGTTTGGTCGGCAGATTGGTTCACGTCGTAGCAAACAAAACCAGCCTTTTCCAAAGCGTTAACGAATTGTTCCGTTACCAATTCACCAGCCTTGGCACCGAATTCTTCACCAACAGACACACGAACAGCCGGAGACGGGTGAGCCACAACGAGCTTAGAAGGATCGTCGAGCTTTTTCATGACTTCATCAACGAAGCTCATTTGCTCAATTGCATTGAAGGGGCAAGCAATTAAGCATTGACCGCAGGAAACACAAGCATCTTCACGAATACTGTGAACAACGCCTAAGCCACCTGAGATGGCGTGCACAGGACAAACCTTGCGGCACGTATCGCAACCAACGCAATTGCTTTCGTTGATTTTGATAATGCCACGCAATTCGCCTTTGCGAAGGTTGCCAACGTATTC
>CALESB010000018.1 GCA_937906995.1 uncultured Sutterella sp.
TAAAAAAATCTCTGGAACCCTCTTGGTTGTCAAGTAGGATCAAAATAATAAAATTCCATGCTGTTCACTTCTTACTGAGCGCAAGGCGCGAACCGCACTGCTAGAGTTATCCACTTTTTCGAAGCGCTCACCTCAACTAGTGGGCTGTAGCAAGAAAAATGTGGGTAACTCGGTCAAGTGTGTTTGTTTTAAGGATCTAAACACTTAAATTGTTTCATAACAGAGGCCTTATCTATCAATCTCTCCGGGCTGTTATAAGCACTTTTTAAGTACTGTTTGCCCACCATGAACTTCAAGAAAGAGTATCAATGTCTAAAAAGTCGCAATATTTAATTAATAACTTTTTTTAACAGACTGTTTGACACTGCCTTCGGCTTTCTCATGAAAAATTTGAATGTGATCGATCCTCAGTTTAATTAGGTATCACTGTGTCCGGTAATTGCTTTTTGGGAGATTTTTGTTTCAGGTTTCGGCAATGAACATTTAGCAACTCCTGCCTTACGATAGTCAAAACGCTCACCCTTAGCGAGAACGGCCCAAACAATTCTTAATAATTTAGCAGCTAAAGCAACGACGAGCTTTCCATAGGGTAACTTTCCGCGTTTTTTGTGCATCCATCTCCTTAACTGACAATCCCTAAATTTTCCTTTAGCATCAAGCATCATCAAAGAGCAAGCTGCTTGTACTAAATATGATCGAGTCATTTTGTCTCCACGTTTGGTAATTTGTCCCATTTTTTGTGAATGACCTGTTGTTTTATTTCTTGGGACTAGGCCAAAGTACGCAGGTAATTTTCTTGGTGAATCAAAGCGATCTATAGGGCCAATTGAGACCTTTAATCGTGTAGAACAGATAGGTCCTATACCAGGAATGTCCATCAGTTTTTGACAAAGCTCATCACTTTTAGCAAGTGTCATTAACTGACGAGTTAATGCATTTGCCACTTTTTGCAGTTCTTTGTAAGTCTTTACCAACTGCTTAAATAAAATCGTGATATCAGGAGGCAAAGATGCGTTTTCAATAAGCTCTATCAATTTTGGTTCACTCGACAAGCTTTTCGCCAACTTCAAGCCCCAAAACTGAGCCAACCCTTTTAATGTAGTCAAAGTTTTACGATATTCATCAACAAAATGCTCGCGAGTCGTCATCAGTGTTTGCAAGCGCATCTCATCAGGGGTTTTTGTTCGAATATTTTTTAACCGGCTATTTTTGCCTAGAAAAGCAATCGCCTCTGCATCATTAATATCATTTTTCTGACCTGAAAAATACACATCTATGTATTGTTGAACAGCCTTCCCTGAAATGACGCGACAAGAATGACCAAAAGACTCCAGTTGATTGCATAAATAGTTAGCTTCACAGCAAGGCTCCATAGCAAACACCGTTGGCTCAATGGTGCTAGCCCATTCTAGAAATGATTCGTATGAGATACGATCAATTCGACTTATTTCACCATTTGTCGCAATGCCAACACAACTAAGATCATGTTTGGCAAGATCCAACCCAATAACATCCCAAGATTGATTGGCATCGAGCTTATTAACGAGTATTCTTTCAATAGACATGGAATCCTCCGTTGTTATTTGATTACACCCATATTTTCCCACTTGGGAACTTAGAGGGTTCCATGTCATTAG
>CALESB010000019.1 GCA_937906995.1 uncultured Sutterella sp.
GGCTCCCCATTTAAAAAGCCTTGAAGGTTACCCTTCAAGGCTTTTTTGCTATTGGCTAAGGTAAAATGACTGTCTATGAACAGCGAAGATCTTTTTGGTGACATCGTCCCACCGTTGGCCACGGTTAAATCTAGTAAAGGCCCTTCTTTAAAACTGAAGACTCAGTTGCAGCCTTTAGCAGAGCGTTTGCGTCCTAAAACTTTGGATGATGTCGTGGGTCAAAAGCACCTCTTAGGTCCTGGAATGCCTCTCCGTGTAGCCTTTGAGGAGGGGAGACCACATTCGATGATCTTATGGGGCCCTCCCGGAGTAGGCAAAACAACCTTAGCTCGTTTAATGGCTAAGGCCTTTCATCTTAATTTTGTTGCGATCTCAGCTGTACTAAGTGGTGTCAAGGACATTAGAGAAGCTGTTGAGGCTGCTGAGCATCACATGCAAATATCAGGTGAACCCACTTTAGTTTTTGTCGATGAAGTCCACCGGTTTTCAAAATCTCAGCAGGATGCCTTTTTGCCTCACGTAGAAAGTGGCTTGTTCGTTTTTATTGGAGCTACCACAGAAAACCCTAGCTTTGAAGTTAATAGTGCACTTTTATCGCGTTCCGCTGTTTATGTGTTAAATAGTCTTGAACCTAGTGATTTTAGAGAGCTGCTCACACGTGCGACCGCTCTTGAGGCGCCAGAGCTTAAATTTGATGATGATGCTTTTGACATTCTTGTTAATTTGGCCGATGGTGATGGTCGTCGTTTCTTAAATGCAGTTGAACTTGCCTGTCATCTTGCTCAGGATAAGCATCTTTCTTCTGTCAAAGCCGATGATTTGCGTAAAGGCTTACCTACATCTTTGAGACGCTTCGATAAGGGGGGAGATAACTTTTACGACTTAATCTCTGCGTTGCACAAGTCAATTCGTGGGTCTGATCCTAATGCTGCTTTGTATTGGATGGCTCGTATGCTCGAAGGTGGTTGTGATCCACTTTATCTTTGTAGAAGATTAATTCGCATGGCTACGGAAGATGTAGGTTTAGCCGATCCTCGTGCTTTAGAGCTCACAATAAATGCCGTACAAGCTTATGAGCGTCTAGGCTCACCAGAAGGTGAACTGGCAATTGCTAATGCTGTTGTTTATTTAGCGGTAGCACCCAAGAGTAATTCCATTGAAATTGCCTATAACGCTGTCAGAAGTTTTGTTGCTCATGATTCTTCTCGTCCAGTGCCTTTTTATCTACGCAACGCACCAACTAAATTAATGAAAGAACTTGGTTACTCGCAAGGGTATCGTTATGCTCATGATGAGCCAGATGCTTTTGCAAGTGGTGAAATCTATATGCCTGAAGGTTTAGAAAATATGCGTTGGTATGAACCTCGTCCTAGAGGTTTAGAAATTAAAATTGCCGAAAAAATCGCAAAGCTTGATGAATTAAATCGACATGCTTGGGCAAACGGCCAAGGTCGAAAGCGTTCGAAGAAATAGTTCTTTAATTAGTTATTTTCCTTGAGTTACTTAGATTTTTTCCTCTTTCAAAGAGCTATTTTTCTTGCATAAATGTTTCAAACGATACACAATTAATACTTATGATTTTAAATAGAGCTTACTTTCATGGCTCTCATAAAGGATTATTAAATGCTCGACATTAATTTATTACGCAAGCAACTCGATGATGTAGTCGCCCGTCTGGCTACGCGTCCTTTTGCATTCCCTGTTAAGGAATTCAATGCGTTGGAAAACGATCGTAAAGAAGTTCAAAAACAAACCGAAACCTTGCAAGCCTTACGTAATAGTTTGGCCAAGCAAATTGGCACGATCAAGAAGTCGGGTGGTGACGCTTCAGAATTGATGGCTGAAGCAGCTCAAATTCCTGAAAAGCTCGCTCAATTAGAAGCCCGTTTAGCTGATATTCGTCATGATCTCGAAGAGCTCATGATGAGTGTTCCGAATTTGCCTTCCGAATCTGTTCCGGTTGGACGTGACGAACGAGATAATCCTGAAGTCCGTCGTTGGGGTACGCCTCGTGTTTTTGATTTCGAAATCAAAGACCATGTTGACGTTGGTACGCCTTTAGGCATGGATTTTGAAACTGCAGCTAAAGAATCTGGCTCTCGTTTCTGCTTCATGCGTGGTCAAGTTGCTCGCTTACACCGTGCCTTAGCTCAATTTATGTTGGATACGCATACTGCTGAACATGGTTATTGCGAATGCTACACGCCTTACATCGTCTCTGCTGACACGATGCGTGGTACGGGTCAATTACCGAAGTTTGAGGAAGACTTATTTGCCGCTAAGAAGGGTGGTCAAGATGGTGAGGGTGAAAACCTTTATTTGATTCCTACGGCTGAAGTTTCTTTGACGAATATGGTTAGCGGTAAGTTGTTGCGCGCTGACGAGTTGCCGATCAAGATTACTGCTCATACGCCGTGCTTCCGTTCCGAAGCAGGTTCTTACGGCAGAGATACGCGTGGCATGATTCGTCAACACCAATTCGACAAGGTTGAAATGGTCCGCATTGTCAACCCTGAAGACAGCTATCAACATCTTGAAGAAATGGTTAATAACGCCGAACGTATTTTGCAAAAGTTAGGCTTACCGTATCGCGTTATTACTCTTTGTACGGGTGACATGGGCTTTGGTGCCGCCAAGACCTATGACTTGGAAGTTTGGCTTCCTGCACAAAACACGTACCGCGAAATTTCTTCTTGCTCTAACTGTGAAGCTTTCCAAGCTCGTCGTATGGGCACACGTGTTAAGGGCAAGGATGGTAAGCCGCAATATGTTCATACCCTCAACGGTTCTGGTTTAGCTGTTGGTCGTGCCTTAGTTGCCGTGTTAGAAAACTATCAAAATGCTGACGGTTCTGTTACGGTCCCTGAAGTATTGCGTCCCTACATGGGAGGTCTCGAAGTATTGCGTCCTGAAACGCAACCCTTACGTGACTTTAAGGCCTAGTTAGCCTTTCATCATATGAAAAATGACCTCGTTTGTATTATCCTGCGGGGTCATTTTTTATATCTAGCGTTCATCAAAAGAAAAGTCCCCAATATGCTTTTCATTAATTGGGGACTAAACGTTAACTCACATTAGCGTTGTTCACTATTTCTTTGTGGTCTTTTTAGCTGGTGCTTTTTTTGCAGCTGGCTTTTTTGCTACCGCTTTCTTAACGGGCTTTTCTTCGGCATCGACTTTTTGAACTTCTTCTACGGGCTCTGTCTTCTTTGCTACAGCCTTTTTAGTAGCTGTTTTTTTAGCAGGTACTTTTTTCGTAGCTTTTTCTTCAACAGGGGCTTCTTCTAGTGCTTCTTTTTTCTTTGGAGCTGCTTTTTTAGCTGCTGGTTTTTTCGCGGCTTTCTTCGGTGCCTCTTTTACGGGTTCTTCAGTTAAGTCGTCTTCAATAACGATCAAAAGCTCTTGGTCTGCATAGGAAAGTAAAACGTCACTTTCTTTAAGCATTTCGAAGGAGGCGTTCATCATTTCAGTTACTTGCGAAGCGCGTAGGCTGTTGTGATGTCCGTCGCTGAGAGTGTCATACAATTCCTTGGTAATTAAACCAAGACGATGATGAGCTTTTTTGTTACGTTCAACAATTTCTTTGAGATTCATGATGATCACTCCTTCAAGAATTGGATCCATACCTAAAAAAGATATCACCATATTCTTTTTAACAAAGGAAAAGCTCTTCTATATTTGAGCCATCTCAAATAATTTACGTGCAAATGGGTATAAACCCTTCATTTGTCATGACTTAGTCATCTCAATGCGTTGTAAGAGGTTCGGCAAACCATTGAGAAATTTCACTTTCTTTTGATATAATTCAGAATTCTTGCGGAGAGATGGCAGAGAGGTCGAATGCGCCGGACTCGAAATCCGGTATACGGCTCGTCCGTATCGAGGGTTCGAATCCCTCTCTCTCCGCCACGTGATACTGTCACATATTGGAACAAAATGGAATAATGTGGCACAAATCATATAGAAATCAGGCCCTTACGAGGGCCTTTTCTTTTGCCTATAGATTTTTTAGGGTACAAACAGGGACATTTTGGGATAATATGGAACACAGAATTGTGTGGTCAAAAGTGTGGTTGATATGAAGGACAAGGCAAAAATCACCCAACGCGATATAAATGCGCTTCCGCAGGGCGTTCATAAGATTGAATCTAACTTCTATGTTCGAGTAAGGGACAACAGAAGAACCTACATTTTCAAAGCTACGATTGAAGGAAAGCGTCGTGAGATTGGATTGGGTTCTGCTTATGAAGTATCTTTCGCGATTGCTCGATCCAAGGCACTCAAGCTAAAGTCGCAGATAGCCTCCGGCGAGGAGCTCTTTGTAGACAAATTAAAAGAGGAAGCTAAAGGCCCTATTGTTATAACCTTTGATTCAATAGCAGATGAAGCAATTGAAGTTATTAAGAATAGAAAGCGTTGGAGAAGTGAGAAACATTCAGAGCAATGGAAGCGGACAGTACGTGTTTACGCTTCGCCAGTGTTCGGATCTAAGCCAATTGACGATGTAACTCGAGATGATGTTTTGAGGGCTTTGAAGGCAATATGGGAAACGAAGACTGAAACAGCTAGTCGTTTGGTTAGTCGTCTTGAGAAGATATTTGAGTACGCAATTTTTAAGGGTGTTTACACGCATCCCAATCCTGCTCGATGGAAGGGTAACTTGGAGATGATTCTCCCGTCTCCAAATAAGGTGAAAAAGGTAGAGCACCATGCAGCACCAACTATTGATGAGCTTAGACGAGTCGCGCAAAAGTTTTCAACGAGTGGATATATATCTAATGCGGCGTGCTTGTTTGGTATTTTGACTGCGTGTAGAGTCCAGGAGTTTTTGTTTGCAAGATGGGATGAGGTAGATTTGGAGACAAAGACTTTTGAAGTTTCTCCAGACAGACGTAAAGATGGAAAGGATTATCCTCACAGAGTTCCTTTGTCTGATCAGGCCATAAGTCTTCTTCGTTCAATAGAGCGAAGGGGAGATTTAATATTTCTTACTGATCGCTTGAAGCCAATGTGTATTGATACTCCAAGGACGATTTTGAGAAAGAATGTAGGACGGGCAGTAACGATGCACGGTTGCCGTTCAACATTTAGAGATTGGTGTGCAGAGACTGGGGTAGATCGGGTGTTGGCAGAGAAGTCGTTGATGCACGCAACCGGAACAGAGGTAGAGCAAGCATACCAGCGTGCTGACTTATTAGAACAACGTAGACCAATAATGCAGGTCTGGTCAGATTACATCGTTCCTAGAAAGTAAAATAAAGCCCCCACTCGGCCTGTATGTGGGGGCGTTTATTCATTGCATGGCCTTTTATAAATGCACCAATAGGCATTTTGATAGACGGTTTGTAAGTCTTTTACACTACACTTCATTAGAACGCCTTCGAGCTTTCCTTTGTAAAAGCTATCTCCTACTTCAATCTCGCTTCCCTCTCTTATTGCAAATTTTGCAGAGTTAAAGTCGGGGACGTGGATCAGGAGGAGTCGATTGGGCGGTGGGCTTTCTGTAGCTAATTTTTTCCACTGCATCATCAATCCTTTTTTACTCACAAGGGCGCTTGAACAAGCACCAAAAGTCATTAGCGAAGTCACGCTTAAACTCTTCAAATGTACAAGTGTTCACGTTTTCTATTTCGCTTTCTAAGCACCAGAAGTCTTCGTGGTAGCCAACCACGTCAACTCCATAATATTCAGAGTTTGGGTCGTCGCAAATGTATCGTCTTGCAAAGCATACCTCATCTCCATAATCTTGCTCAGAGTAAACAAGCAATACTTCATCAATTGGTGGGTTGACGTTACTGACCTTCTGCCACTGCATTTTTTCCTCCTATGCGTTCAATCTCACGGTTGAGCTTGTAGCTCATAGACTCTGCGAGAGTAATTTTCTGTGGGGCATTAAGTAAGTGCTCGACTTCAGCAATGAGGATCTTCACGTCGCCCAATTCTTCGATGAAGTTTTGTTTGTGCTTCTCATAGTTTTCGTCTTTCTTTTTCATGTGAGTGATTGCAACCATGAGCTCGGCCATTTCTTCAACGAGCTTGTCGCACTGCCACTCGAAGCCGTAGTGATCGGCAAGCAGTTTGATTCTCGGGTCATTAATCATCGAACTTTCTCCATTCAAAAGATTCGTCGTTGAAAGGGGCGAGCAAATTAATTGAGAAAACGAAGTCACCGTTCTCACGCTCTTGGCAATGGATCATGTCGCCGCGTTCATCAATCACTCGAATACCGAAGTACGTTTTGTTGTTAGCTTTAAGGGCGATGGGCTCATCCTCTTCAGGGTACTTATTACACAGTTTGTGCCAAGTCATTCTTGTGCTCCCGCTTGTTTGAGTCGTTGGACAAGCTTCTCACAGAATGAAGCTCGAAAAGATTCGGCATAAACGTCAGCAACGATTGTCGACTGAAGTTTGGCGTTGGCGAGCATACGAAGGAGGTTTGTGGCTTCTTCGATGCTCAAAACAATACCGTCTGTGAAATCTTCTTGCGAGTACTCAAAGCTATCGCAGAGGTTTGACTCAACAAGGATCTTTTGGAATCCTTTTTCACTTAGTTTCATCGTCCTCTCCCTCTGGATCGTAAGGCTCGGGCAGTTCCGCCCAAGTCGCTTTGATAAACTCTTTCACGTTCTTTTTCAGTCTCAACATTTATTCCTCCACTTCAATCTTGTGAGTACTAGTAGTGCATGCGCCTTGCTTTGCTTGTTCAATGAGTATGTCGAAGGTTTTTCTGGGCGGTGTTAAAACAAAAATAAGGACTAGAACTACAAAAGCAATGACAAATTTTTTGTTAGGTGATGGCTTAGCCCCAAAGGAAGCACCCATTCCATAAGCAAGATCCCAGATAACGGCAAGACAAATGAGGCCCATGACTGACAGCATCGATATCGTTAAGCAGATACTCCTTGCCCAATACAAAAGTTCAATGCTCATTTATTCTTCCTCCATAGAGTCAAGATCGCACCACGGTACGACAATTGAGTTGTAGAAGCGCTTTTCAAATTCCTCGTGTTCTACCTCATCTTCGAGTAAGTCATAGCGATCTTCTAATAGAGCCGATACAATACCGAGCGTCTGCATCTTTAAATCGTAAGAGGCGGTTTGAAACTCCTTGATCTTTGCTGCCTCTGACGCAAAGATGGCAAGGACGGTTGTAACTTTTGCAGTGTTTCCCATTTTTTACTCCAACAAAAAAAGCCACGTATTGTGTGACTTTAGGCGTTTTGAATTGCTTTCTTTAGCTCGGCAATAGATGCCAAAACGGGCTGTCCTCTTTTAGCGTGATCAGAGTATGCACGCATGACGTTCCACTCTTTCTCTAATCGCATAGGGCAGTCTCGTAAGGATTCTCTGGCGAATGACGCAACAAACTCAACACAGTCACGGATCAGGTTTAATTCCTCTGCCGTACAAATAAAATGGAAACCATTTTTTCGGCCTCGATACTGAACCTCGATAGTCGCTTTTGTTCCTTTCGCTAGAATTTCTGTTACCTCGTCGCTAGACTGCTCGGTGTACCAACTTCGTGTAGCGCTAGCAACGATGGCCCAGTTAATAAAATCTCGGATTATGAAGAGCTCTGCATCACGACACGTTCCTCTTGGCAGCTTAAATTCTGTAGCTTCTTCGACCTCGGAGATCAAAGAGGCAATTACGTCAAGAGATTCCTTCTCCACCTTTGTCCAGGCCGGTATATGAGGTTTCTTTACATATTTCTTTCGTGGTTTTTTGTTCTTTGACATTTAGGCATCTTCACTATCTTTTAAGTTAATGCCAGCAATGGCCACTTGAACCTCATAGAACTCGCACTGCCCACTAATGCAAAGTACTTTTTCTTTTGTTCCGTATTCTTTTTCTTTGTAGATTCCAAAAGCGGAAAGGGCTGCATTGATTTTGTTCTGAAGCGTTCCATCAAACATGATGAAGCGATCCGGCAAGCCATCTTTAATGCTGTTGAATACTGGTGTAAGGTCTTCGAAAAAGAGTTGTTCTAACGGTTCAAATCCAATATGAATTCGATCAACCTTGATGTTGTCTGCGCTGATAATGGCAACATCGTCCTTATCCATGGCAGCAATAGCAGCTAATAGCGCAGTCTTTGGTATGCGGATTTTTTCTTCTTTAATCCCGTTGACAACAAGTTGAACGCGAATAGCGATAGGGCCGTTACAAGCTTCGATAGCATTTCCAAGATACGAGATGCCACCACACAATTTAGAGCTATCGCAAAATTTGGTAATAGCCACCAACTGTCTTTTATCAAGAGAGATCATGATCCATCCATTTCCTATAGTGGAGTGAATTCAACAAGAAAAATACTTATGCAGAGCACGACAAGTGCTGCGTAGAAAACGTCTTCAATATTCATGCTCTCAGAACCTTTTGAGCTGTACGCTCTTTTTTAGTTATGGGGCGTGCATTAATGAAGTTGTCGATAGCCTCTTGAGTCCACTTTGGGTGAACTCCGGGTGGAGTGCACGGACGATCAAGTCTGCACTCGTTAACGTAGCGGGTGACAGTTTTCGGATGTACTCCGAGGATCTCAGCCACCTGATTTCTTGAATAGATTTTTGTCATATCTATATTCCAAACAGTGCATCTGAATTGGGCTACTCGCGGTAAACAAGGAGACGCTTTCGCCCGAAGTTGTTAGGCTGGTGAACCCGCGGGTTGAACGCTATCCCAGTCGATTGAACCGTCATCATTTGTTGGCACGACTGGACTCATGGGAGCATCCTCACCCTTGTCGATAAACTCGCCATCAATGAAGTCTTGCTGTGTGATTGCCTCACCTCGATCTGCTTTTTCATCAACCTCAACAGCTCGAACAGCCTCAATGGAAACGGGGAGGTACTTGAACAATCGGCGTATCACCGTTTTCTTTGCCATCTCATCCCAGTGAGTGCACCAAGGACCGCTCTTGCCAGCCTTCGACTGAGAGCGAACGGCTTCGATTTCTGCACGGCTCATCACTTCAAATTGGACACCGCCACCCTTGAGTCGAGCCACTGCATAGACGTGGGTAACGAGACCACGATCCGCAACTGGTGACGGCTTGTGAATGATGTTTGGTTCTAAGCCAAGCGTGTATTCAAACTCGTCTTTTTCGTGAGCACAGTAGGCGGACAGACTGATAATTTGGCCAGAGCGTCGAGCAAGGTCGATCATGCCTCGGTAACCAATAATAAGTTGGGCGTTAGCTCGTCCCATCTTGTCCTTGCCATTGCCAAATGGGAGTAAGTAGCAGTGGCCAAGTGCACTGCCAGGCTCAAGTCCTAAAGCTGCGCACTGTAAGACGGCGCCAAAAAAAGACTCTGGAGCGCAACTCATTAACGCAGGTGTCTTTCGACACTCTGTCATGATGATGCGCGTTAAGCGATCAGCCGTCATTGTTTTTGGTAAGGCCATGGCCATTTGGCATTGGAATCCCTTCGAGCGAACAACATCAAGAACCGTTGATGACTTAACCTTTTGAGCTACAGCGGTCTTTGCTGCAACAGGGGCAACGGCTTGTTTCAATGCGTCGGTGGTTGACATAATTTATTTCTCCTAAGCGGTAAGGCGGAAAACTCGAGTCTCCGTCGTCTTCGTAAATTCTTTGTATTGATCCGGTTGTTCTTTCTTGAATCGAGTCGAATCAAAGCGATTAGATTTTTGGGTTTTGTAAGTGCAGGCTTTGTCTCCAGCGATTAGCAAACCACTACGTTCACCGATTGACTGAATGAGTCGAGCCTTAACTAGATCCTCTTGAGCCTTGAGTTCTTTGATTCGTTCTGAAAGAGTACGAAGCTCACCAATGTCGGCAGCCTCTTCGTTTGTTGCCTCTTCCATATCACCATTGTCTTTAGGGAACAACTTGAGAACGTCTTCGATCTTTGATGGAGTCGGAGGAACACCGGCTACAACATGGTCAAACCAAAATTCCTTGCATCGTGATTGGATAGCTTCGATGACTGCTTCATCACGCTTAACCGCGTAGATGCGATAGTCTGACCCACCAAGCAAGACGGCAACGTAACAAATAGAAGCCCCAGTAACCCCCAAGTACCATTGCACTTGTGTTTCGTAGTAGATGGGGATCTTGTGCTCGGTAACAATGTTTCCATTGATGATCTCGGCTTCTTGTGATTCACCCCATTGATCCGCCATAAATTGATTCGCCGTTTTGCATTCGAGGATTGCATCGGTGCTTATCAAACGGCCTGATTCTTTTCGAGCGTTTTCGTCAAGTACGAAAACTCGACCAGCTATTTCAGGATTGATAACGGCACGGTCAATATTGGCCAACATCCAGTTTTCACCTTCTGGACGAAGTGTTGAATTAACGCGTTGGACTTTTAGGCCGGTGCGCTTTGCAAATTCTTTAGCAACAATATCTTCCAAAATTGTTCCGAAATAAGCTGCTTCAGATTGCTCGTCGCGAGGTGTTTCTGTATCAACCTTGCTCTCATAAACATCAAGAGCAGACTTGTATCTACTCAACCCTAAGATCGCAGCCACGTCTGATCCACCAACACCGGATCGGCGATTGAGTAAAAATTCTTCGCGTGTCATTTCAACTCCTAATTAAGATCAATAGCTCGTTCTTCATCGAGCTCTCTTTGTAAGTCAATCCAAACTTCTTCTGCTTCTGATTGAGCTACACGCCAAACTTCATCGCATAGGTCATCGCCAGAAAGTTGTGGATTTGCCTTGCGGACTCGCTCTATGCACTCGTCAGATTCTTCAAACCTAATGCAGTAATCTTCGATGAAGATTTCTCTAGCCGTAGGCTCTGGAGGTTCGTAGTAACTCATATCAACCTCAAAGATTGTTTTGGAAGAAACAGGACCAGATGAGACCGAAGAGAAACGGCCCAACGAAAATGGCGGTCAAGATGCAACATCCGATTAGCTCTTGCCAGTCTTCTTTTGAACGTTTCATATCAGTCTCCAGGTAATAAAAAAGCCCCCGCATTGCGAAGGCTTGGTGTTTGGCACGCGTGGCAGGACTCGAACCCGCAACCAACGGATTAGAAATCCGATGCTCTATCCATTGAGCTACACGCGTGTTGTGCCGGTCTTTCCCGGCTGTCATCACCTTCGAGCTAAAACTACAAGCGCTCTTGGTGAGAGTGATCAATGCGAAGAATCACGCAAAGGACGCATTGACCACTAAATACTTTGAAAAGATCCCACGTCAGTCCCTCCTGTTTCCAGAAAGGCTGACATTGGCCTTTTCCTACCAGCACTGAATACGTCAGGCCGTGAGCGCGGTCGCCATCTGGTAGTTGGTCGCATGCAGGTCGTCGCGACAGGTGGGAGCCATATTCGAGTTGCCGACCCCGATCAAGGCTTACTCCCTTACACCTGCTTTTAGTGCAGATGATGTTAATGCTTGTTAGCAATTAACTTAACAGGAATGTTAATGCGAATAAACAACAATGTCAACTAGAGTTGACAAAATAGTTAACATTGAGCCGTTGATTTTGATCAAACAAAGTTTATCTGAGTGAACATTTAGACAACAAAAAAACCGCCCGAAGGCGGTTTTATAAGAAAGAGTGGGCTATTTAGACACAGTATCTTTTGAAAGAAAAAGCGCAATAGCTGAGGAAATATCAACGACTGCCCATACTGCTTTGGTCATGTGTATAGGGATAAAAGGATTAAACAATATGGCAAGGCCAATGAATAACCAAAATAGCCAGGCATCTCTGTTTACAGTAAGCGCACAGTAACCGAACGTTAAAAAGGCCACGATTCGTACAAAGGTATAAAACCCGTAGAAAGGAAGGGGTAAGGTGGCAAGTACAAGTAGACCGCAAACAATGTATAAGATTTCCTTTTTCATTCTTCCTGGACCTCGCTACGGGTGCAGAGCTTAATTAGGACGAAAATGTTGAGTAATGATGTAATAATGACGAGCGCTTCATTCTGAAAAAATTGGCATGCAAAGGAAAGACCGTAAGAAAGGTACACAACAGCAGGCTCTCCGCCAGCGTCGATCATTCTTCTAACGGCGGCAGTGAGCTGTGGAATTGAAGCCAAAATTCCACCTACGAGCCAAATAATCCAGATGAACATTTTGGCGTCAGAATATCTTGGTAAAGAGTTTAGAGTAAATGCGCATACAAAATTGAATACAACTCCAAAAAATAAGAAATGTATTAATGTGAAGCGCCAAAATGATCCGCGACTCAGTCTTCCTTTGATGTTGGTGAAATCTTTTAATATTGCAATATATTCGTTTAGATGCCTTGAAATAAAAGATTGGTTGTTATCGATAGGGACTACGTCGGTTACGGTAGAGTTTGTTTGTTTTTTATAGTTTTTTATCCGAAAGATTTCCCATTTATTTTTTAGCTTTTCGATAACCTCGTGAGCAGCTATTCCAAAAATTGATAGCAAGGTTAAGGCAAAGCCAGGAAAGACAAAAAGAATAGCTAAGAAGACGTTCCAATATTCATATTCAACAAGATAATAAAGAACGAGTAAAGAGGCCAAAATAGGTGATAGAGGTATTACAAAAAAGGCTACACCAGCACCTATAAATAAAAGAATGGCTCCAAATGTGGAATCAACTCCGCTGATTTCTACGAGTGCTTGTCCTGTAAAGAAAAGTATCGCAAGGTTGTAAATGAGATATAACACAAACAGCACTGAATCGAAAGTTTGTTTCATGGTCTTTCCTCTTCAAGAACAAATGATTAGAGAAAAACATTTTTGTTGTTTAAATACAAAAACCGCCTTAAGCGTTTTTTTGTGGTTTGTTAACTAATAGCCACGGTGATGTCTGTAGTGATTGTTATTTGAGTTATTAGAACCATACCCTCTAGTGTTGTTATAGTTATAGTACTCTCGATTCCCTTCACGTCCGGTATAGGGGTTAACGTTTCCTTTGGTCGTCCAGTTATCGTACTTTGTCGCGTTTGGAGCTGATCGATAATGAGGTGCTACATATGTACCATCGCTACGGTAGTGACCTCTTACGTATGTGTCTCCCGCAAACGCAGTTGAAGATACTAAAGCAGAAAGAATAATTAAACAAAGTTTTTTCATATGATTCACCTTTGATGTTTGACTATAACGAGCGACTAACTTCAATAACTCGACCGTAAATTCTCAATCGAGATAGCTCATCGCCTGTATAGTCTTCTGGTTTATAGCCTGGGTTGTCTGAACGAACAGAAATGCCATCCTTTATAGATGCCAATCTCTTAATCTTTAATTTTCCATCAACACTTAAAACATAAATCTTTCCGTCACAAATGGTGACACAGGTGGGACGAGGATCTGGGACCTCATTAAAGAGAACGGTGTCGCCACCATAAATAAATGGCTCCATAGAGTCGCCTGTTACCTTTGCCCGTTTGCAGTGAGACGGATTCAAATGGCGATTTTGGAAAAAGCTGAGACGGTACCAATAGTCATCTCCACCTTCAACTATTTCCCACTCCGGCGTCGGTTCTATACCGTCCGCATGTGCCCCGAAAACGAGTCTGTACTCATGGATAACTACAACATCATCAGGTGGGATGTCTCCATCAGCAAAAGTTTTGATTCCCGTTTGGTCAAGCATTTCACCTTTGCCTTCGCTTAACCATTGCATCGATACCCCAAGGAATTGAGAGGCCGCTATTGCATACGAAGTTTTGGAAAAGCCTTTTACTGAACCATTAAGCCATTGAGAGACTGCGGCTCTAGATATTCCGCAGGCACTGGCAAGATCAATTTGCTTTTTATTTGAATGATTCAGTGCAAGTTTTAGCCGATCGGCAAAAGTTAAAGATTCTGGCATAGGCGCCTCCTTTCTGTTTAACCATATTAACAAAAGGCTGAACATTCTTCTTGACATAAGATGTCAACTTGCTTAACATCTAGCTTAACAAAAATGTTAATAAGGATAAACAATGAAGCGATCATTCAAACGCTTGTCTCCATCGTTGTCAATAGAAATCATTGATGCGCTTGGTGGAACCTCTCAAACATCACGCCTTTGTAATTTGTCGCGTTCTGCGGTTTCTCAATGGCGTAGGGAAGGAATAACAGATCCTTATGTTCGCTATCTTCGAGAGAAATTTAAGAAGCTCCCAGTGATGAAACACGAAGAGATCAGGAATTTTTAAGGAGCAACTATGGCTCGCTATCGGAAAATTGATCCTCGTATTTGGAACGATTCGAAGTTTGCCTCTTTGAGTCATGAAGGGCAGAGATTGTTTTTATACATTCTTACTCACCCCTCTATGACATCTCTCGGCGCATTTCGCTCTTCAAGACTTGGGCTGCTAGAAGAGTTGGGATTGGATCCGAAAGAGTTTGGCGAAGCCTTTGACGAACCCTTAAGAAAGGGTTTGTTTAAGTACGACCCAAATGCTTGTTTGATATTTGCCCCTAACTTTCTGAAATACAACCCGCCTGAAAACCCCAATGTCGTGACTGGGTGGGCTGGCGCTCTAGATTTAATCCCAGAGTGTTCGTTGAAACTTGAGGTTTTGTTGAAGGCCGAAGAGTGCGTGAATGCAGGGAAAGACGGGGTTCAAAGGGCTTTTGCCAAGTCATTCTCAAGTGTTCTAGAAACTCTTTCGAAAGAGTTTGCCGAACCCTTCGAAAAGAGTTTGCCAATACAGGAACAGAAACAGGAACAGTATATAAACACTAACAAACAACATACACAGGTATGTAACGAAGGTAGTGCAGCCGACGATGGTGTTTGTTCTGATTGTTTTGATGAAGGCTCTTTTGATCCGGACGAGATCATTGATGCTCCGATCAAGGTTCAAGCTGCACAAGCACAACTCGAGCACTTCGACTCTGTGGCTGATGATCAACCATTGTCACTTGC
The DNA here is from genome assembly GCA_937906995.1 of uncultured Sutterella sp. Classification (GTDB taxonomy): domain Bacteria; phylum Pseudomonadota; class Gammaproteobacteria; order Burkholderiales; family Burkholderiaceae_F; genus Aphodousia. The sequence goes on from CALESB010000019.1 coordinate 14,821, forward strand.
TCAACTCATTACAGGGTGTAAGCAGTTGGGGATCAAGCTCAGTCATACAACCAAAACCGAGGCTATAGCCAGTCGCGAAACGATCACAAAGGAAGTCTTACGCGAATGCGCCAAGGCTTGGAAGGGAACGAACACGGGTACTGGTTACTTCGTTGGGATCCTTGAGAACGCCTCTAAGGACGTGAACACGGTTATGCCACGCGAAAAGCGAGAACTTGGACCGGACACGATCACAGATAAGCAAGCTAGCTTCTTTGCATCCAAGCTCGTTAGAGACTCTGGCTTTTGCTCGAAGTTCGGCAAGGGCTATCAAGACTACAACGTGTTTGCCTCGAAGGTGGCTGCAAACATTCGCAACCCACGGCACTTTGATGAGTACAAGCCGTACATGGAAAGAATCGGACTTTTGGGAGGTGAGCAATGAGCGATCCGTTTGATGATGCAATTCGAGCAGCAAGAACTGCGAACGTTCCAGTAGACGCTTGGGCATACAGAGCCATGATCAAGGAAGCGTACGGCTTCTCAATCCCTGCCTTTGTCAAGAACTCTTGGCGCAAGGCTTTGGGCAAGGATCCGTCTTACAACTTCGAGGATTCGCGTGGAGTTTTTCCGCTTGATGACGCTCCGGATCAACGCACGTCGATTTACCACGATTGCCAAAAGCTCTTTGGTCCCGATTATGAAGCTAAGCACGGCTTCGAGCTCAAGTACGACAAAGAGCTTGCGTACAAAAAATACAACTCAAGTCCGTTGCGATACGACGGATGGGGAAATGCAGTAAGGAGTGAAGCATGAGTTACACAGGTTTTGATGCTAGTTTGAGCCAGAAGGCAAAGAGCAATCTGAAGGTGGCTTTTTCAAAAGATGAAAAAGGCTTCTCAGTGCGTTTAAACGTCTCGCCCAATGGTAAGTCATCAAAAGTCGAAGAGGAATTCAGGAAGTGTGTTTCTCGTTTGTTTAAACAACATCGTGATCAGCGGTTGGTTGTTAAAAATGCAACGGTTGAAATTGATCTCCACTCTTTTGACACCATGTTTGATTTCACTAATACGCATTTGAACTCATATTTTTTTAGAAAACTTCTGGAAGATATGGGCTTTGAAAGGACGGGTATCGTAATTCGTCACGTTAAGGATAAGGAAGTCTTTATCAACGTAGAGTGCAGGTTTACCGAGGCTTCTCCATTGGATTTTCTGTACCAAGAGGGGGAATAGCCTATGGATTTTTCAGAAGATCCACGACGCGCCCAGATCGAGCCAATGCACGAGTTTATGCAAATGTGGGCTCGATGGGGTCGATATTACCCGATAAGACAAGAATCGATGACTTACAAAATCATGTGCTGGGTTCGGGATCACTCAAGGCAAGTGGCGGAAATTCGTGAGGGCATAGTGATTGGACAGCCAATTCACTGTAGTGATGATGATTGTGAAAAGATCGCTTGGAAGGTTGAACACTATATGATTCTCATGGGGAATGAGGGCTACAAACGAGAAAGAGAAATTTTAAGAATTTATTACTTGAAAAGCCATCCCGCTCTACCAATTGGAAAATTGGCCAAAATGATGGAGTGCAAACCATGGCAAGTTGAACAAATGGTAAAAGAGGCTCTTTACCGACTCTCTACAATTTGGAGTGATTGACTTGTTATTGACATCGCAAACCTTTTCACTACAATGTAAATAACAATTTGAGAAGCGTTTCGTTCCTTAAGGTTCGTCTACTGAGCACCCATATGGGTGCTTTGTCGTGCCCGGAAGAAACGTAAAGATGAGCTCACGGTAAAACGTGGGCTTTTTTTTGTTGAACTTTAACTCTCAAAAGACAAAACCCGAAGGTGTTCGTAGCATCCTCGGGTTTTTTGTAATCAAATCATGACTTTGATCACATATGGACATTTTACCAAATTTTGATATTGGGGCCTTTATGTCGAATCCTGATTTACCAATTTATGGACAAATTTTTGCATATGGGATTGGATTTGCGGGTATTGGTGTCGGCTTGAAGCAAATAGTGTCGGCTATTGCTCAGTTTTTAGAATTACTCAAAAAGTATTGATTGCGTTTATGTCCAGAATCCATTTCATTGTTCCGATAGATCCTTTTGGCAAAGCTCGCCCTCGGTTTTCAAGTGCTGGTGGTCACGCAGTGGCTTACACGCCGAAGAAGACTCGAGAAGGGGAACGGCTTGTTAGGTTCCACGCAAGGCAGGCAATGGGAAAGAGATACCCCTTTGCAAGAGGTGTTCCGTTGTCTGTTGAAATTGTGGCCAACTTCCCGATTCCTAAAAGCTATACGAAGAAGCGCCACTTTGACTGCGTTAATAAAGACGAATTGCCTACCAAGAAAATCGATATTGACAACATCTGTAAAGGTGTTCTTGATGCGATGAACGAGGCCGTTTTTTGGGACGATGCGCAAGTTGTCAAACTTGTTGCAAAGAAGCAATACGTGGAAGGGGCCGGGTCAATCGAGGTCACTTGTACAACTTTGGTGGACGATTAATTATGTCTCTCAAGAAACTCTGTGCTTATCCAGGATGCTTTCGTCCTACTGACATTGGCGAGAAGTATTGCTCACTACACAGAGCGAAAGGTAAGGCGCATGATGAGCAAGTAAGACAAAAGCGCTTGAATGCTTTCCGAAAGCCTTCTAGATCCTCAACTCAGTTAGGTTACGGCTATCGATGGCAGAAGCTACGCAATAGATTTATTGCGCAACATCCTTACTGTGAAGAATGCATGAAGCGTGGAGTTTTGACGATGGCAACCGATGTTGACCACATCAAACCGCATCTCGGAGATCCACGCTTACTTTACGATGAAGAAAACCTCCAGTCACTCTGTAAGTCTTGTCACTCTAGAAAGACTGTGAAAGAGGATGGAGGCTTTGGGAATAGGAGTAAAAATGCGTAACGTATTAGTGCCACAGTACATTTCAGTTGGACTAACTGGAGAGAACTCGGAGTTAGAACTTTGGATTTGTACGTCGCAACAAGCATTTTCTGCTTGTGTGGATGGGGAGATTGTGTGTTTTAAAGCATCAAATACTCAGCGCTACTACCGCGGACAATTACTCAAAGTTTTTAAAAAAGTTCACCTAACAGAGAAGGAAGATTCTCAAGCCCTTTATCCAAGAGTTTTTCTAGCAGGTTTTTGGCGGCTTCAATTGGAATAGATTTGATCTTATCAAGGGTTGTTGGGGGTAGGGGGAATCCAAAGTAAAACGGCACCCCCCTCTAGAACGCGGCTTTATCCAATTTTTTATACGTGCAAAATGTGGAGTTTTGAAAATGGCTGGTAGGCCGAGAAAGTCTGACACTGAAAAGCGAGCAACAGGAACTCTCCAGCCATGTAGATCCTCTAGCAAAGAGTCGGTCATTGCGTCTAATTTTGCCTTGACGGAAACTCCTCCAGTTGGGTTGACGAAGGACGCAAGAGCGGCTTGGAAAATGGCGATTGCCTGTGCTCCCAAGGGTTTGCTGACAGCGACAGACCTTTCAGTGCTTGAGCGATGGGCTCGAAATTATGCGCTTTATAGGAAGATCAGCAAGCAACTGGATAACGAGGGGTTATGCATTACGATTTATGGTAAAGAGGGGCAAGAGTCACTTGCAGTTAACCCACTATTTACCATGTCTATGAAGCTACAACAGGTGCTTTCTCTGTGTGAAAAAGAGCTTGGATTTACACCTGTCTCGCGCGCGCGGGTGAAGGTTGAGCAAGAAGAAGAGGCTGAAAACGAATTCGATGGTTTCTAAACGAGATTACATAAGCATCGCTAACAGGTATGCCGATGACGTTTTGACGGGAAAAATCTCTGCTTGTAAGTGGGTAAAACAGTCAATACGTCGGAACTTGAGAGATTTAGAGCGCTACGAGAAATCGGGCGCTTTTTATTTTGACGAGAAACAGGCTACACGAGTTTGTAAGTTTATAGAGCTTTTGACACATACTAAGGGGTCTTTGGCTGGTCAAAAGATTCGTTTAGAGCCATGGCAGGTGTGGATCCTGACAACCATCTTTGGGTGGAGACGCAGATCCGACAACGGTAGACGCTTCCGCCGTGTTTATATCGAGGTGCCTCGAGGGAATGGTAAGTCATGCCTATCTTCTGGGATTGGTTTGTATTGCCTACTTGCTGACAAAGAACCAGGGGCTGAGGTTTACTCGTTTGCTACAACTCGAGATCAGGCAAAGATTGTTTTTGGTGATGCCAAACAAATGGCTGCAACTAATGCGCCACTTCGCCAACAGTTCGGTTTAGAAGTTTTGGCCAATGCGCTTTATGTGCAAAAGACAAACTCGACTTTCCAAGCAAAGTCAGCTGAAGGCTCAACCTTGGATGGTTTGAATACTCATTTTGCATGTATTGACGAGTTGCACGCACATAAGACTCGTGCAGTCTATGACGTTGTAGAAACCTCTTTGGGTAAGCGCCTTAACTCTTTGTTATGGGTGATTACTACAGCGGGCTTTGACACGTCGGGTATTTGCTATGAAGTGCGAGCTATGGTTTGCAAAGTACTTGATGGCAATGCAACCGATGAAACACAGTTTGGGATCATCTTTAGCATAGATCCCGAAGATGACTGGACAACCGAAGAAGCCTTAATTAAGGCCAATCCCAACTGGGGAGTGTCGGTTCGACCAGAGATGATCGTTAGTTTGCAACAAAAGGCAATCACGCTTCCTAGTGCCGAGAACAATTTCAAGACTAAACATTTGAACGTGTGGTGTAACGCATCTAGTGCTTGGATGTCTTTACCTGCGTGGGATAAGTGTGCTGATTTGTCGCTTTCTTTAGAAGACTTTGAGGCACAACCTTGCGTCATTGGGCTCGACTTGGGGGCTAAAAACGACATTACGGCAAAGATGCGAGTCTTTCCTATCGAAGATGAGGATGGGAAAAAGCGCTTTGCGGTGTTTGGTGATTATTACTTGCCAGAGAATGCCGTTCAAAAGACGACGAATTCTCAGTACCAAGGGTGGGTAAATGAGGGGTTATTGCACGTTACAACGGGTGCAATGACAGACTTAAACATCATTGAAGAAGATATCCGTGACGATTTGTCACGTTTTGATGTTCAAGCAATTGCCTATGACCCATGGCAAGCCATTCAGTTGGCGAGTGCCTTAAATAACGATGGTGCTCCCATGGTGGAGTACCGAAACACGGTTCAAAACCTTAGCGAACCGATGAAAACACTTGAGGCTTTAGTTCAAGATGGCCGAATTATCCATAACGGAGATCCCATTCTGCGTTGGATGATGGCCAATGTAGTAGCTCGAGTTGATGCTAAGGACAACATTTATCCTCGGAAAGAACGACCAGAAAACAAGATCGACGGGGTCGTTGCTTTGCTTTATGCATTAGCAATGTGCTTGAGTGATCTTGATGACGGAAAGGGCGATTTTTCTGAGTTCATTGATGACTTTATTGTGGTGTAGCAATGAATTTTGTAAGACGTTTTGCGTCTTGGGTCGGCTGGGGTGGTGTGCTGACTGACAAATCAGGACAACAACTGGCAACACCGTCTCAGTTGACGGCACGTCCAACGTCTCCCGATGGCGCTCTTCAAATATCAACGGTTTACGCTTGTGCGCGTCTTTTGGCAGGCACTGTCAGTAGCTTACCTTTGATGTTGTACAAAAATGACAACGGGAAACGGACTCTCGATCGGGACTCACAGCTTTGGCTTGTGCTCCACGAGCAACCCAATGATCAAATGACACCGGCGGATTTTTGGCAGGCCATGATTGTTCAATGGTGCCTAAGGGGAAACGCGTTTGCACAAATCATGCGTGATTCGTCAGGGGATGTTGTGTCGTTGTGGCCAATGTCTGCCGATCAAATGACCGTCTATACCAACAAAGGCAAGGTTGCTTATGAGTACGAAAAAGACGGCAAAACTTATCGATTGGGTCGAAACGATATTCTCCACATTAAAGACATTGGTACGGGGTTAATGGGCTTTTCAAAGCTCGAATTCATGTCGGCATCGGTGTTAGAAGCTAGCCAAACACAGCGTTATGCCACAGCTAATGCAGAAAACTTTGGTAAACCATCAGGCGTTTTGACTGTAGATCATGTCATCAAAAAGGATTATCGAGATAAGTTACGCAACTCTCTCTTTGATTTCAAAGAAGGTGGAGCGGCAAAGCTTGCGGTACTTGAAGCTGATATGAAGTTTCAACAGATCAGCCTAACACCTGAACAGAGCCAACTCCTAGAAACGCGCAAATACGGTACCGAGGAGATTTGTCGATGGTTTGGCGTTCCTCCAGTACTGATTGGCGCTACAGGCGCTACTACATGGGGTTCTGGGATCTATGAGATTGTTTCGGGTTTCCATAAGTTCACCCTCAACCCTCTTTTAAAGAGCATTGAGCAGTCTTTGATGTCTCGTGTGCTAACGGAGAGTCAAAGAGGGAAGTACACCATCGAATTTAATCTCGATGCTTTATTACGGGGCGATATTCAAGCACGTTATAACGCTTATGCAACCGCTGTGCAGAACGGATTTAAGACACGTAACGAGGTTAGACAGTTGGAAAACGATGAACCTATTGAAGGTGCAGATGTTTTGACAGCACAAACGAACTTGGCTCCTTTAGACAAGTTAGGTCAGATTGCGACCCCGTCTCAAAAAGACATCAAGGTGACAAAACAATGACGAAAAAGATTATTTCAACGCCTCTTCAGTTTGCACAATTGAGTGCTGGAGAGGATGGCGATCAGTGGAAAGTTTCGGGTTATGCCACAGTTTTCGACAACAAAAACTGCTACGGATTCAAAATTGCTCAAGGCGCTTATGCTGAGTTGATTAAAAAGGGGGTTCAACCTCCGATTTTCTTCAATCATCAAAGCTACTCCGTGCCGATCGGCAAGTGGACAACACTAAAAGAAGACAAAGTTGGTCTTTATGTTGAGGGCTTTTTAACTAAGGGCGTGAGTACAGCTTCAGATGTTTACCACGCAGTCCAAGCAGGAACCATTGACGGTCTTTCTGTTGGCATTGGTTGGAAGTCGCAAGACACGGAAGAGCATGAGGACGGAACTTTCTCCATTAGAAAGATTTCGTCTCTTTACGAAATTTCGGTTGTGACTTACCCAGCAGATGGTAAAGCTCGTGTTTTGCAGTGTTTGTCAGCAGATGAGATTGACGAACAGATCGAAAAAATCGAAACGTTGAGAGATTTAGAGGCTTTCATTCGTGAAACCTCACAATTATCTAAGCGTCAGTCGGGATGGCTGATGTCAAAGGCAAAAGCAGTAATTGCCTCAGATACAAGTCGGGATGACTTGCTGAAAGCTCGAGAAAAAGAGCTCACTGCGATGTTCAGCCGCATCGAAAGCGGTATTTCCAACTTGTAATCTAAAAAGGTCTAAAAATGGACGAAAAGTTAATCGAATTGGCGAAGAAGATCGAATCTCAAATCGCCATGTTATCTGAACAAAAAGCTAAGGATGAAAAGTCTAAGGCAGAACTTGAAAAGCAATTAGCTGAACTCGGCGATAAGCAAGCTGAGTTGGGTCGCAAGCTCTTGACGATGCAACAAGAGGCACAAAAGAAGGGTGCTGATGATGTAGTTAAGTCCTTGGGTATCCAATTTGTTGAGTCCAAGGGTTATGCTGATTTGATGGAAGGCAAGGTCACGAAGGCCACGCTCGCCGCGATCACAACCCCTGCAGGTTCTGTACAAAAGGACTACAAGGGCATCAAGGGTGCTCCCGAATTGCCTGTGACGGTTGCGACGGCTTTTGCTCACGTTCCGACGACGAGCAATATGATCAGCTTCTTGCAAGAACAAGCCTTTACCAACTCCGCCGCTGAAACGGCTGAAGGTGCTTCTAAGCCTGACTCTAACATCACCTTCAAGGAAGTTGATGCACCGGTGAAGACGATTGCTCACTTTATCCGCATCACTAAGCAACTCGCTGAAGATGCTCCTGCTTTGGCCGCCTACATTAACTCTCGCATGGGTTACGGTCTTGAACGCCGTATCGAAAAGCAGTTGATCGGTGGCGACGGTGCAGGTGCAAACTTGGCCGGTATTTTCAAGACGGGTAACTTCACGGCTCATGGTTTTAACACCACGAATATGCCGAAGGGTTCTACGGAGCTTGACTTGATCCGCCGTTGCGCTTCTTCTATGAGTCAAACCGGTTACCGTGCTAACGTCGTGTTCTTGAATCCGATGGACTTCGACACCTTGCGTGGCATGAAGGACAACTCTGGTCAATATTTGATGGGTTCTCCGCTTCAATCTGGTGAAGATATTCGCCCGTGGGGGTTGCGAGTTGTAGTCTCTCCCGAAATTACTGCAGGTAAGTTCATGGTTGCTGATACGACGATGGGTGCCACGATTTATGACCGTACAGCTCCAGTCATTGAGATGTTCGAACAAGATAGCGACAACGTTACGAAGAACTTGTACACGATCCGTGCAGAGTGCCGTTTGGCCTTCTCTATCGAATCTGTGAACTGCTTCGTTGGCGGTGATCTTGAGATTGGCGCTGAATAACTAGCTAATTGGAATGGGCGGGGTAACTCGCCCTTTTTTCTTTATGTGTGTTGCTTTAGATGTTGTGAAGTCTTATCTGCGTGTTGATCATACAGAGGAAGATGACTTGATCGAGCAATTGATTAAAGCCGCAACTCAAATGGTAGAGACTAGACTCAAACGTCCAGTGATTGGCGTTGAGGAAAACGCTTTGGCACAAACCATTGAAACTGTACCGGAGTCGGTAAAGATTGCTGTTTGTACGGCCGTTGCCTTTATGTATGAGAACCGCACTGCGACTGATGAGGAAGTTCGTTCTCGTGTGCTTCGATCAATTCTTTTGGATCAATACATTGACTGGGGTGCGTAATGATTCTGCCATTGCCTGGTGAATTAAATAGACGAGTTAGCCTCATTAGCGTCAATCACACGCCAACTGGTGACTTTGAATTAAAAGAGAATCGAAAGGTTGTTGCAACCGTTTGGGCAAAGTTTGAGGTCATCGGTGGTTCTTCGTACTGGGGCTCTGTGAATGTCGAAGAGACGACAACGCATCGAATCTATGTTCGGTACGTCAATAACTTAACTCGTCCTCAAGACCTTAAAGATCTCGTTGAAGTTGAGTGTGAGGGTATTAATTACTTAGTGAAACGATGCACTGACGTTAACAACGCTCATCGGTTCACCATGCTTGAAGTCGAGGAAATTCGTAGTGTCGGCGCTTAAGTTCTCAATAGAGTTTGAAAAGCCTCTCCGATATCCTGATTTTGATCCTAAAGTTTTAAAGCCTTCTTTCCGAAAGATGGGGAGAGAGGTGGCAAAAATAGCAAGGAAACTTGTTTCTCAAAAGGGAGTTTCTCGAGCTAATCAGTATCCAGGCATGGATACAGGTCAACTTAGAAGAACAACTAGAGTTCGAGTTTCTCGTTCAGGTTTTTCGGTTGCGATTAAGGCAGATGGCAAAGGCTTAACTCCTTTTTACCCTGCATTTGTTTATTACGGTCACCGAGCTCCTCATACTGACAGTAAGCAACAACACGGGAAAACTCGTGTGGGTAAGAAGGTAGTTGCACCTCGCAAGAACTGGATTGTTGATGCAGTAGAAATGTATGGCAAGCAGCGTTATCAAGCGGAGATGCGAGCCATTATGGAAAGTGCTATCAAGCCAGGTGTTGTACAAGGGTTATTCAAATGAAACTTTCACCAGTCATTACTGAGTTAAGACGACGTTGTCCTCTATTTGAGCAGAGAGTTTATGGTGCTGCAGAGTTTGCATCCATTGAGCCTTCAACAGCGTTAAAGATGCCTTGTGCCTTTGTCTTACCTTTGGGAGACACCGCAGGAGAGGTCATCTTTCAGACCGATTATCGGCAATCCATTGAGCAATCAATTGGCATTGCCATATTTGTTCCAACTAGTACTGATGAAACAGGGTTAATCGCCTATGACAAGGTTGAAGACATCAAGTCAGAAGTACTTAGAGCAATTGTGGGCTGGTGCCCAACGGATGATGTTGACGAGTTGATCTACGAAGGATCTTCTGTCCTCGATATGAATCGCTCGCGCTTATGCGTACAGCTTGAGTTCAAAGTGACTTATGACATTGTTGACGATGAAACTCGTCATGGAGTCGATATTTCATCACTTCCTGATCTCAAAGCAGTTCATATAGATGTTGATTTCGTTAAACCTGACGGTCGGCTAGAAGCCTCCGCAACAATCAATTTGGAGTAAAAAGAATGGCAATTAGCTTTTCTAATGTTCCGAGCGGTATTCGAGTACCGCTTTTTTATGCCGAAGTGGATGCTTCTAAGGCCAACCTCGGCTCTAATAACTTAAAAACTTTGCTTATTGGTCAAATGCTGACGGATAGTAAAGCGAAAGTTGGTCAACCCGTACTTGTAACGGGTGATAGCCAGGGTAAAGAACTCTTTGGCCGTGGCTCTCAACTTGCTTTGATGAATTCTGCGTTCCGAGCTAACTGTTCTGTTGGTGAAGTGTGGGCGCTACCAGTTTCTGAGCCGTCTGGTAATGCATCGTCTTGTACGGTAACCATTACTGGTAAGGCTACGGCATCAGGTACTTTGACGATTTATATTGCCTCCACCCGTGTTCAGTGTGCAGTAGCTCTTGATGATGAGCCAACCGCCATTGCCACAGCTTTAGCCGCTGCAATTAATGCTAAACCAGACTTACCTGTGAAGGCTGAGGGTGAAGCAGGAGTTGTAACCCTGAACGCTAAGAACAAGGGTCTTTTTGGCAATGACATTCGAGTAGTGATTAACCTCCAGGGGTTTGCCGCAGGTGAAGAATTGCCTGAAGGTGTTCAAGTGGTTGCCACTGCTATGGCCGGTGGAACTGGCTCACCCGATTTGGCAGAGCTAGAAAAGGCACTTGGTGATGAAGAGTATGACTTTATTGCGGTACCTTTCGCAGACACAGCTTCGTTGGAAGTGTTCACCAAGATTATGAATGATAAGACGGGGCGTTGGTCTTCTACTCGTCAAGTCTATGGTCATGTGTACTCTTGTAAGCGTGACACTGTAAGCAACTTACAATCCTTTGGTAAGTCTCTTAATGACCAACACTTGACTGTTGTCGGTATCGAATCTGAGGTTGCTTCCGTAGCTTGCGAGGTTCTCGGTGCTTTCGTTGGTCAGTGTGCAACGGCCATCCAGATTGATCCAGCACGTCCTTTGCAAACGCTCGAATTAGTGGGCATTACTTCTGCGCCTGTAGGTAAGCGCTTTACGCTCAATGAAAAGCAAACGCTTTTGACGAATGGCATCGCAACTTGCTACACGCAAGGTGGTTATATGCGCATTGAACGTGCAATTACGACGTATCAAGTCAATGCCTTTGGCGATGCAGATGTAAGTTATTTGGACAGTGAAACGCTTCACACGTTGGCTTACATTATCCGCAACTTGAAGTCGATTATTACGAGTAAGTACCCGCGACACAAGTTGGCAAATGACGGTACGCACTATGGCCCTGGTCAAGCAATCGTTACTCCGTCAGTTATCCGTGGTGAGTTAATCGCTCAGTACCAACGATTAGAAGAAAAGGGCATTGTTGAAAACGTTGAACTCTTCAAGAAACACTTGATCGTTGAGCGCGATGTAGACGATCCGAATCGAGTCAATGTTCTCTTGCCTCCTGATTTGGTTAATGGTCTTCGTATCTTTGCGGTATTGGCTCAATTCCGTCTGCAATACAACTAATAGAGGTAAAAAAATGGCAAAAGCACTTGCTGGCGCTTGCTACATCAAGGTTGATGGCGAGCAATTGAGCGTAAACGGCTCTGTGAGTTGTTTAGCTAACACGGTCACACGTGAAGCAATTATGGGATCTACCGGTGTAGCAGGTTTCTCTGAAACGCCAGTGGCACCTACGATTACGGGGACGTTTAATGTGACGAAGGATTTTCCTTTGGAAAAGGTTACGACTGCAACAGATATGACGATTACAGCAGAGCTCGCAAATGGTATGGTTTTCACCTTATCGGATGCCTTTGTTACTGGAGAAGTCTCTTACAGTGCGTCTGAGGGTACAGTTTCCATCACGTTTACTGGTACTCGTGGTTCTTGGAGTTAGATATGGAAATAAAGCTCAAAAAGCCGATTAAGCACGGTGAAGAAGTGATTGAAGTGCTTGAATTGCGAGAGCCGACAGCTAAAGACATCAAGAAGTTGGGTCTTCCGATTAACTTCGGTGCTCAAGACATTAACTCGGAGGTTGTCTTTAAGTACATCGTTGACTTAGCCGCACTTCCTCCTTCGGTTATCGATCAACTTGGTGCAGTCGATTTTGTCGCCTGTATGGGAGTTGTGACGGGTTTTTTCGGAGAGTCGGCGGATTAACCGAAGGTGAACTTCGAGACAAAGTATTTGAGCTAGCTAGATGGTGGAGGCTCTCGCCTTTCGAGGTTGAGAGCCTTCCTTTATCAAGTTTCATCGAACTACTTGTGCAAGCTCAAAGGATTAACGAGGAAGAGAGAAAGAGTTATGGCAGATAATCAGAAATACTCTTTAAAAGCGGTATTAGGTTGTGTGGACAATCTTTCTCCGACTTTAAAAAAAGTTCAAAAGAACCTCAAGTCAGTTGACAGATCGTTTAAGAATGTTGTTGATAGCACTGCAGCATTGGCTACAAAACTAATGGTTCCCATCACTGCTTTGGCGGGAGCGGGTGTCTTTTCTTTGTCGCAAGCTGTAGACAACTTCACCAGTCTTGGAGATTCAATTGACAAAGCATCACAGCGAGCCGGTATCGGTGTGGGAGCACTTCAAAAATTCCGTTTAGCTGCTGAACTTGGCGGTGCATCTGTGGAGCAAATGGATGATGCACTTGCAAAGCTCAACTTAAAGATGGGGGAAGCGCTTACTGGTAAAAGCGAGGATGCCGCCAACCTTTTTAAGACCTTGGGTATTGCTCTAAAGGACTCCAGTGGGAAGGTGAGAAATTCGGCTGAGGTTATGCGTGACCTTGCCGAAGCAATTAAGGTCAATACAGATCAAACTGATCGAATGTTGATCTTGAATACTTTGTTGGGAGATGACTTAGCAAAGATGTTGATCCCCGTGTTGTCTGGTGGTGCTGAAGCTCTTGATGAGGTTAGCTCTAAGGCTGAAAAGCTAGGGATCGTTATGAGCGAAGCTGACAGTAAAGCTGCTGCTGAACTTACTGACGCAATGACTTTGTTTAATAAGGTCACATTATCTCTGCAAAGCACGATTGCTTCGAAACTTTCTCCAGTACTCATCGACTTAATCGAAAATTTTCAAAGCATCATCATTGAAAATAAGGAATTGTTAGCGACAAACATTGAAAAGTTTGTTCGTGATCTTTCCGAAGGGATTAAGTCCATTAAGTGGGACGAGGTCATTAAAGGTACGTTTGAGTTCTTTAAAACTCTCAGCAATGTTATCGATGCTATCGGTGGTTTTAAGACGATTCTCTATGCTGTCGGAGCGGTCATTGGAGCAAGTTTTGTAAGCAACCTAGTGTCAATTACAACAGCTCTAATCGGTATGTCGAAGGCAGTTTATGCTTTGATGGGGCCGTGGGGCATTGCGATAGGCTTAGTAACAACATACTTAGCTTATTTCGATGAAATTAACAGTGCTTGTTATGAAGCTGGTAAGGCAGTTAAAGAGTTTATTGGTGGTGCTTTCGACTGGGTGATGAAAAAGATCAGTCCTGTGATTGATCTTTTGCAAGGTTTCTTTGGCTTTGGCGGAGCTATTAATGCAAATGTAACGGCTCAAGGACAGGCTGTACTTCCTCAAACACCGCTAGTGGGTGAAGGGATGAATGGTCAAATTACCGTTCGAGTGGAAGCTACTGACGGATCTCGCGCTCGCGTAGAAGATATGCGAAGCACGGGAGGAGAGTTGAGAGCTGAAACCACTGGTTCTTACTCTTATTTGAATGATTAGCCATGACAAGTGCACAACGTGAATTAAGAACTGGTTCTTTTCGTGGTGTTTCGTTTGAAACGTCCTCGACGACTTTAACTGTTGGTCGAAGAACTCAAGTTTTTGAGTATCCTCAGCGCGATACGCCTTTTGTTGAAGATCTGGGAAAAAAATGCCGAGAGATTAAGTTCAAAGCATTTGTTACTGGGTCGGACTATATCGCCAAAATGAATCGACTCATCCAGGCCTTAGAAAAAGGCGGTAGTGGTGAGTTGGTTCATCCTTGGTTGGGTACGATGTTGGTCGTTCCGCAGGCCAGCAACAACGTCAGTTATAACAACTCATTAAGGGTTGCTTCCATTGACTTAGTATTTGTTGAGTCAGGCGAGTCAAAGTATCCAAGCAGTGAGAAAGATAAGGGCTTCTTTAGTCGATCTTTTGCCGACTTGGTTAAAAATGAAGCCATCAATGACTTCGTGAACAACTTTAACTTGGACGGTGTTCAAGACTTTGTTTCAGCATCGGTTGCAGGTGATCTATCAGAGTTTCTCGAGCTTGAAGAACTTCAAACTGTGTCAAAACTATTTGGAGTCTCTGATGCTTTGGCCGATTTAACGTCTGATGCCGTGTCTTTAGTATCTAAGGATCCAACGGTGTTGGCTAATACTTTAGCTAACACTTTAGGTTTAAGCGGATTTACGAATTCCGTCAATAACTGGAGAAAGGTAACTCGACAGCTTTCAAGGCTTACTTCAAGTGAGAAATTGGCGACCGTATCGAAGAAAGACTTTATCTCAAATACAACGACTAAGTTGGTTGCTCAAAACAGTGATGCGTTGCAAACATTGATCCGTCAGGTCAGTATTTCAAATATTATTGGGGCATCAACGATTGTCGGCACTAGCTTGGATCAAAGCGATGGCAAAGAAAGCAAGCAGGTGATGTCATATGATGACATGATCGATGTTCGTAATGAGATTCTTCAATCCATTGACATAGAGATGGAGCGCTGTGGATCCGATAGTGTTTATCTTGCTCTTGAAAAAGCACGTTCATCAGTGTGGGCAGATATGACAGAAAGAGCTGATGACAATGCGCGACTGATTGAGTTCACCCCTCCAGAGGTTATGCCTGCTGTCGTATTGGCTTATGAGTATTACGGTGACGCGGATAGAGATCGAGAGATTGTGGAGCGAAACAACATCCGACATGGTGGATTTGTTCCAGCCTCTCCACTCAAGTTACTAAGTACATAAGCTGTTACAAGGCTTGGTGATACAATCAAAGTATAGGGGGTGTCGTATGAACAGACTCTTAACTTTGATTGTATTGCTCGTATCTTCGGTGGGGTTGACTTACCCAGTTGTAGCTTCTGCAGATGGTCGAGCTTGTGAGGTTATGATTATTAAAGAGGTTGTGGAGCCAGACGGTTTTGTGAGAAGATCGGTTTCTTACGATGAAGAATGCAGGGCCAGTAGAACGTACGACCCAGAGGTTGATGTGGAAGAAAAGCCTGAAATATTGCCAGCACTACCTTCTGATCCAAGTGGATCGTTCCGAGTCTATGATCCAAGAACCTTAACAACAGAAAGTTACATACCACAACCAGACGGCACGCTAAAGGTTAGACCTTGGTAATCTATGGGGGCGCTCAGAAATGAGCGCTTTTTTTATGTCTGAAAGTAATGTTTATTTAAAAGTAAACGGGGTTAATTACGGCGGTTGGACTTCTGTAAACATAACAACTTCGTTGCAATCATTTTATCGATCCTTTTCCGTAGTTTCCTCAAGGAGAATCGATACTAGAGGTGGTTTTACGCTTGGGTTTGATGTAGGTGATAAGGTTGAGGTTTATATTGGTCAGGACAAGGTAATTACAGGCTATGTCAAGAAGGTTAAAGTTACCTGTAACTCGTCGTCGATCAATTTGATAGTAGATGGTGTCGGTTGTCCTTGGGCAATGTTTTCGGGTTCACTACCACTTAATGCGCCCAAAACATACGAGCAAATGACGCTAGTTGAGATTATCAAAAATATCGCAAAATCATTTGAAGTAACGTTTAGAACGGATTCCTATTCAAGCGAGAAGACCAACATTAGTTTTTCCGCAGAAGAGTCTGTTAAGTCAAAAATTGAAGGACTTATAAAGAAGAAAAACTTTCTTTTGTCTGAGGATGAGAATGGCGTATTAGTGTTAACAAGCCCAGGGTGTGAACGTAAGTCGATTGATCAGCTTTCGCTTGGTGAAAACATTCTAGAGTGCTCAAAGACAACGGATGCCAATTTAATTTACTCAGAGTACATCGTGTATGGGCAGGGAACAAACCCAGATAGTATTCGTCCTGTCACCGATAACCAACTTGTTGGAAGGTCATTAGGAAGTTCAAAAATAAAGCGAGTCCTAGCAAAAAAACAAACTGGCAACGCCATTCAAAGTGATTTGGATGTAAGAGCCGCCATGTTAAGAGATAACTCTGAAGCTAACGCAACCTCTTTGGTTTGCAAAGTACAGGGTTGGAGACAGAGCAATGGCGAATTATGGCGCGCTAATTCCTTTGTTGACGTGACGGATTCGGTGTTGGGAGTTAAGGGGAGTTATTTGATCAAAGGGGCTACTTACTCCCTTAGTGCTCAAGGAACAACAAGCACTTTAGAGTTAGTTTTGCCTTCTGCTTTTAAATACGTAGATCTTTCTTCTACTGAAGAAAAGGTGAAAAAGGCTTCTAATCTCAAGCTAACCTCGGTCAATACAACAGATGCTAAATGGACGGACACCTAATGTTTGAGCGACTTTCAAGAATGATGTCACGGGCAATCGTGACGATGAAGGACGGATCAAGAGCTTTGCGCAAGCTACAAACTCTCCACTTGGGCAATGAAGTTAGAAACAATGTGGAGCACTTTGAGCCTTACGGCTTTACTAGCGAGCCACACCTGAATGCAGAAGTGTTGACGGTCTCTCTTGATGGGGATCGTGAGCATACTATTGCAGCAATCGTCACAGATCGTCGATATCGCCCAGTTGGGCTCAAAGATGGTGAAGTTTGTGTGTATGACAGTTTGGGACGAAAGGTCTACTTTTCAAGAGAAGGCATTGTGGTTGAAGGTGTTGATAGTCCGATTACTGTTAAAACAACAGCTTCAGTTGAAGTGCAAGCTCCAACTGTTCATATGACTGGCAACTTGATTGTTGATGGGAATATTACAGCTAAGGGTCAAGTTGATGACTTATCTGGCAATGGTGGCTCGTCGATGTCTGGAATGCGCAATGTCTACAACAGTCACACGCATGTTCACGGAGATTCTTCAAGCCAATCGCCAACACAAAAGATGTGAGGTTTAAATGCAGTTTTTTCTAAATGGCCGAGAGACACGGCTAGACGATTTCTGCAATGACGAATTAGCAAGGGCTGTTATTAACAGCCTTTTTTCATGGCGAAGAGCCGAAGAATCAGACGATCTACCAGGGACAACTCGCCAAGGTTGGTGGGCTGATACGTTTGAAGAAAACGACAAGTTTGGCTCGCGTCTTTGGTTACTGCAACGCGCAAAGCTAACTTCTGAGGCTCTTGTCAGAGCTAAAGAGTATGCAAACGAATCTTTGCAGTGGTTGATTGATGATCGAGTCGCTAGCCAGATCGTTGTAAATAGCGAGCGTGGTTCACACGATCAGCTAAACCTCTCTGTAGTCATTGTAAAACCAGATGGGAATGAGTTAGCAGTTCGTTTCCAAGATGTTTGGAGTAAATGATGTCTTTTGAAAGACCTACATTAAAAGACTTGGTTGAGCGAATCAGCGCGGATACTGAAAGCCGTTTAACAGTTCCTCAATTACGTCGTTCTAACGCGAAGGTTTATTCGCGTGTTTTAGCCGGTGCTTCACACGGTCTTCATGGGCATATCGAATGGCTGGCGAAACAGCTCTTTGTTGATACTGCCGATAGTGACTACTTGGATCGATGGGCCTCCATTTACGCCATCCAAAGAAAGAAAGCTACAAAGGCAAGTGGATCCGTAGCCATTACCTTTGCTTCCGAGATTGTTCCGATTCCTGTTGGAAGCTTGATGCAAACCGATGATGGGGTGCAATTTGAAACCATTGATGGGGTTACCCGAGATAAAAAGGTACAAGTGAGAGCGTTGCTTACAGGCGAGAATGGAAACGTTGCAAAAGGTGACGTACTAACACTTTCAAATCCTATTGCTGGTGTTATGTCTGAAGTGACTGTTGAGGGTATTTCAGGTGGTGCGAACGCTGAAGACGATGAGTCTTTACGCACACGTTTGCTATTCCGGATGCAAGAGCAACCTCATGGCGGTGCTAAGGCAGACTATGTTGTTTGGGCCTTAGAAGTACCTGGTGTTACTCGCGCCTGGTGCTATCCAAATGAGGGCGGCGTTGGAAAGGTAACAGTGCGCTTTGTATGTGACGATCTTGAAAGCATTGTTCCAACTCCAGAGATGGTTGGGAAGGTTGATTCGCATATTGAAGAAAAGCGCCCAGTTACGGCCGAAGTGACGATTAAAGCACCAACGCTTAAACCTGTTGCAATCACCATTAAATCGCTTAACCCCGATACAACTGCCGTTCGAGAAGCAGTAAAGAAAGAGTTGCAGGATTTATTTATTCGAGAGTCTGAGCCAGGTAAAACAGTTTTGGTATCGCACATTCGCGCAGCCATTTCTTACGCAATTGGTGAAGAAGATCACCAGTTAGTAGCCCCTCTCGATAATCCGGAAGCAACTGCTAACGAGTTACTTACGTTAGGGGATATCACATGGCAGTAACAGCTCAAGAGTATGTTGAGCAACTAAAGGCGCTTTTGCCTCCAGGCCCTGCATGGCCAAGAGGTGATAGCGCTTCAATGTTCGCTCTTTTGATTGAAACATGGGGGGCTGAATTTGCAAGAGTTGATGCTCGAGCAAGGGCATTGATCCTGGAGGCAGATCCTCGGTTTTGCCAAGAAACTTTTGAAGATTGGCTAAAGCAATGGGGATTGCCAGACGACTGTATCAAGTTGTGGTCAACGGTGAATAACACAACTCTGCGAAAACTCTTAATTCAAAAGGTTACATCAATCGGTGGTCAGACCCCCAAGTTTTTTATCGACCTGGCTTCGATGTTTGGCTACACGATTGAGATTGACGAGTTTCGTGGTTACACCGTTATGGCAGATACGCTAGATGTTTTGGCTGAGGAGTTGTGGCCATCGACGTGGGAAGTCAACGTGTTGCAATCCGTAGGTGCAAAGATGACATATCACGAAGTTACGGGCGGTGTTGAAGAACCGTTGGCTTGGTGGGGTGACGCTTTGATTGAGTGTTTGATTCGACGTTATGCACCTGCGCATACAGAGGTTTCTTTTGCTTATATAGATGAGGTGAAGTAATGGATAAAGTTTGGGGCGCGAATGTTTCGCAAGTTCCTCCAGTCATTCCTGCTGATGCTCCAACCGGTTACCCAACAGACGGCAGTTCAACCGGTGGCGTTAGCGCAACGGTACCCAAAGCCTTTTGGTACTACATGCTGTCAGAGGAAATAGCCAATGCGATTAAAGGTGGTGGTATTAAGCTTAATCGTAATGATCTTTCTCAGTTGAACCAAAGTATTGATAAACGAATTCAAGCAGCGGTTGAAACAATTGAATCGGCCTTGGGTCAAATCACAGACAAGATTGCTCAGGTAGAAACGACACCTCCTGGCGCAGTTATGCCTTTTGCTACTGATAAGCAACCGTCTCCGTATTGGTTGTATTGCGATGGGCGTGCGGTATCTCGTACAACATACGCAAACTTATTTGCGGTTATTGGTACGACTTATGGTGCTGGTAACGGTTCTACAACCTTCAATCTTCCCGATTACCGAGGAGCGTTCATACGTGGATTAGATAGCGGACGAGGTTTAGATGGCGGTCGAAGATTGGGAACTCATCAAGGTGATGCGATTCGTAACATCAAGGGGGTTCATGGTGGTCATGCTTTCAAATATGGCACTCCAAGTAAAACGTCTGGACCTTTCGCGTTCGAAGGCGTTGAAAATGGCGGCGCAGGTAAAGATGGTAACTGTACTGTGTACGAAATGACTTTCGACGCAAGCCGTCAAGTTCCCACAGCAAATGAAAATCGTCCGGTTAATGAGGCGGTTTGTTTCTTCATTCATATTTAGGTGAAGCGATGAAAAGATTTTATGAAGCAAATGCGAGTGAAACTCCGCCGAAACCGCCATTGAATCCAAGCTACGGTTACCCTCAAAACGGTAACCGTTCTTTAAATCAGAAGCCTACAAAGTTGGGGGCTTACTGGTTTCACATGATCACAGAAGAGTTTATGGCTGTGATCGAAGGGGCGGGACTTGAACCAGATGAAAATAATCTCCACCAATTAGCTGACATTTTTCAAGATTTTCGTGACCGTGCGACAGCTTCGGAAGAGTTTAAGGTAGCAGCCGAAGCTGCAGCTAAGCGAGCCGAAGAAGCTGCTAAAGGGGTTGTAACGGAGACGGCTAGCAAGATCAAAGAAATTCAAGCTGAAGGGAAAAAACAGGTTGATGCAGTTGCCCAGCAAGGAACAGCAATTCAAGGCCAAGTTGATAGTGCAATTGACTCTATTATGGCCAAAGCTACTGAAGTTAATGCAGAGGTTCAAGCGGTAGGTGGTCAAGAGCAATCTGCCTTGAGGACAGCATGTCAACAACAAATTGAAGAGATTAAGCGTCTGTTCCCGACTTATGTGTCGGATCTCAATCAGTCAATGGTTAAGACCGATGCGCAGTCACTATCTAATGAGCAAAAGGAACAGGCTAGAAAAAACATTAGCGCTCTTGGTAAAGAAGAGGCTGCGCAAACTTATGCAACAAAGACTGAGTTAACCAGTGGTTTGGCAACTAAACAGCCAACAGGGGACTATGCAACTAGAACAGAGCTAAATAATGGGCTTAATGGCAAGGCCAATAGTAGTCATAGTCATGCTTACGTGCCGACTTCGGGTGGGACGGTTAATGGTAGCTTGACAGTGACTGGTACTTTGAAAGGGGGTACGGTTCAAGCTACCTCCGATCGTCGATTAAAAACGAATATCTCAGAGCTTGAAAGCTTGAACATAGCAAGTGTTAAGGCCTATCGCTACGTGCTGAAGTCTGACGGAATGCATCACGTTGGTTTGATCGCTCAGGATCTCATTAAGGTTTTGCCAGAAGCTGTTCAAGCGGATGAAAAGGGGTTCTTGTCTATCGACTATAACGCAGTGGTTGCCTTGTTGGTCAATAAGGTTCAATCGCTGGAAGCTCGTGTGAGTAAGTTGGAGGGTAAATAATGGCTATTGATTCTGGTCTGAAGCGCTCTAATGGTAGTGACCTTGGTAATAATCTTTTCGCAGGTAATGGTACGAGCAGTGGAAACCAAACATTCAAGATTATCATGAAAAACGGGGTTGACCTTGGGCGTGGTTGGTATAACAAAAACTCTTGCTCGCAAGCGGTTGGAGCTGTAGGTTTTAAAAACTCAGCGGGGGTTGATGTAGGTACTTTACTTGGGAAATATGGGACATTGAATTGTAATTGTGATTGTGATTGTGATTGCGACTGTTGGGATATTTGCGACACAGATACAGATGGCTGTTTTATCTCTGGAGTTATTGTCACGCTTAGAGGAAATGTTGAAGTTTCCGAGATTAAAGAAGGCGATTTCCTTTTGGGAGTTGATAATCAGTGGCATAAAGTAGTCGGTGTTGCCAAAAATGTAATTGGGAATAGAAAAATATTTTCATTACCCAATGGCGGATGTGTTACAGAAGACCACATTGTTTTTTTGAACAATGAAAGCCATGTTCCGTCATTATCTAAATTGCATTTAGATTTTGCATTAACCGCGACCAATGGTAAACAAGGCAAGTATCAAATAGACAGTGTAAGACAAATAGAAGCCCCGATTTTTTTAGAACCTGTGTCTAAAGCTGTAATTACATACTCTCCAATTACAGAGACTCGTTGTATTACTTATTTAAATGGTGATCTTGTTTTGATTGCACAAAAAGTATGAGTAAATTTTTAAAACTTACGAGGGTATGCGTTCCATTAAGTCTAGATTGCGATTTGTCTTGTAGATATTGCTATCGAAATGTTGGTCGCATACCAAAAGTTCCTGAATTTAACGATTTAATGAAAGAGTTCTTGGCTCAATTAGATCCAAAAAGAGTTCAGGCGTTGGTTGCCTCTGGCGGGGAACCGCTTTTGCACTGGGATAAAGTCAAAGAACTTTATTCTTATGCCCCGCCAAACATCCATAAAAAAGTTATGACTAACGGATTAAATCTTACTGAAGAAATTGTTGATTATTTAAACGAACATGATGTTGAGGTGTGGGTTAGTCATGACGGTAATGCAACAAAATGGTTAAGAGGTGCGGATGTTTTAAAAGATGACTATTTAAAGTCGTTAATTTTAAAAATTAAAAATCTAACATTTAACGCCTGTTGCACAGCAAGAAATCCAGACCCATATAAAGTTTACGAAGAAATAAAAGCAAAGATTCAAAGGAAGTTTTATTTTCATTTTTCAGCGGTATTTGCAGATACCTTTTGTGATTATTTAACAGAGGGTTTTGATTATGACGCTTTTCAAAGAGGGTCTTTGCTTTGTGAATTAGAACATCTTGATTGGAAAAATCCAATTCCAAGATATGGAAAGGGAATGGGTATAAATGTTTTACCAAATGGCGATGTTGTTGGTATGGCGGAAATACACCATAAGTACGGGACAATATTGGATTCTGTAGATTCTATTATCCAAAAGCAGATTGAATTTGGAGACAGAACCTCATGCACCAATACCAGTTGTACGATTTTTAATTTTTGCAATAAAAGCGCTACTCCAAGATCTAATCATTCAAGAACACCCCACTCATGTGAGGTTCTTAAAAGACGAATTGAGATTAAATCTGCGATAGCTGGAAATAGAGAAGATGATTGAACGGTCGATTTTTAATTTAAAAAAAATTACCTTAATTTTGGGGACGGCTTGTAATTTTAATTGCATCTATTGTGTGCAACACGAAAATAAACCACGTTGCAGAAAGGCAATTAAACCCGAAGTGATTAAATGGCTTGAGCATATTGCGTTTAGATTACCAAAGAAGTTCAAGCCAACGCTTCAGTTTTACGGTGGCGAACCGCTGCTTTATCGGGATGCAATTCATCAAGTTGTAGAGCATTTTGGTGATGATTTTAATTATGCATTGATTAGTAATGGATCAAACTTAACAAAAGAAGATGTTGACTTTTTCAATGCAAACTCAATTATGTTTGTGTTTTCAAATGATGGGCCAAACACGAAAATCACTCGCCAAGTTGACATGTTCGAAGATGAAAACTTTACAAAACTGTTTAATCAAATCGAACATAAAGCCATTGATCTTGTTTATTCGGCACTTTCGCAAGACTTGCCTAACGTGTTTAAACATATTGAAGCGAAAGCGCCGGATACGTTAATTTGGCCAGAAGAGTTGATTTGCAATAGTTATACCGATTCTCGTTTGGTTGATTTTGATAAGGACGTTTTGTTAAAGAGTTATAAGGAAATGGGAGAGGATCTTTACACAGCCTTGAACTCTAAAGAAGATGTAAAACTGTCAAACTCGACAAGGATTTTTTATAACTGGGTTAAATCCGTTGGCAAAACCATAAATTATCCCGTATTTCCAAAGTTTGGCGTGTGCGGAAGCGGTAATAAAGCGTTAAGCGTGGACACGGAAGGGAAGATATATCTTTGCAAAAACTTCAATGAAAAAATCGGTACTGTCTCTGATAGTTATGAAACGCTATATGACAGAGCATTAGAGTTAACAAAGAAGCTACGTGACAAAAATCTTGAAGCAAAAGGTTGTTTTGACTGTCCTGTTTTTTATTTTTGCAAAGGCGGTTGTCCATTTGAAGAAGCTTCTGAAATGCAAAAGAAGCGGTGCGAAATGACAAGAGCAAAATGGTTAAGCGTGGTTAGTTTTATAGATAACAAATTGGAGATTAAATATGAAGATTCTTAGATACGAACCAAACGAAAAGTCTCAAAAACTGTTTACTTTGGGATTGAGTTTTGATAACAAAAGTGGCATTTTGTCGGGAACAGTTGGCACCGCAAGCGTCAATGGCGATTTAATCTTAGACATTAATATCGACTTGAATGAGTGGGTTGGAAAAGTTATCGATGTTATGCTGTCGGCAACAAACAATGGCTATGAGGTTATCACGTTTAACGCATTGCAAAATTACTCAATGGGCAATGGGTTACCAAGCGCTCCAGAGTCGAGGCCGCGAATGATGACGCGTCTATTTAGAATGTTTGTTCATAAGAATATAGATGATTCTATTATTCAGATTCGACAGGGGCACGAAGAGATTGAAGGCTTTGAAAACATTATTGAAGATGGGAACCCAGAATTAAGCATGTTTAACCTTAGCCGACATGACCCAGAAGCAGCTTTGGTTATTGAAATAGCAAGAGCCAAATCTGACATGTTGGGCAAGGTTGACCAAAGAGACTCTGTTGCGTATCTTGAGGCGCAAGTAGATCTTTTGACTCGTTTATATCTCGAATCTCATGCAAACAAAAGCGGGGAGTTGATTGATCTTCTGCGATTGGCCGACTCAAGCTCTGTCTTAAACGTCAAAAGCAAAGATAGTTTAAGTAAAGAGTTTACCGAAAAGAAGACGTTAGTTCGTCAAGCCCAACAGGAATACTATGACGCAAAAACCGTTAAAACGATTGTTGCTTAAGCTTGGAACAAAATGCAACCTATCTTGTCCTCATTGCCATCAGGTTCAAAAGCACTTTAAAGAACATCCGAGGTTAATAGATTGGATCAAAGAGCAACGTTTTGATCAGATAACGTTTAGTGGTGGAGAGCCACTAATGTATTTCGATATTATTAAACGTATTATGGTGGCGGTTGGGAAAGATACTGTTTATAGAATGATGTCCAACGGAACTCTTCTTTCAGATGAGATTGTAGAGTTCTTTAACGAATATCACGTCAAGTACGCAATATCTTACGATGGTGTAAATGGGGGAAGAGACCTAACCGTTCCAATAAGATGGGATAAAGCTAAGAACTTAAAACGATGTGGTACATGCGCTATTTTTAGCACACCAACATTTTCGTTTAGAGAGTATGCAAAAGATATAGAGAAAGTTTGCAAATCAACCGGCTTTAGCTCTTGGACAGACCCAGAATTTTTAAATATTGGATGGATCCATCAAACGCCAGACGCTCCAAATAAAGAATTTACAAAAGAAACCGCAGATAGTTTTATTGAGCAGGTAACTAACCAGATTGATAAATCTCTGTATTGTTGGTCTCAAAACCAACTAAGTGGTTTTACTCTTAAGTCAAATATTAGAAGGTGGTACGAAAAGCGCAAAACGGTACATGGAACTTTTTGTTGCAACGAAGCTCTGATTTCTGTCAATCTTGACGGGACAATCATGCAATGTCCTTATGGGACAAGAGTTATTGGCTCTATTTACAATATGCCAAGTATGGAGTTATTGGATTCTTTTGTTCCAGAAAAGTGTAAACATTGTGAGTTTTGGGATATTTGTCATTGCTCTTGTGTTGCTTCTATTACAGAGCTTGACTGCTATGTAAACAAAACAATGATTCCAAGGGTTAAGGAGTTGATTGCGAAATACGGAGTTGAAAAAGAGGTGAGGGATATCTTCGGTCAATAACGCACGCGGGGCAGGATATTTCTATCACTGCCCCTGCACTCTTTAGAGTTTCGCGCGGATAATCCACAAGACGATGATCACGACAATGATTGAAATTTGAACATTCAAATCAATATCGAAAATCAAAGTGACTTGTGGTATTATCAGACACGAGGTTAAGACGTATTCCATAACATCGCCTCATGTTTAAAGACTCGGCCCGGTGTTACCAGCACTGGGCTTTGTCGTTTCTACACCCCTTTCGGGGGCCCCTACGGCTTTCGCCGTAATCTTTTAAGCGCGCTAGGAATCGAAGATTCGGCGCAAAGTTTTCAGGGCAGAGGCGAAGCCAGTTACGCTTTCGCTTCGTGTCGTTCGCTATTGTACAGATTTTTGAATCATAAAAAGTAAGCCCCTTGGTGTTGGTTGCATCAAGGGGCTTTTTCGTATCTTAGTTCACAGATATGACATGGAATATTTTAACAAAAATAAAGGTCATTAGAAATGATTAATACGCTTTCAAATATTTTGCCCAATGGAGCAGATCGGGTGCTTATGGGCTTGGGCGGGTGTATCGGCGCGGCGTTTAGTTTTGCTTTTGGAGATGTTAAACCTCTGCTTCTTTGGCTTTGTGTTTTCGTCACCATAGATATGGTCCTAGGGATGTTTGCAGCACTTCGGACTGGAACGTGGTGCGGTAGAAAAATCTTCTGGGGAACGGTTCGCAAAGTTTTGATGTTCTCAATTGTGGCTCTTGCACACGGTCTTGATGAAACACTTCACAGCCTTATCAACTTCCGATTCGTTCAATCGGTCGTAATTGTTGCCTACACGGCTGGAGAGTTCGGATCAATCATTAAAAATCTCGAAAGGGCGGGGCTAGGTGGAGTTGTTCCTCCAGTACTGCGCTACATCCTCTATGCGATCAATCAGTACCTTGATGACCGAGTTAGTAAAACATTACCGATTAAGTTAGCAACACCAGATAAAAAGGAGAAACCATGAAAATCGAATTTTTTGACACGAAGGAATTTGAAAGTAAAGACGGTAAGCCGTCACCTTATGGTGAAACGGTTGTTGCCAAGGAGTTGATTGTCCGACTCAATGCTATTCGCTCTCGTTTTGGCAAACCTATTATCGTCAATTCTGCCTATCGCTCGCCTGAGCACAACAAGGCTGTCGGTGGAGTTTCTAATTCTCAACACGTTCTTGGCACTGCAGCCGATATTCGGCCAGAGGATCTCAAAGATTTGCCAGAGCTCCAAAAGATTTGCGATGAGATGAATCCGCATGGTGGCGTGGGTTTATACAACACGTTTGTTCATGTTGATGTGCGAGGAGAAAAAGCACGATGGGACAACCGAAAATAACTCGTGCCCAACTCGCCGAACAAGTGCGGTGTATTTATTACTACCGCACGCCCCATGTTGGTCACACGGTAGCCATGATCGTTTATAAGAATGGTTGCTCAGTTGTAGGGGAGGCTCGTGAAATAGATGATCCTGTCGGTTTTAAAAAGGATCTTGGAGGACAAGCTGCGTTTGAAGATGCTCTTGCCAAATCGCCTGATATTTTAGAGTGGTGGGAAAAGAGACATGGACATTAAGTACATTATCGCTTCGGTCGTTTGCTCTGTCGTCATCTATGGCGCTTACTCAACTGGTTATGAGAAGGCGGAGACAGAAGCAACATTAAAGATTGAGAGCATGAAACTGGATCATGCGAATCAGATTATCGAAGCTCAGCAAAAGGAAAAGGAAAAGTATGAGAACAAGACAAAAGAGCTTATGGTTAGTTACAATAATGAGCGCACTAACTATATTAAGCGGGTGCAGCAACTTGAGCGAAAGTTACAGTCAGACACAAATATGGAAGCCCTCCGTAATGAACGAGACCGATGTTTTGGATTGGCAGTTAGAGGCGAACGCTTATTACGACGAGCTGAATCGCTTATTGAGGGAATGAAGTAGGGATCCGAACCCTCGCTTCATATTTGCAAGATTGTGTGGTTGATTGTGTGGTTTTTGATTTGGCCTTCATACAAGCCCTGGTATTATTGAAGGTTAGTCGGACTCTCTCTCCGCCAGACATCCTATATTTAGAGCGGTTGCGGTGCAGTTTTAACAAATGCCCGCCACTTATGCAGATGATGAGAGCCGATCCTGATGAGATCGGCTTTTTGTTTTTATTCGTGTAAGAACGAACAGCCTCTATAATCGATTACGCTACAACAGTAAGAATCCGTTACGATTTTTAGAGTGCTTCTTATTTAAAATTGCTCTAAGTGATTGATTTTTGTCGAGGAAGCTGTATAATTGGCAAAAGATAACAATAATAAAGGCACTTTTTAAAGTGCCTTTGTTGTTTTTATCTTCTGTCGGGTACGGGGAGAAGAAATTTTCACCGTACAAGCCCTCTGGTAGGCTCTACGTGAAGCGTCTGGAAGGGTGTTTGATGGGCCAAATGGCCCTTTTTTATTGCAAATTTTAGTAGCAAAGAGTTATTCAAAAGATGAGTGAATCTACGACTGATTTGGTCTCGATGGTTGAACAAACCGTCACCGGCATGGGCTACGAGTTCGTCGACTTGGAGCATTTGCCGCGTGGCATGATCCGCGTCACAATGGACAGTTTAGAAGGCATTGGAGTGGATGATTGTGAGCGTGTCAGCAATCAATTGACCCACCTTTTCACAGTTGAAGAGGTCAATTATGAACGCCTCGAAGTCTCTTCTCCAGGTGTTGAACGTCCTTTAAAGCGTTTGGCTGATTGGAAGCGCTTTGTCGGTGCATTGGTTCACGTTGAACTTTTTGCTCCGTTAATTGCCGAAGGCTTCCCTGAGGCTGGCCGCCGTAAGTTAGACGGTCGCATTCAAGGTGTGGAAGGTGAAGGCATTGAGGCTAAGATCCAATTTTTATTTACGGATGAAAAGCCTGCTAAGACGCCGGCGCAAGCAGCTCGCGATCGTATTGCTATGAAGAAAAATGGCAAGAAGGCAGTAGCTATTGAACCCGTTCTCGTGAGTTTTACGATCGATCAAGTGGATCGAGCTCACTTGGTTGCAGAATTAAACTTCAAAGGAAAGTAAAAAATGAATCGCGAAATGCTTGAAATGGTTGAAGTGTTGGCTCAAGAGAAGAACGTGCCTCGTGAGGTTGTCTTCGGTGTGCTCGAAACAGCTTTAGCCAGTGCTATTAAGAAGGCTAACTTCCAAGGTCAAGATGTTGACGTGGAGGTTTCTGTTAGCCGTGCTACGGGTGACTACCAGGCCTGGCGTCGTTGGGTTGTTGTTGCTGATGAAGATGGTTTGCAAGAACCTGATCGTCAAGAAATGTACTCTGACATTCATGACGAATTCCCGGAATTGCAAGTTGGCGATTACATTCGCGAAGAAATTGAAAACATCAATAGTTCTGGTCGTCGCTTTGCTCAAGATGCTAAGCAAGTGATTTTGCAACGCTTGCGCGATGCAGAACGTGAACAAATGTTGGTTGAATTCTTAGCTCGTGATGAAAAGATCATCTCTGGTCTTGTCAAGCGCATGGATAAGGGCGACGCCATTGTTGAAATCGGTAAGGTTGAAGCTCGCTTGCCGCGCTCTGAAATGTTACCGAAGGAAACGATGCGTCCTGGTGACCGTGTTCGTGCCTATGTTAACCGAGTTGATCGCACGAGTAAGGGGCAACAAGTGTTCTTGTCTCGTACGTGCCCGGAATTCATTAAGGAATTGTTTGCGCTTCAAGTTCCTGAAATCGAAGAAGGTCTTTTAGAGATCAAGAGTGCAGCTCGTGATCCCGGTAGCCGTGCAAAGATAGCTGTGCAAGCTAAGGATGCTCGTTTGGATCCGGTTGGTACTTGTATTGGTGTTCGTGGTACGCGCGTTAATGCTGTTTCTAACGAATTGGGCGGTGAACGTGTTGACATCGTTGTCTGGGACGATGAACCGGCACAGTTTGTTGTGAGCGCTCTTGAGCCTGCTAAGGTCACCGGTGTGGTGATGCTCGAAGACACGCACACAATGGAAGTGGTTGTCGATGAAGACAATTTAGCTATCGCAATTGGTCGAGCTGGTCAAAACGTTCGTTTAGCTAGCGAATTGACGGGCTGGAAGATCGACATCATGACTAACGAAGAAGCCAATGCTAAGCGTGATGAAGAAACGGTCAAGATGCGTGAAGAATTTACGCAAAAGTTAGATGTTGACGCTGAAGTAGCAGACATCTTGATTGAAAACGGCTTCTCTTCTATTGAAGAAGTCGCTTATGTGCCAGAAGCTGAGCTTTTGGAAATTGAAGCTTTCGACGCCGATACGGTTAAGGAACTTCGCGAACGTGCCCGTAACAAGTGCTTGATGCAAGACTTGGAACGTGAAGAAAATTTGCGTCAAGCCGAACCGGAATTGCTTGACTTGGAAGGCATGGATAATGATTTGGTTAATGTGCTCGTGGCTCACGGTGTTAAGACGCGTGATGACCTCGCCGAATTAGCCGTTGACGAACTGGTGGAAATGAGTGGTATTGATGCTGATCGTGCCAGCAAATTGATTGTTGCAGCTCGTGCTCACTGGTTTAATAACTAAGCGCTCTTTGTAAACGACTTAACATGACGTTTAACAGAGAACGAAAGGAAGGATTATGGCAAGTTCGACAGTATTAGAGTTAGCCAAAGAAATGAATTTAACCACTCATGAGATGCTTGAGCAACTCAAGAGTGCTGGTATCGAAAAAACAAGCGAAACCGACGGAGTTACCGACGGTGATAAGCGTCGTTTGATTGACTTTTTGCGTACCGATCGACAAGCTAAGCCGCGTAAGATCACTTTAACTCGTAAAGAAACGACGACGGTCAAGCAAGCCGATGGTCAACATACGGTAAAAGTCGAAGTGCGTCGTAAGCGTGTATTGGTGAAAAACTCGGCTGCTGCATCAAATGCTCGAGAAGAGGCTATTGCTCAAGAGCGTGCTCGTGCAATGGAAGAGGCTCGCGCCAAGATGCAAGCTGAAGCCGAAGCCAAGCGCAAGGCTGAAGAAGCAGCTCGTGCAGAAGCAGAAGCCAAGCGTAAGGCTGAGGAAGAGGCTCGCATTAAGGCCGCAGAAGAGGCCGCTCGTGCTGAAGCTTTAGCTAAGAAAAAAGCTGAAGAAGAAAAGGCAAAGGCTCTAGAAGCACAAAAGGCACAAGAAAAGGCAGAACAAGCTCGTAAGGCAAAAGAAGCTCAAGCTAAGGCAGAGGCAGAACAGATGAAGCGACGCGAAGAAGCTAAGCGTAAGGCAGAGGAAGAAGCTCGTGCCATTCGTGAAATGATGAGTAAGCCCAAGACGGGCGTTCAAAAGGCAAAGCCCGAACCCAAGAAGCAAGACGGCAAAAAGCCGGCTGATAAGAAAAAGGGCAATAAGAACACGATGCAACAAGATCGTGACGATGACAATGGTGGCAAGAAAAAGGGTGGTAGCAAGCACGCAGGCGGCAACCACACGAATAATTCCAGTAAGTGGGAAGAAAGTAAGCACCGTGGCAATCGTGGCAATGCTCGCGTGATGGACGAACAAGGCGAAGAATGGCGTGGCGGTAACCGTAAAAAGGGTGGTCGTCGCCATGAACAAAATAAGCAACAACAGGTTCAAAATACAGAACCCGTGGTTCGTGAAGTGAGCGTTCCGGAAACGGTTAGTGTGGCTGACTTGGCCCACAAAATGGCTGTTAAGGCAACCGAAGTCATCAAGTGCTTGATGAAGATGGGCCAAATGTGCACCATCAACCAAATGTTGGACCAAGATACGGCCATGTTGGTTGTTGAAGAAATGGGCCATAAAGCTATTGCAGCTAAGCCCGATGATCCTGAAGCCATTTTGGGCGACATGATGCAAGAAAACACGGCAGAAGCTTTACCGCGTCCGCCGGTGGTGACCATTATGGGTCACGTTGACCACGGTAAGACGAGTTTGTTGGACTACATCCGTCGTGCCAAGGTTGCTCAAGGCGAAGCCGGTGGTATTACTCAACACATCGGTGCTTATCACGTTAAGACTCCGCGCGGTATTGTGACCTTCTTGGACACGCCGGGGCACGAAGCCTTTACTGCCATGCGTGCTCGTGGTGCTCAAGCCACGGATATCGTGATTTTGGTGGTGGCCGCCGATGACGGTGTGATGCCGCAAACCAAGGAAGCTATCGCTCACTCGAAGGCCGCAGGCGTGCCGATGGTGGTGGCCATCAATAAGATCGATAAACCGGAAGCTAACCCAGAACGCGTTAAGCAAGAACTTGTTCAAAACGACGTGATGCCGGAAGACTGGGGTGGTGATGTTCCGTTTATCCCGGTGTCAGCCAAGACTGGCCAAGGCGTGGACGAATTGTTAGAAAACGTCCTTTTGCAAGCTGAAATGCTTGAATTGAAGGCTCCTCGTGAAGGTTTAGCTCGCGGTTTAGTGGTTGAATCTCGCTTGGATAAGGGTCGTGGTCCTGTGGCCTCTATTTTGGTTCAAGCCGGTACGCTTCACCGTGGTGACATCGTTTTGGCCGGTGCTGAATTTGGTCGTGTCCGTGCCATGATTAATGAATTGGGTAAGGCTGTTAATGAAGCTGGTCCTTCTATTCCGGTGGAAATTCAAGGTTTGTCTGGCGTGCCGCACGCTGGTGACGAAATCATGGTATTGCCTGATGAACGTAAGGCTCGTGAAATTGCTTTGTTCCGTCAAGGTAAGTACCGCGATGTGAAGTTGGCTAAGAAGCAAGCTGCCAAGCTTGAAAACCTCTTCTCTGATGCCGCCAATGGCGATGTGAAGAGCTTGGCTTTGATTGTTAAGGCTGACGTTCAAGGTTCCACGGAAGCTATCGTTCATGCATTGACGAAGTTGTCTACGGAAGAAGTTCGTGTTCAAGTGGTTCACCAAGCTGTTGGTGGTATCACGGAAAACGACGTGAACTTGGCATTGGCTAGCCAGGCTGTCATCATTGGCTTTAACGTGCGAGCAGATGCTCCTGCCCGTAAGTTAGCGGAAGTTGAAGGCGTGGATATTCGTTACTACAACATCATTTACGATGCCGTTGATGATGTGAAGGCTGCTATGAGCGGTATGTTGACGCCTGAAAAGCGCGAAACGATGTTGGGTATGGTGGAAATCCGTCAATGTATCCGTGTGCCGAAGGTCGGTATGGTGGCTGGCTGTAAGGTCTTGGAAGGCGTTGTTAAGCGCTCTGCCTCTGCTCGCTTGTTGCGTGACAGCGTGGTCATTTGGACGGGTGAATTGGCCAGCCTTCGTCACTTCAAGGACGACGTGCGTGAAGTCAAGGCCGGTATGGAATGCGGCTTGTCACTTAAGGGCTATGACGACATCAAGGAAAACGACCAACTCGAAATCTTTGAAGTTACGGAAGTTGCCCGTACGTTGTAATCATGGTGTGTTTGCTACCTAAGCGAGTTGCTTGGGTAGCGAACCTTCAGTTTGAAAGGATGAATAGATGAGAGCTGCAAAACCCGGTCGCGCTCAACGTGTGGCTGATCAGATCCAACGAGATCTCGCTCGCTTGATTCCGCAAGAAGTCCGAGATCCTCGCGTGGGCTTGGTAACCTTAACGGGTTGTGAAATTACGCCGGACTATGCTCATGCGAAGGTTTATTTCACCGTTATTGGTGCAGAACCAGAGCAAGCTCGTCAAGGTTTAAATGCTGCGGCAGGTATGTTGCGCAATCACTTATTTAAGTTATTGCAAATTCATACGGTGCCGACGTTGCATTTCGAGCATGATGAAAGTGTTGCTCGTGGCTTTGAAATGGATCAAATCATTGCTAAGGCAATGAAAGTCACGAAAGGCGAGTGATGCGACGTAAAGGCAAGGCCATTGATGGAGTGCTTCTTTTAGATAAAGCTTATGGGGAGTCCTCCAACGCTGCATTACAAACGGCTCGTCGCATTTTTAATGCCCAAAAAGCAGGGCATACCGGAACACTTGACCCTTTGGCAAGTGGCTTGTTACCAGTGACATTTGGTGAGGCAACGAAGTATTCTGCGGATTTACTTCATGCTGACAAAACCTATATTGCTGGTGTGAAGTTAGGTGTGACGACCACAACGGGTGACCTTGAGGGGGAATTCGTTGAAACAAAACCGGTGAGCGTGACAACGGAAACGTTAAACGCTGTGCTTGACACGTTCCGTGGAGACATTATGCAAGTGCCTCCGATGTACTCCGCTCTTAAGCGAGATGGCAAGACGCTTTACGACTTAGCTCGAGCAGGCGTTGAAATTGAACGTGAAGCACGTCAGGTACGAATTGAAGCGTTAAATGTGATTTCTTTTGAGGATGAACTTTTAACGATTGAGGTAACGTGCTCTAAAGGAACCTACATTCGAGTTTTAGCCGAGGACATTGGCAAGGCTTTAGGCTGTGGGGCTCACTTGGCCAGTCTGCGACGCACTCGTGTTGGGGATTTGACCATTGAAGGTGCGGTAACGATTGCTCAATTAAAGGCAACGGCACCGGAGTCTTTAGGGGCTTATCTAAAGCCAGTAGATGCGTTGATGCAAACGTTACCTGCTGTGCATTTAAATGAAAATGATACGGTTCGTTTTTGTCATGGCCAACGCTTGCCGTTGGGGCTGGCAGCTTGCGACCGTGTCCGCGTGTATGGCGCGGATCAACAAATGGTGGGAACGGCCCGCGTTAATGAGCGCGGTGTGCTTGAACCTGAACGATTAATTGCCAATAAGAAAGAAATTGAGGCAAAACATGACTAGTACTCGTGCGATTCGCAATATTGCGATTATTGCTCACGTTGACCATGGTAAGACGACGATGGTTGACAAACTTTTGCGAGCTGCCGGCACTTTCCGTGCCAACCAAGAAGTGGCAGAACGCGTAATGGACAGTGGTGACTTGGAACGCGAACGCGGTATCACCATTTTGGCTAAGAACTGCGCAGTCGAATACGAGGGTACGCACATTAACATCATCGATACCCCGGGGCACGCTGACTTCGGTGGCGAAGTCGAACGTGTGTTGTCCATGGTCGACGGTGTGTTGTTGTTGGTTGATGCTGTTGAAGGCCCGATGCCACAAACGCGCTTTGTGACGCGTAAGGCTTTGGCTTTAGGTTTGAAGCCGATCGTTGTGATCAATAAGATTGACCGCCCGGGCTCCCGTCCGGATTGGGTTTTAAACCAAACGTTTGACCTTTTCGATAAGTTGGGCGCTACGGAAGAACAATTGGACTTCCCTGTGATCTATGCCTCTGCTTTGGAAGGTGTGGCCGGTTTCTCTGAAGATATTGAAGAGTTGAAGAAGATCGGCAATATGCGTGCTATTTTCGATACGGTTATCGAAAAGGTGCCGGTGCGTGATGATGACCCGAATGCTCCGTTGCAATTGCAAATTTGTTCTTTGGACTACTCTAGCTACGTTGGTAAGATCGGTATCGGTCGTGTGCACCGTGGCCGTATCCATGCCGGTTCTGAAGTTTGCATTATGAACGGTCCGGACGATACGCCCAAGAAGGTTAAAGTCAATCAATTGTTGATGTTCCAAGGTTTGGATCGTAAGTTGGTGGATTCTGCTGAAGCCGGCGACATTGTTTTGGTTAACGGTATCGAAGAATTGTCTATCGGTACGACCATTACGGATGTGAATCAACCGGAAGGTTTGCCGCTATTGAAGGTTGATGAACCGACTTTGTCCATGAACTTCCAAGTCAATACGAGCCCCTTGGCTGGTCGTGAAGGCAAGTTTGTGACGTCTCGTCAAATTCGCGAACGTTTAGAGCGTGAATTAAAGTCCAACGTTGCTATGCGCATGAAAGAAACGGATGATGAAACCGTTTTCGAAGTGGCCGGTCGTGGTGAATTGCACTTGACGATTTTGATTGAAAACATGCGTCGTGAAGGCTATGAATTGGCCGTGTCTCGCCCACGTGTTTTGATGAAGGAAGTCGATGGCGTTAAGTTGGAACCGTATGAAGTTTTGACGGTTGACGTTGAAGAAGACCATCAAGGCGCTGTGATGGAAGAATTGGGTCGTCGTAAGGGTGACCTTCAAGACATGCAACCGGACGGCAAGGGTCGTGTTCGCTTGGAATACCGTATCCCGGCTCGTGGCTTGATTGGCTTCCAAAGTGAATTCATGACGATGTGCCGTGGTACGGGTATCATGAGTCACGTTTTTGATGACTATGGTCCGATCAAAGAAGGTGATGTCGGTGAACGTCGCAATGGCGTCTTGATTAGCCAAGACGACGGTGATGCTGTTGCTTACGCTTTGTGGAAGTTGCAAGATCGTGGTCGCATGTTCGTTAAGCCTGGTGACAAGCTCTACGAAGGTATGATTATTGGTATCCATGCTCGTGATAACGACATCGTTGTGAACCCGATCCGTGGCAAGCAATTAACCAACATTCGTGCCTCTGGTACGGACGAAGCTATCCGCTTAGTGCCGCCGGTTCAATTGACGCTTGAAGGTGCCGTTGAATTCATCAATGATGACGAATTGGTTGAGGTGACGCCGAAGACCATTCGTTTGCGTAAGCGTTATTTGACCGAAATCGATCGTCGCCGTCACGCTCGCGCCGAACGCGATGGTCAATAAGACTGATTTTTAATCGGTTATGAAAAAAAAGAAAGCGCCCGCATTATGTCCTTGCGGTAGTTCTTTGAGCTACGAGGACTGTTGCGGGCGGTTTCATGAGGGTGAGGTGCCACCAACGGCTCTTGCTCTTATGAAAAGTCGTTATTCGGCTTTTGTAAAAGGCGACTCGCAATACTTATTGAAGACTTGGCATTCGTCGACTCGTCCAGCAGAACTCCAGTTGGATGATCCGATTAAATGGTTAGGTCTTGAAATTAAGGATTGGGAAGAAGCCGGTGACGCAGCAACGGTAACGTTTGTTGCGCGTGGAAAATTGCAAGGGCGCGCCTTTCGACAGGAAGAAAAGAGCCGTTTTGTGCGTGAAAACGGATTTTGGTTTTATGTCGATGGAGACGTTGAATAATGGCGCTAATGGACAATCCTAAGCACATATTGGAAGGGGCTTTGTTGACGAGCGAAACGGCTTTGTCAATTCAAAGCCTTCGTTTGTGTTTAGACAAGCGCTACAGTCGGATTGAAGTACATGCCATGTTAATTGAACTCCAACAGGAGTGGAAAGATAGGGCATTGGAACTTAAAGAGGTTGGTGAAGGGCTGTGGCGCTTTCAGTCCGTTGCGCAAATGCGTGACATTTTAGAAAAACTTCACCCAGAAGAGGCACCGAAATATACGCGAACTGTCATGGAAACTTTAGCGGTTATTGCGTATCGACAGCCGGTCACCCGAGGTGACATTGAAAGAATTCGTGGCGTGACAGTCAATGCGAACGCCATTAAAACGCTCATGGATCGAAATTGGATTGAAGTGATTGGGCGTCGTGAGACGGTTGGGCATCCGGAGTTATTTGCTACAACGCGTCAATTTTTATTGGATCTTGGGCTCAATAGTTTGCAAGAGTTGCCATCCATTGGTCCACGAGATGAAGCACCGCAAGAGGATTTTGAATTTTTTGACGGTCAAACTGAAGAGTTGGCTCTAGAAGCGGCTCCAGCAGCGGATTATTTGGCAGCTATTGATGCTGAACATTCCAAGTTAGAAGACATGGCCTTGCCTTTAATGAAGGCCATTGAAAACGAACAATTGCAAAAGAAGGACGAAGACAATCCGTCCTTATCCTTAGAGGAACAAAGTGATGAGAACAACCACGGGTAGAAAGCCTCGAGTGCAAGGCGCTCGCGCTGGACAACGTCCGCAAAAAAATACGCCATTTCGAGCACCTGCTAAGAAAACTCAACCGATGCGTCAAGTAAGACCCTTAGCGCAAGAAGCATTGCAAGCAGCTACGCCTCGCGTGGTCGATACAACAAATTCCGAGAAGTTGCAAAAGGTATTGGCTGATGCTGGTTTAGGCTCTCGTCGCGATATGGAAGCCTTAATTGCTACGGGTGTGGTCACGATTAATGGTGACGTGGCAAAGGTCGGCGACCGCGTGCGAGCCAATGACATGATTCGTGTTAAGGGTCGATTGGTTAAGCGCAATTTCTCTCAAGAGGCCGATGCTCCTCGTGTTTTGCTCTACCACAAGCCAGCGGGTGAAATCGTTTCTATGGACGACCCTGAAGGTCGTGCGAGTGTCTTTGATCGTCTCCCTAGAGTGCAAGGTGCTCGTTGGATTGCGGTGGGGCGTTTGGACTTTAATACAGAAGGTGTGTTGCTATTTACGACAAGTGGTGAATTTGCCAATATGTTGATGCACCCACGCTATCGTATTGAACGTGAGTATGCAGTGCGTGTACAAGGTGAGTTGACAGAAGAGAGCAAAGAAAAGCTCTTAAAGGGTGTCAAACTTGATGATGGTATTGCACAATTTTCCCGCGTAGAAGACATTGGGGGCGTGTCATCTAACCACTGGTATCGAGTGACGTTGGCTGAAGGCCGCAACCGTGAAGTGCGTCGTACATTTGAAGCGGTTGGCTTAACGGTATCGCGTTTGATTCGAGTTCGCTTTGGTGCCGTTCTTTTACCAAAAGACTTACCCCGTGGCGCTAAGATGGAATTGTCTGAAGAGTGGGTTAAGGGCTGGATTAATGACTTAAAGGCTGGTAAAGCCCGTGGTGGTGTTGTGCCTGAAGTTCAAGAGCGCCTCACTCGTAATGGTCGCATTGAAAAGACGCAAGCGGCAGATGATACGAAGACCCGTAGTGGGTTGCGTGCAAAGGCTGGCATCGGTGCGAATAAGGGCGGACGCAAGTTTGCCTCTCGTAAAGATATTTTTGATAAAGGCTACGAAGGTTTGGCCGAAAGTAAAAAGCGTGTTAAAAAACGTACGGCCGATAAGACGATTGAGCGTCCGGCACGTCGTACGAACAAACGTTACGCGTAAGATCGGCCCTTTGGGCTAGTTTTGCTAGCCTTTTATCTAAGAGCTCTCCGTTAAAATGGATTAACGGGGAGTTTTCTTTGGTAAATCAAAAAGATATTTATCCAAAATACATAATCCAATGGTGGAGCTTTATTTGTTATTTCAACACCATATAAATGTATGTTTTGGTAAGATCTGCATTATTTTTTAATTTATTGAGTTATGTTAAAGCTTCAAGGAACTGTAGAGCCTTTAGGAAAAGGGCTTCATCGTACTTGCTATCCTCATCCAGAGTTTCCGGATCGTTGTATTAAGGTTGTCCATAATTTTGGTAAAGGTGGGGCTAAGGAAATCGTCCGAGAAATTTCCTATTACGAACATCTGCAAACCTATTTAGCGGATTGGAGCGGTTTGCCATGCTACTACGGTACGGTTGAAACGGACTGTGGTAAAGGGTATATCTACGATCGCATTATTGACTTTGATGGTCAAGCCTCTCGCACATTGCAAGCAACTTATGATGGTAAAAAGTTGAGCGAGGAGGAAAAAGATGAGTTGCGTGAAATGTTGCGCGAATTTAAGCAATATCTTCGTGACAATCATATTGTGACGATGACACTTAAGCCCTATAACATTCTTTGCCAACGCATTAGCAAAGATAAAACTCGTTTGGTGGTTTGCGACAATATTGGTGAAGCCTCCTTTATTCCGGTTGCTACACATATCAAGTTCTTTGCCCATTTGCGTCATGAGCGCTATTGGAAGAGATTTTTAAAGCAACCGTTAATTGTTAAGTTAGAGCTTTTCTAAAATCGGTCATCGATTGTTTCGCTCTTAATTGACAATAAGAAAATAAAAGACAGCAGGAGAATATCTTGCTGTTTTTTATTTCATAAAATTTAATCAGTCTGTTTTAGTTGAAAAAGACAAAAAATCAATAATGTACTACTTTAATCGTGAGCACTTTTTATAGTGAGAATCCTTTAAAATGAGGCTTTATTTAAGAACTATAAGCTGAATATTGAATGAGTAATTGCTTCACTCGCCTGATTGAAAAGAAGATCGATGCTAAGTTGCGCCGTCTGTTAACCTATTTTCTTAAAGAAAAGGGTAAGTTAATGTTGGCACTACTTTGTATGACAGTGTCCGCAGCATCCTCTTCTTTAATTGCAACCCTTTTAGGTAAGCTCACAGACTTTGGTTTTTATGAACGCGAAGCGTGGGTGCTGTGGGCGGCGCCCTTGGGTTTAGTTTTAATCGCAGTACTTCATGCAGGTTGTATGTATGCGAGTGCCTACTTGTTATCGAAATCCAGTCAATTGACTTTAGAGCGAATTCGCTCAGAGATGTTTTCTAAAATGCTTCGTTGGAAGTCTGCAAAGTATCAAGACTTTTCAAGTGGTGTTTTTTCTGCTCGATTCCTAAATGAAGCCAATGGCATGTTGACCAAAAGTGCTCAGGCCATGGTTCGTCTTTTCCGTGATTTTTTGCAAGTCATTGCTCTGCTTTGTCTTTTGATTTATTACAACTGGCAGTTATCGCTGATTACTTTTGTTACGGGACCTATTATTTATTTGATTTTGAAACAGATTTCCAAGAGATTGAAAAAGGTCATTAAGCATAATCAGGAAATGATTGCGTACTTAATGAATACAGCTCAAGAGTCTTATCGTGCGCAAGGTCTTATCAAAATCTACAATAGCTACGATCAAGAGCATGCCAAATTTTTAACTCTAAACGAAAGAATTAAACGTTTGGTGATGAAAAGTATCACTATTGGATCGATTGCTAGTCCGTTAACGCAAATTGTGGCTATGATGGGAGTTGCCGTTGTTTTAACGGTTGCTTTATATCAGTCGCAAAATGGTCATATTTCTTTTGGTGAATTTGTGACGTTCTTAGCTGCCATGCTCTTATTGTTGCCCCCTTTGCGCAGCCTTGCAGAGCTCAACGGAACAATTGCAACCATGTCTGTTGCTGCAAATGGTATTTTTTCGGCGATGGATGTTGAATCTGAAGAAAATACGGGTGATATTGTTCTTGAAGAAGTTAAGGGGAAAATTGAATTTAAGGATGTGTCACTAACTTACTCAGGAAGCCAAACACCATCTGTTCGTCATTTCAGTTTTGTAGTAGGAGAAGGTGAGCACGTTGCGCTAGTGGGTGCGTCCGGTTCTGGGAAAAGTTCTCTTATTAATCTTATTTTGCGCTATTGGGAACCGACTCAAGGAGAAATTCTTTTTGATGGTAAGAGCTATAAATCAATTGATATGAAGTCCCTTCGTCGCCAATTCTCCGTCGTTTCTCAACATACCTTCCTGTTTAACGAGAGCATTCGCTATAACTTAACCTATGGGTTAGGTGATATTGCAGAGGAAAAAATCCATCAAGCTTTAGAGGCGGTTTCTCTGACACAGTTTATTAATTCATTACCTTTGGGATTGGACACCGTCGTTGGAGAAGCTGGGGGCAAATTATCCGGTGGACAAAAGCAACGCTTAGCCATCGTTAGAGCCCTTTTGAAAGATGCGC
Source organism: uncultured Sutterella sp. (assembly GCA_937906995.1). Taxonomy (GTDB): domain Bacteria; phylum Pseudomonadota; class Gammaproteobacteria; order Burkholderiales; family Burkholderiaceae_F; genus Aphodousia. Next base: position 55,853 of record CALESB010000019.1, read on the forward strand.
CGATTCTAATTTTGGATGAAGCCACGAGTGCTTTAGACAGTGAAAGTGAAAAGCATTTCCAAGATGCCTTAGAAGAGGTTATGAAAGGTCGGACTTGCATTACAGTTGCTCATCGTTTATCAACAATTAAAAATTCGGATCGTATCGTGGTGATGGATCAGGGTGAGATTAAAGAAATTGGTAATCATGAAATGTTAATGGAGAAGAACGGAATTTATGCTCGTTTAGTGAAACTGCAGTCTCTGTCTTCTTTAGAAAAGATGGAGTTGGAAAATGTCTAAAAAAAGCGTTTCATGGTTTTCTCCAGAGTTAAAGCGTTTATATAAATATGTGACGCCTCATGTTGGTCTTTTATTTTTAGCCGCGATAGCGCTTGGCGTGAATGCTGCTACCTCATCGTTAATTGCAACGTTGTTGGGCAAAATGACCGATTTAGGATTTTATGAAAAAGATCCTCGAATTATTTTGGCAGCGCCTCTGACTTTAATTGGTATTACCGTTATTTATGGTTTAAGTAATTATTTAGGTGATTACTGGTTAGGTTTAGCAAGTCAAAAAGCTCTCATCAAGATTCGGGGTGAAATGTTTGACCGAATCATTCGTTGGCCATTTGCAAGTTACCAACACTACACGACGTCTCAGATCGGCACAAAATTCATGAATGAAGGCAACCAGGCTTTGGCTGCTGTCACGAAGTCTTGTGTCATGATTGTGAAGGATTCGTTGCAAATAGTTGGCTTGTTAGGGGTTCTCTTTTATTACAACTGGCAATTGTCAATTGTGATGCTGTTAATGGCACCATTGCTTGTGAGCGCAATGAAGTTTATTTCGAAGCGATCAAAAAAAATGGTGGCATCCAACCAGAAAACGTGGGGGCGCCTCATTGGTGTTGTCCAAGATGCCTACACAGCCAATAAATTGGTGAAAGCTAATGATGCCTATGCGATTGAAGAAACAAAATTCAATGAAGTAAACCGCAAGATTCGTACCGAGCAAGTGCACTTAGTGAAGTTAAAGGCCATGTCAACGCCAATGACGCATGTTATTTCCATGTTAGGTGTGGCAGTGGTGGTAAGCGTTGCTATGTTTGAAGCACAACAAGGGCTCATTACAGTGGGTGAATTTATTACGTTCTTAAGTGCAATGCTTTTGATGCGAGATCCACTTAATCATCTATCGGGGTTAAATGCCACGTTAGCAACGATGAGTGCTGCTGCGACGAGTGTCTTTGAAATGATGGATGTTAAACTAGAGGAAGAAACGGGAACAAAAGAACTTTCCGACATGAAAGGCAAAGTCACTTTTGATCATGTGGGTCTAACCTATCCTGGCGCTTCAAAAGAGGCCGTATCAGACTTCAATTTGACAATTAAACCGGGTGAACACGTTGCATTGGTTGGCTTATCGGGTTCAGGAAAGAGCTCAATTATCAATATGTTGCCACGTTTTTGGGAGCCGACGTCTGGAAAGATTTGTGTTGACGACATTGATTACACGCAGTTAACACGTGAAAGTCTGCGTCGACATATTGCATTTGTGACCCAAGATATTGTTTTGTTTGATGATACGATTCGGGCTAATTTAGCTTATGGATTAAAGGCTGTGACCGATGAGCAGATTTATGCTGCCTTGGACGCTGCTGCATTGGGGGATTTTGTGCGTCAACTGCCCGAGGGATTAGATACTCCGGTTGGAGAGTTTGGTGGCAAACTCTCCGGTGGTCAAAAGCAACGTTTGTCTATTGCAAGAGCCTTCTTGAAGGATGCTCGAATTTTAATTTTTGATGAGGCAACCAGTGCGCTTGATAGCGAAAGTGAGCATAAGATTAAGCTTGCGCTTGAAACTGTTACGAAGGGACGTACAACCATTACGGTCGCCCATCGCTTATCAACGATTGAAAATGCCGATCAAATCATTGTGATGGAAAACGGAAGAATCGTTGAGCAAGGTACCCATCTAAGCTTGATGAGTCTCAATGGTAGGTATGCAAAACTTGTGCAGTTACAGAGCTTAGCTTAGATTATTAATCTTAAATAAAAGAGCCAAACGTTGACTAAAGACGTTTGGCTTTTTTATTTGGTATTTACCTTAACGACAAAAGATTTAAGGGAAAACCTTTAAGGTAAATAAAAATTTATCATTTAAATACAAAGGGTTAATTCTAATTGAGGGTCGGTTAGTAAAAGAGAAGAATAGAAGAGATTTAATTGCATGGAGATCAGACATGACTTTATCGCTTTTTGCTAGCCTAATTATCGTCATAGGGACGATTTATGCGCTGATCAAACGTTATGAAACACGATTGGTTTTAATTACGGCCGGTTTTTTGATGGCATGTATTTCTTTAGATCCAATGATGGCATTTCATCAGTTTGATGCTTCCATGACAAAATCGTCATTAATTATCGCGATTTGTTCTGCCATGGGTTTTGCTTCGGTGATCGCTTTGACAAAGTGCGATGTTCATTTGGTTGCTTTGCTCTTAAAACCAGTTGGTAAGTTGGGTATTTTCTTGTTACCAGTTGGGATGTGCATCACGGCAGTTTGTTCCGTAGCGATTACATCAACTGCTGGGATTTGTGCGGCTATCGGGCCAACACTGATTCCGATTTTGGTGAGAGCCGGTTTCCATCCTGCTATTGCTGCGGGTTCCATTGTGGCCTCAGTTTTCCCTGCCTACTATAACCCAGGTATTGCTCATAATGTTTTCGTGGCGAAGTTGGCAGATATGGAAGTGATGGATCTCATCATTTTAATGAGTGACAAAATCTTCATTATTTTCTCAGGTCTCGTTATTGGTTTAACAGCAGTTTGCCTTATTTACAAGGATTTCCGAAAAGACGGTTTTGGAGAGTTGACCGTTGAGCAAAACAAAGACAATGCATTACCGGAAAAGGTCAATATTTTCTACGCTGTAGCCCCTCTAATTCCCGTTGCGATTTTGCTCTATTGCACTCTTTATACGGATCTTAAAATTTCTGTGGCTACGGCTATGCTAATTGGTGCTGCTTATGCATTAACCATTACGCGTAGTAATCCAGCGGATGTGACTCGCAAATTCTTTGATGGTATGGGAAAGGCTTACGCCAATATTTTGGGGATCATTATTGCTGCCGGCGTGTTTGCAGCAGGTTTAAAAGCGGCTGGCGTGATTGATCTTTTGGTCGACTTCTTAAGAAACTCAAATGAATGGGCAAAGATCGGAGGCAGTGTTGGTCCCTATGTGATGGGACTTATGACGGGCTCTGGTGATGCGGCTGCTTTCGCCTTTAATGAAGCAGTGACGCCTCATGCTGCACAATTTGGAACGACAATTCCCGATTTGGGGTATTTGGCTGTGATGGCCGGTGCCTTAGGACGGACGAGTTCTCCCTTGTGTGGTGGTTTGATTATTGCTGCAGGTATTGCGGGTGTTAATCCTGTTGAAATCGTTAAGAGAACCGCTCCGGCTTGCTTGGCCGTGCTCGCAGTAACTTATGTCATTTTCTAACGGTTGCGAACCGTAATCTATTTCTTTGTAGGAGTTTATGAAATGTGGGACCTACTCTTAAAAAATGGTCATGTTGTTGACCCGACTAATGACCGTAATGGCATTATGGATGTCGCCATTGAAAATGGGAAAATCGCTGCTGTTGGAGAAAATCTTCAAGGTTTAACTAAAGCGGTCGAGGACTGTGCGGGACTCTTGGTTGTTCCTGGTGTCATTGATGGTCACTTACATTTAGGTAGTGTATTTGGTGGCTCCAATGGTTACCGTATGGCCGCTCTTTCCGGTGTGACATCTTGCATTGATATGGCAGGACCTTATTTGGACCTTTATAAGTACGCACGAACCGAAGGTGCGGGCATGAATGTTGCCATTATGGAAGGTTTTGATCCGATGAAAGAATGCGGGACAAAAAGCCCCGCTCGCTCTCAGGTGGCAGACTTTATTGAGCGATCCACAACGAATGGTGCTTTAGGGATCAAATTAATTGGGGGCCATTGGCCGTTACCTGTTGAAGTCTGCAGGGATGCGATAGAGCTGTCTTACGAAAAGCATAACTTTGTTGCTTGGCATGCTGGTTCCATGACTTCAAGCTCCAATATTGGTGGGATGAAAGAAGCCATTGAAACAGCTGACGGTTTGCCGTTGCATTTGGCTCACGTCAATTCCTATTGTCGCGGACACATTCGCGCTCCGGAAATCGAATCTCAAGAAGCCATTGAGATGCTTAAGCAAAATCCCAATGTTTGGTCAGATGCTTACATGAGTCCCTTAAATGGTACGGTGATTGATGTGCTAGAGGACGGTACGTTGCCAGATCATGTGACACGTTGTTGCTTAGAAATTTTCAAGTTACCTGTCACTAAAGAAGGTATCCGCGCGGCTTTTAAGCAAGGAATTCTTTTTATTATGCGTGACGGGAAACTGGTGACGGAACTTTTAGGAGGTGATGAGGGGATTGCTCAGTGGGAAGCTAATGGCTTTAAAGGCATGGGTAGCTTTACGGTCAACCCTCCGGTGTCTCGTTTAATGCTTCAACAAGCCAAGCGTGACGACGGATCATTTGTGATTGACTCCATGTCAACGGACGGTGGTTGTGTGCCTCGCAATGTGATTGTTCCAATGGGGATTAACTTAGTGAAATTTGGCGCATTAACTTTGTCAGAGTTTGTTCAAAAATCCAGTATTGCAGGTGCTCGCTATCTTCGCTTAGGCGATCGTGGTCATTTCTCTGAAGGAGCTTGCGCCGATATTACGATTATTGATTATGACAGAGCTGTCGCAGTAGAAACGATTGTCAATGGGTGCGTTAATATGAAAAACGGCGTGCTTTATGGTCAATCGATGAAGGTTATCACGAGTGAGAAGGGGAAAAAGGTGGTCAATGATAATGGCTATGAAGCTATTGTTGTCGATATGAGTGATACGAACGTTCGTCGATAGTGAATCAAACGATAGGTACGCAAAGAATGCGTGCCTATCGTTAACAAGGTTAATTAACGCCCATTAAAGTTAAAGTAATGGGAATGGCCATAGCCGACAGCAATGTGGAAACAAAGATAGCGTTACTGGCAGCACCTTCTTCACTTCTAAAGTCAGTTGCCATCAAGTAGATATTAATGGCCACAGGTAAAGCCGCTGTCAAAGTGACCGTATAGGTTTCTAGTGGTGGAAGACTAAAAAGTTTGGCTAAACCAAAAACTAATAGTGGTTGAACAATTATTTTAAGTACTGTAATACTTAAGCCTTTTGGAAGACCTGCTGTGAACTGATGTTGAGCCAACCCCATCCCAACAACAATCAAAGCGATTGGGGTTGTTGCAGTGGAAATGAGTCCAATGGATTGGTCGAGAAAATGAGGAAGTTTTAAACCAGTAAAACTAAAGGCACTGCCTAAAAGGATGGCAAATACGATTGGATTTTTAAAAACTCGAAGCAAGGATAGTGCTACTTTCTTAAGATCTTTTGTGCTTTCAGGCTTGCCAAACTCAACAAAGGCGATGGCTGCCGTCCACATGGTAATGACGCTGAAAATGACAATGAGGCTGAGTGTTGGAATCGCCGCTTCTCCCAGACTCACTTGAACAATGGGAACACCTAATTGAACATTATTTCCAAAAATGGCCGCCATTCCAAACACGGTTTTTCCAGTGTTGTCTAGACCAAAGCTTTGTCCTAAAAAACGCCCTAAGAAAAACACAATCACGCAAGAAATAGCAAAAACACCAATAGCTCGGTAGTCAATGGGTGGAAGAGAAGATAAGTCACTCATCAAGTCAAAGAGCATAACTGGCATCAAAAGACGGAAGGTAAAACTTCCCAAACTTAGACTTGTCTGATTATTAAAGGCTTTACACTTAATCAGTCCCCAACCAAGAAAGACCAAAAGAAAAAGTGGTAGACAAACTTCTAGATGATAGAAAAAGAGTTCCATAGAGATATTCCCAATCGATGGGAATATCTTATGCTGCGAGGCATGACTTCGCCTTGAGGATTGTCCTTAGGTTCGATAACCTAAAATGGTGTTTTTGCATCAATAGTGATCACTTCTTTTGTTCTTGGGTGTGTGAACGTTAAAGAGTGAGCATGTAAATAAAGTCGATCAGCAGGATGTCCGTAAAGGTCATCACCGACAATAGGAGAGTTAAGACCACGACGATGCGCTGCATGTAAACGCAATTGATGGGTACGGCCTGTTTTTGGGTAAAAAGCAACTCGTGTGTACTCTCCCTCTTGTCCTAGTACTTCATATTGAGTGACTGCCGCTTTACCGTAGGCTCGGCTTACCATTTGTCGTGGGCGCTCTAAAGGATTAAGACACAAGGGAAGATTAATTTCGCCGTAGGTTTCTTCTGGGCATTTTTCTAATAGCGCAACATAACGCTTTTGAATTTGACCGTGTGCAAAAGCATTTTGTAATTGTTGATGAGCAAATTTTGTTTTTGCAAAAATCAGTACACCAGAGGTTGCCATATCCAAACGATGCAAAAGCATGGGACCGGTCGCATTAGGATACATGGCTAAAATCGTATCGTAGACATTACGTACGGCATGCTTTCCTGGAACTGATAAAAGACCTGCTGGCTTATTGACAGCAACAAGGTCACTGTCTTCATAAATAATTTCAGGAACCCAATCCTTGAAATGATCAATTGCCAATTGGTTGGGTTCTAGTGTCATTCCTTTTAATTGAAAATCTAAAAGAGGTGCGTGGCGTTCTTTAGCAAAACTATAAAAAACACCATCCTGACGCACATCGTGAGAGGGCAAACGACCCCACCAGAAAGAACCAAAGGCAACAATTTTTTCGTGATGTGTTCTTGCTTGGTGAATGAGCGCCGGAAGGCTTGAGCGTAATAAGGCCTTAAGCCACTCTTCTTTTTCGATATAGTCGGAAAGTAAGTGAAAGAGTGTTTGGTTTTGATTTAGTACATTAGAGAGACGAATACTCCCTAAGCGATGCTGCCAGTCGGCAAGCAATGCTTTTTGAGTCTCTGCTTGAATACGAGCGTGAGACTTTTCTTCCTCATGAATAGCCTGAGACAAAACTGCTTTTAGACGATCTAACTCGCGAGAGTCGCGCTGGCTCTCAAGTGCTAAAGCGTCAGTGTCAACGTTAGCCTCCATTCGGGCAAAACGTCGTTTAGTTTTACGTTCTCTGGCAGCGGCTCGAAATTGAATATAAGCTTCTTCGGCTTTCGCTCTTTGCTCTAAAGCCTTTTCTAAATAATCTGTTTTGATTTTAGGAAAATGAGCCGGGGGTAATTGTTGCCAAAAGCTTTTAACAAAAAAAGCATCATCCGTATCAAATTGGTCACAACCAGCATAAAAACCCAGTTGTCCATTTTTTCTTTGGACGATTAAAACAGCAACAAGTCGACCTGGCTGACCTTGAGCGTTATTTTCTAGATGCGTGCGAATGCAATAAGCCGCTTTTCTCACCCAGGGATGAGGCTCATAATGGTAGGGAAAGGTCAATGCTTTTGGCATTTTGCCTTCACGAACAAAAAGACTGTGAAACATTGGCACGCTTACTAAAAGAGTGATTAAAAAATCATTGAGTTTGCTATTGTAACAAAAAGAAAAGAGCAGTCTGAATAACTGCTCTTTTCCGGATAGAACACTGAGTTTTGTGTTCTAGTTTATTGATTAGGACAAGCCAACAATCTTGCCGTTGACAACGTCAATGTGCAATGCAGCCGGTTGGCGAGGTAAGCCAGGCATGCGCATGATGGAGCCTGTCGTAGCAACAACAAAGCCAGCGCCTGCGTTCAAAATCAAGCGTTGTACTGGTAAGGTAAAGCCCTTCGGAGCACCCAACCAGTTGGACTCGTGAGACAAAGAGTACGGCGTCTTGGCAACACAAACCGGTAACTTGTCAAAGCCCAATTCTTGAATTTGCTTTAAGTCTTTCTTTGCGGCAGCGGACAACTCGATACCCTTGCCACCATAGACATTGACTGTCAATTTTTCGAGCTTCGTTAAGATGTCGTCATCGGCTTCGTAGCTGTAGTTCAAGGGCTTGACTTCACCTTCGGCAGCGGCCATAACGGCGCGAGCCAATTCAACGGCACCTTCACCGCCCTTAGCAAAGCCATCACAGATAGCAAAGCGGACACCCTTTTCTTCACAATGTTTAGCAATGATGTCGATTTCTTCATCCAAGTCGCTAGCAAAGTGGTTTAAGCTCACCACAATGTTGGGTCCGAAGTGCTTCAAGTTGTCAATATGGGCATCAAGGTTGCAAAGACCAGCACGCAAAGCTTCAACGTTAGGCTTACCGATTTCAGGCAACGGGACATTGCCGTGCCATTTCAAAGCCTTTGTAGAAGTAACCAAGACAATGGCTGCCGGCGTTAAGCCTGCCATGCGGCACTTGATGTTCATGAACTTTTCGGCACCCAAGTCACTACCGAAACCTGCTTCGGTAATGGCCCAGTCACCTAAGGTGAGAGCAGCCTTTGTGGCCATGACAGAGTTACAACCGTGGGCGATATTGGCAAATGGGCCACCATGGACAAAAGCCAAGTTACCTTCAAGGGTTTGAACAAGGTTAGGCTTCATAGCATCTAATAAAAGCGCCATCAAAGAGCCCGTAGCCCCCAATTCTTTACAGGTATAAGCAGAGCCATCACGCTTAATGCCGACAACTAAACGATCCAAACGAGCGCGCAAATCGTCCAAGTCCGTAGCCAAGCAAAGGACAGCCATTAATTCGCTAGCAACCGTAATGTCAAAGCCCGTTTCGGTGGGAATGCCATTGGCGGGGCCACCCAAGCCACTGACCATATTACGAAGCATACGGTCGTTAACGTCCACAACGCGACGCCAGATGACCGTTTTAAGATCCACTTGACCCCAATGACGAGCATTGTCAATCATGGCTGCTAAAAGGTTGTTAGCAGCAGTGATTGCGTGGAAGTCGCCCGTGAAATGCAAGTTAATAGCTTCCATCGGTAAAACTTGAGAGTAGCCACCACCAGCGGCGCCGCCCTTCATGCCGAAGCATGGGCCAAGGGAAGGCTCGCGCAAAGCGACAACAGCCTTTTCGCCCAACTTCTTTAAGCCTTGCGTTAAAGCAATAGAAGTTGTGGTCTTACCGGAGCCAGCGGGCATACCAGAGGTGGCCGTCACTAAAATAAGTTTACCGTGGGGTTTGCGAGAGGGATCAAGTTGCACTTTGGCCTTGTCACGACCATAGGGTTCAAATTCAGCATCCGATAAGCCTGCGGAATGTGCAAGATCATCGATACGAACCAATTGCGCTTCTTGAGCAATTTCGATATCCGATTTCATGGGAAATCTCCAAAAGTTAAATAACAAAAAACAAATACAAAAGCGGTGAGTTAAACTCCCTCTTCAGTGGGTGTTAGTACCTCACTGGTTATGTGCCTCAAAGGATCTGATGGAGGCATAGGAGCTTGAATTCTTGATGCACAAAGTATGCCAAAAATTCAAAGCAATAGGGCAATTTTTTGTCTCGATTTTTCGCAAAAAAGTATTAATGGTTTTCTGCAGTAATGAGGCGATGTAATTTCAACACTAAAATCGCGAAGATAAGGCAGGCATATTAGTGTTAATAACGATATATGCCGAATTTGGTATTACGGTGGTCTAGAATAGACTCTTAAGGTCGTTGGTTACAGTGTAATTGACGAGATTATTAATGTTCCCCTCAAGGAGAATCAGTATGTGGGACTTATTGTTAAAGGGTGCTCGAGTTGTTGACCCGCTCAACAACATCGATGGAATTCGCGACGTTGCTATTGAAAATGGTGTGATTGCTGAAGTCGGTGTTGATTTGCCTGGCGGTAAGGCTCGTGTTGTGGAAGACTACACGGGTTATGTATTACAACCGGGTATCATCGACAGTCACGTTCACTTGGGGGAAATGTGGGGTTCTGTATACGGCTATAAGATGTTGGCAATGGCCGGTGTCACGACGTGCTTGGATATGGCAGGTCCTTTGGACAATGTTTTGAAGAACATTCCGCAACACGGCAGTGGCATCAATATGGCAATTTTGCAATATGCCTCTCCTCCCTTTACCTTCAAGACCAATGAACCAAGCAAAGCAGAAATGGATGCTTTGATTTCAGAATCGATGAAGACGGGTGCTTTGGGTGTCAAGCTCTTAGGTGGTCACTATCCACTTAAGCCCCAAGTCTCTTCTCTTTTAATTAAGACGGCTCTTGAGCACGGTGCTTACATTGCTTGGCATGCCGGTACGAGTGAACATGGTTCGAACATTGAAGGGATGCGTGAAGCCGTTGAAATGAGTAAGGGTAACTTCTTGCACTTGGCTCATATCAATGCCTATTGTCGTGGTGCTATTCGTTCTGAATTGGACGAAACGCGCGAAGCCATCGATTTGTTGTTAGCAAATGACCACATCCACTGCGAAAGCTACATTTCTCCGCGTAATGGTACGCGCTTGACGTGCTTTGAAAATGGCGAAGTTCAATCTAAGGTGACGGGTAACTGCTTGAAGCGTTTTGGCTTCACGCCGGATAAGGAAGGTATCGAAGGCGCCTTTAAGGCCAAGCGTGTTTGGGCTGTCTATGATGCCGGTGGTTACTCTGATCTTGTTACGGGTGAAGAAGGTCTTGCTCTTTGGAAGAGCTGCAATACGGACGTTGGCGGTTCTTTCAATGTCAATCCGCCGTTGCCCCGTATTATGTTGTCTCAAGCTAAGCGTGCTGATGGTAGCTTCGTTGTTGATGCTATCTCCACTGACGGTGGTTGCATCCCACGCAACGTTATTTTGGAACAAGGCTTATCTTTGGTTCGTTTAGACGTTTTGACCTTGCCGGAATTTGTCGCTAAGACCAGTTTGAACCCCGCTCGTATGTTGCGCTTAGATAATAAGGGTCACTTGAGCGTTGGCGCTGATGCTGATATCACTATTTTTGATATGAATGCACAAAAGGCCGTTGCTAGCTTTGTGAAGGGTAAGACTGTTCTTAAGGGCGGTCAAGTTCAAGGCTGTGGTGGTACGGTCATTTGTACGGAACAAGGTGCAGATCATGTTCGTTCCATGGGTATTGATGCCTTAGTGGTTGATCCTGGTAAGCCTGTAGCTGAACGCATTAAGTTCTAATGCATTGATTCATAAAGAGAAAGCGAAAAAGCGGAAAAAATATTAAAAAATTTTTGCAAAAACACTTGCAAAGCGAAAAAAAATCCTATAAACTTCGTTTTCTCTTTTGGGGGTATAGCTCAGTTGGTAGAGCACTTGCATGGCATGCAAGGGGTCAGCGGTTCGAATCCGCTTACCTCCACCAAAAGAAAATGTTTTAGGTCCCCATCGTCTAGAGGCCTAGGACACGACCCTTTCACGGTCGGTACCGGGGTTCGAATCCCCGTGGGGACGCCATCACTTAGAAGCAACCTTTCGGTTGCTTTTTTGTTTTCTACTATATAATTTCGCATCTTCTTTTTTCTTCGATTCTGAAGGCACATTATGAAAGCACTCAAAGAGCGAATCCTCAAAGACGGCAAATGCTTTGACGGCGGTATTCTCAAGGTTGATAACTTCATTAACCATCAAATGGACCCTATTTTGATGAAATCCATGGCAGTGGAGTTTGTTCGTCGATTTGCTGGTACGGAAATCAATAAGATTTTGACGATTGAGGCCAGTGGTATCGCGCCGGCGATTATGGTGGGTTATTTGTTGGAGTTGCCCGTTGTGTTTGCGAAGAAAAAAGTCCCAAGCACGATGGAAAATATGTTGGCAACAAAGGTTTATTCCTTTACCAAGAATCGTACGTATGATGTTTGTGTCAGCAAGGATTACCTGAAAGAAGGCGATAAGGTGCTCTTTATCGATGACTTCTTAGCCAATGGTAACGCAGCCAAGGGCATCATTGACTTGGTTAACCAAGCTGGTGCAGAACTCGTTGGTATGGGCTTTTTGATTGAAAAGGGGTTTCAAGCCGGTGGCAATGAGTTGCGTGATTTAGGCGTCCATGTGGAATCGTTGGCAATTATCGATAGTCTCGATGATCGTAAAATTACTTTGCGTTAAGGAAAAGCAGCGTGGCTGAGTTAGATTTGCAAAAAGCGACCGAAGTCGCAAAACCTTCTTCTGAATTGATTTATGGTTTGGAAGATCGTCCGCCATTAAAGGATACGATTTTTGCGGCCTTACAACATATGTTGGCTATTTTTGTCGCCATCGTGACGCCCCCTTTGATTATTGCCGGTGCAATGGGACTTGATTTGGAAACTACGAGTTATTTAGTTTCTATGTCTTTAATGGTCTCCGGTATTGCGACATTTATTCAATGCCGTACAGTGGGTCCTATCGGTTGTGGATTGCTTTGCATTCAAGGTACGAGCTTCTCTTTCATTGGTCCGATCATTTCTGCTGGTATGACGGGAGGTTTGGCAAGCGTTTTTGGTGCAACGATTGCTGCTTCTACGGTGGAAATGTTTGTTAGCCGTATTTTGAAGTACACTCGTCGCATCATTACACCTTTAATCTCTGGCATTGTTGTCACTTTAATCGGTATGAGCTTGATTAAGGTTGGCATCATCGCTTGTGGTGGTGGCTTTGCCGCTAAGGCCAACGGTACATTCGGTAGTTTCCAAAATCTTGGGATTGCAGCTCTTGTGCTGTGTTCCATTATTGCCTTTAATCGTAGCTCCAATCGCTACCTTCGCATGAGTTCTATTGTTTTGGGGTTGGCGATCGGTTACGCCGTTGCTTGGTATGTTGGTATGGTGGACTTTTCAGCTGTTAAAAGTTACGGTGGCTTTAATATCCCAGTCCCATTTAAGTATGGCATTTCTTTTGATTGGGGTGCCATTATTGGCTTAGGTTTGGTTTATATGATTACCGCCATTGAAGCTTATGGTGACGTGACGGCTAACTCCATGATTTCTGGTCAACCCGTGCGTGGTGAAAAGTTCATGAAGCGTGCCCAAGGTGGTATTTTGGCCGATGGCTTTAATTCCATGATTGCTGGTATGTTGAATTCTTTCCCGAACTCTATTTTTGCTCAAAATAACGGGATGATTCAGTTAACGGGTGTGGCCAGTCGCTATGTAGGTTACTTTATCGCAGGCTTCTTAGTCTTGTTGGGTTTATTCCCAGCCATTGGTTTAGTGTTTAGTTTGATGCCGGATCCTGTCTTAGGGGGCGCTACTTTATTGATGTTTGGTACGGTAGCTGCAGCTGGCCTTCGTATTATCGCTAGCCAACGAATTGATCGTAAGTCCATCTTAGTGATTGCTTTGAGCTTCTCTTTAGGCTTAAGCGTTGAAATGGTTCCAGAAATCTTGACGCAATTTCCAGAAACTTTGCGTAGTATTTTCTCTTCAGGCATTACAACAGGTGGTTTAACGGCTATTATTGCCAATGCCTTGATCCATATTGAAGAATATGAAGATAATAAGGATGAGTAATACTCGCTGACAGCTTTAAAAAACGGCCAAGTTCGAGCATGCTCTAACTTGGCCTTTTATTTGTGTGAAAAAAATGAAAAATCCCTTACGTTTTTGTATTTGGTTCTCTATATGTTTGGCGATTGCCTTGTTTGGTGTTTCGCTACGTTACCTAACTGTGGTTCAAAATCTCTCTCTTTGGCAATGGGGGCACTTTTTATCGTTGGCGAGTGGTCAATTTTTTGTTTTTGGCCTTCTTGTTGGTTTGTGTTTGATTTTTCCAGTGGCTTATTACTTTAAGAGTAAGACAACATTAGTTTGGTCGTGGTTATTGTCTTCTCTTATATTGACAGCGATGATGGCAGACACGTTTGTTTTCCAGCTTTATCGCTTTCATTTGAATTGGGCCATGGTTGACTTATTTATCAATGGAGGTAGTGAAGTTATTCACTTCTCATTTGATATGTGGATCCAAATTCTGTTGCTTGTTGCTGGTATCTTAGTGGGATCCTCAGCTTTGGTGTGGGTAACCAATTTCTTATCAAATAAAACGTGTCGTGTATTGCCCTGGAGCTTAATGCTTATTTCAGCTTTTATTGTTGGCAATTTGTCTCATGCATATGCTGTTGCCTTACAAGTCACGCCGATTTCTACGCTCAGTGAATCCGTTCCAGGTGTTCGTCCGTTAACGATGACGTCCTTTATGGCCAAAATGGGTTGGACAAGTGAAAAGGTTGAGAAAGTGAAAGTCTCTGAAAATGGGGTTATGGCTTATCCATTAAAGCCCTTGAACTTTAAAGAAGCCAAGCCTCTCAACATTGTTTTCATTTTGTCGGATTGCCTCAGATCCGACATGCTCAACCCGACGAATATGCCGTATGCTTGGAAAATTAGTGAGGAGAATATTCGTTTTGAAAATCACTATTCCAGTGGTAATGCAACTCGTGCTGGTATCTTTGGGCTTTTTTATGGTTTGCCTCCATCCTATTGGCATTCCGTTTTTGCCGCTCAAGTTCCTTCGGCATTTGTGACCTCACTACAAAAGCAAGGTTATGAGATTGAGGCTTTTGCTTCTGCTCGATTAACGTCGCCCGAATTCAATAAGACAGTCTTTGCCTCTGTTCCGGATATTCGTTTGATGTCAGAGGGCAATACGTCATGGGAGCGTGACGTTGATAGTGTGAATGATTTTGAAGCTTGGGTAAGCCAAGTTAAAAAGCCATTTTTTAGCTTTATCTTTTTCGATAACATTCATGCCTATAGCACGGATCCATCAAGAAAGCCGACATTTACGCCAGCTTGGGAAACCGTTAACAATCTAAAGCTAAATAATGATTTGGACCCGATGGAGTACTTTAATCTTTATAAGAACGCTGTTGTGGACACAGATCGAAATATTGAGCGTGTGTGGAATATTTTAAAAGATAAAGGGTTGTTGGAAAATACGATTGTGATTATCTCTTCTGACCATGGTGAAGAATTTAACGATAATCATCAAAACTATTGGGGACACAATGGTAACTTCACCGATGCTCAAATCAAGATCCCGTTAATCGTTCATTGGCCGGGTAAAGAAGGTCCTAAGGTCTATGAGCATCAAACAACAGCGTACGATATCACCGCGACTCTTATGCCTGAGGTGCTTGGCTGTACCAATCCCATTGTGGACTATTCCGTAGGAAGTTCTCTTTGGGAGCCGAATGATCGTCAATGGTTTATTTCTGGTAGCTATCAAAGCTCTGCCATTGTCGAGGAAAATCGCATTGTTTTGATGAATGCCGCAGGCTTTTTAGACTTTAAAGATCGTCACTATCGAGAAAGTGAAAATAAAGCGCGCACACCCAATTTGTTGCAAGCGATTGAAGAGATGAGTCGCTATCGTCAAAAATAAGTTTTGCGTTAGTGCTTTCAAAATAACTATGAGGAGATGCAGATGAATTCGCATTTTGTTCCTATTGAAGCCGACCGTGTTTATAGAAACAGCCGTAAAACCATCGATTTTAATCGATGGATACAATCTCTGG
>CALESB010000020.1 GCA_937906995.1 uncultured Sutterella sp.
GCCCCAATCTTGGTTTTACTGTGCTTCACATTCCTTTTCTTCGCCTGTGTTGCACGGTAACTATCACCTCGTATCGTGACAATGGTTGAATGGTGAATTAAACGATCGAGAATAGCCGTGGCAGCGGTTGGATCCTGAAAGATCAGTCCCCACTCCCCAGGAGGGCGATTACTCGTTACAACGATACTTTTATTCTCATACCGCTTGCTGACTAGCTGAAACATTAAATAGCTTGACGCCGCAGAAAATGGTAGGTATCCAATCTCGTCAATAATGAGGAGCTTGTACCTGTTGATCTCATTGAGCTTTTGCGTCAAACATCCTTCCGCTTGAGCTTTTTCTAACAGCTCTAGCAAAGCCGCTGCTGAGTAAAACCTTGCTGAAAGCCCTTCCGCAATACAACGTCGTCCTAACGCGATAGCTAGATGTGTTTTACCCACGCCTGGTGGCCCCAAAAACAGGACATTTTCACCTGCCTTTACCCACTCCAAATTGAATAGCTCACGGATAACGCCGGGATCCAATGAGGGTTGCGCAGCCATATCGAAATTCTCAAGCGTACATACCCTTGGAAAATGAGCAGCCATAGTAGCGATCTGAATTCGATTGACTTCTCGCTGTTGAATTTCAGTCGTAAAGAAATACTCAAGTACCTCTCTAGGAGTCATTTTGGCTTCTATAGCGGTCTCAAGCATTTCTGTCATATGGTCTCTAATCCATGGCAACCGAAGCCTTGACGCGCCTTCTATCAGCCGTTTATCGCTATCACGAATTGCTGCCGTCATAGAGGTGTACTCCAATCAGTAAGTTCATCGTACTGATTCAAAGGACGCTGTAACGGATTTTGACGAAGGGGATCATTTGCATCAAAAATCACGACACTATCCTCTGAGCCTCTTTCAGAACTTTCAGTTGGACGGTATACTTGACTAACCTTATCCAACTCGATTGTAGTTTCGCCTGGTGAGAAAACCTTGATTGTTTCTTCTGAGATGAGAACTTGGACCTTCTTGCCGATGAGAGCGTCAGGAACTCGGTATGCGGCATTATCGACGCGGATAAGGCCACAACTATCCACCACACGAACTTCTTCTCGCCAAACCGCAATTCTTGGTTTGAGCGGTAGCAGCTTATGCTTTTCGAGGATGAATAGCTGTTTGGGAGTGACCTTACGGTTCCAGAGATTCATCTCATGGTTATCTGACACAGTCAAAGACCATCTGACAAGCCATTGGTTCAGTTCTTGCAAGTCATTGAATTGCTTACCCACCAAAGCGTTCCATTTGACGTATTTAACGGCGTTCTCAACTTTGCCCTTTGAGCGGGGTTTACGGATTGCCGTGGCGACTGGTACGACACCATGATACTTACAGAAGCTGTCAAAACGATCGGTTAGCTTCTTCTTGGGGTGCTGAGTATTGATCAATGGGGTAGCGTTGTCACACACTATGCGGACGGGGCGTCCTCCAAAGAATGCGAAAGCCGATTCAATACCATCCGCCCATTCAGCAAAGCTTTCACCAACAAAAGCCTTTGCAAAAATTCGACGGCTATACCCAAGCTTGGCAACAAAGATGTGCACAGCTATTTCCTGACCACCTACTATTAACTTCTTGGTGCCAAAATCGATTTGCATTTGATCGCCAGGCTTTGTCTCAAAGCGTTTATAGGGCGCATCAGGAAGTTTCACAGCCTCTCTAAGAGGTTTACAGAAGCGCTCTAAGGTTCGCAGTGGAATCTCAATTTGATACTTCTCGAGCAAGGTTCTCTGTAAAGGCAGGCAGCGCAGTTCACAGTTGTAAAACTCTGCCTTAACTGCGTCTCGGTTAGATTCTAGAAACTCGCGTCCAGGACTCAATGGACGGCTCTTGACTACAACTGGGAGTTCTGGATTACGAACCCATTTGCGGACAGTGTTACGGCTTATGCTTAAGCGACGTGCAATGTCCTTAATGGCAAGCTGATCTTCGTGAAATAGACTTCTAATAACTGAGACGACGTTGTCGTTGAGCATAACGTTTGGACCTCCATTTGCTCGACGTTGAAATTTATCGTCTCTAATTTTGCGCCATTTTTTCTTCATCGTTACTCCTATAACGTTGACCTCATTTGCTGGGGTCAATTCTGATGTCGTTACAGGGGTAATTTATCGTGTCGCGCTACACATAAAGGAACAGTGTTCATTATTGAGG
>CALESB010000021.1 GCA_937906995.1 uncultured Sutterella sp.
CATCTTAGCTAGATCCCTCGAAATACCTACATTAGTTGGCGTCAAACACGCTAAAGAGCTTCTCATCAACGATCAGCCTTTGCTCCTAAACACCGACGAAAAGGTACTGGAATTAAATCCAACTCCTGAGCAAAAGCGACAAGCTCGATCTCGCATGAGAACGCTTGCTGCTGATAAAAGACGTTTAAAGAAAATTAAAAATTTTGATGCCGTCACATTAGATGGGCATGCTATTCGTCTTTATGCCAATATCGCACTTCCCTTGTTCATGAATCGTGATGATTTACCGTCTGAAGAAGAACAAGTCAATGCATATTCTCGCGTGATTCGTTCAATGAAAGGACAACCTGTCATCATTCGAACAGCAGATTTAGGCGGTGATAAAACCATCTCCCCAGAGGCGCTTGCTAAGTGTTCTGGTGACGTTCTTTACGAACAAAATCCTTCACTTGGCCTCCGAGCATTACGCTTTTCTTTTGCTCATCCCCAGCTCTTTTTGACTCAAATTCGCGCCATTTTGCGCGCAGCTGTTTGTGGATCAGGGAATGTCAAAATACTCTTACCCATGATCACCTCACCAGAGGATATTGAGGCCGTGCGCCAAATCATTACTCAGGCCAAAGCCCAATGTTCTTCTCGGTGGGATGATTGAAGTTCCTGCGGCCTTCATGATGATTCGAGAATTAATTCCCGTTCTAGACTTTTTCTCCCTGGGAACCAATGACCTAGTGCAATACACGCTAGCGGTCGATCGTAACAACGCTACCGTTTCCAATTATTATGATGAAAGACACCCTAGTGTCTTACGTATGATTGCTCAAGCAATCAAACGAGTACATCTAGCAGGTAAGAGCATTTCAGTCTGTGGAGAAATGGCTGGTAGAAAAGAATTGGTTCCTTTCTTCATTGGTCTTGGTTGTACTAGCTTATCCATGGCAAGTACACAAATACCATCGATAAAACAACGTATCCTTAAAACTGATCGAGCTAAAGCAGAAAATTTTGTGGCTAGCGTTTTAAGAAAACGGTCTATCAAAGCAGTCCATCATTCGTTCAATATACTTGAAGACTCTTTTCAAAATCCTAAACACTTAGAGTAAAGATCAATCATGAATAGCTTCGAAACGCCTTTAAAAGCAAATGAATTCGTGGAACTTGGAGAGTTGCTTGCCTCCATTCCAGAGCCTTTTGAACCTATGGAACCTGATTATTTAGACGGGTTCCTCGAAGAGCCCTCACCTAGTGAATGGATGCCTTTTATTTTTGACTCTCAAGCCAGGGCTGAAGCTAGAATCACGAATGATGAAGATCAAGACCGGCTTGAAGAGCTCATTTATCGTCGATATCGTTCGATCGACCTCACACTCGCCAAATGCCGTCCCATCGATCCCATCATTTATGAAATCGAAGACAATCGCGGGCACCCCATTACCAAAGGAGCGAGTAGCGTCGCTGCTGTCATTCCCTTTGCTTTAGGTTTCTCTGAAGTGATCAATCGTTGGGAAGGATTAAAAGATAGTGATACCGAT
>CALESB010000022.1 GCA_937906995.1 uncultured Sutterella sp.
CGTTGATTTTGATAATGCCACGCAATTCGCCTTTGCGAAGGTTGCCAACGTATTCCGGTCCGTTTTCACCGTTCGCATTGGGCGGCGGAGCAAACGTATTGACCAATATCGTTTTGGACATAGTTGAAATCTCTCCCAAGATTCAAATAAATAATGGACGAATCCTGATAGCCAGTGCTTTGTGCACAAGCGTTCTGGAATCAGGGATTGTACGTACAATTCCTGTCAAATGGAAATTGTTACATTTCTCTTCGACAAGATAACTATAAACACTTATAGATGCAAATTAAGTAAAAAACGGCCTTTTTAAGTATCTCTTAAGGGGTATGGACCGGTATCTACTTTTACATATCAATTGATGAAAGGGGCTTGCGTAAAGCAGCTCGAACATTATCCATGCCAGAATAAAAATCCTTCATCATAACCAAACCCAGGAATTTTCCTGCGTCGGTGACAATGAGATTGTCTGGGTCGTTTGGATCATCTTTAATGGCACCAGCTAAACGTAAGCCAAGCATTTCTTTGAACAATGCACGGTCCAAATTAACACCATGAACTTCTCTGAAATACTTTCTGGATAAACGAGCCGCAAAGAGGCCTAGTAGGAGGCGGTACTGTAAGACTGAGTGCTTATCAAATGTACGGCGTCGCTCAACTCCCATTTTGCCAGCATTAATTCTTTCGTTGTATCGACGCAAACTGAAAGTATTGACGTAAAGCGAGTTCCCTAAGAAGCTAAAAGCACCCGAGCCCACACCGAGATACTCGTCATGATCAACAACATACTCATCGAATCCTTCATCATTTGAGCGACCAAATGTCCAGGAGGTAAGTTGATTGTAGTCCTTGCCAAGAGTATCCAAAATGATGCGGTACTGTGATGCTAAGTCTGCGCTCGGAGCGGCAATCGTATTTCTAACACTGCACTTAGTTTGACTAGTAACCATCAGTGGATAGGTTGTGATTTGTCTTGGGTTAAGTTTCATTAACAAATCAACATCACGTTGTAGAATTTCCTCCGTTTGACCACGGAAACCAAAAATCATATCAACGTTACAGATAGGGAATAGTTCTTGAGCAGCTTGGATACGCTCAAAAATTTGTTGACCACTGCCAAATTTCTCATAGCGTTCGGTCATGCGAAGAATGTCATCATTGAAGCTTTGGACGCCAATGGACATACGATCAACTAAACCTTTTAAATTTTTGAAAGAAGGGTTAGCTAAATGTGCAGGGTCCGTTTCGCACGAGACCTCTTTGATCGAAGGAAATAGCGTACGAGCGTGTTCAATAGTTTTGATGAGCTCATCTTCTAAGATAGTAGTGGTACCACCACCAATGTACATGGACGTAAAGTCATAGCCCAACTCTTTTGCCATATCCATTTCTTTTCGCAATGAAACAAAGTACTCACGTGCTTTGTACTCTTTAAACAAAAAGCGATGGAAGGTGCAATACGAACAAAGCGTATGGCAAAAAGGAATGTGAGCATACATCATGTATTCGTGACCAGGTTCTGGAGCGGGATGCTTATCCAGAATAATCGGTTCGAGTGTGAGGTCACGCTCGATGTAATACTTCATGATTCGGTCAGTGAGACCAACCATCCAATCCGGTAAAAGTTTTTCGTGTTGTGCCATAGTGACAAACTCTATCCCAATCATCAAAGATCGATGATTTTAATGTAATTTATTAACAAAATCTTAACGGTGCCCTGCATATAGGGACGCAATTTGCGGAGCAAAACGCTCTTCCATTTTTTTGCGTTTGAGTTTAAGCGTTGGAGTTAACAACCCATTTTCAATGGTCCATGGCTCAAATGTTATACATACATTACGAGGTAATGCGTATTGTGGGAAGTCTTTTGCCGCGAATTTAATTCGTTTAAGTACCGCATTTTTTGTGACGCTAGCCAATAGACTTTCCGGATCATTCGGATCT
This sequence comes from uncultured Sutterella sp., assembly GCA_937906995.1. Classification (GTDB taxonomy): domain Bacteria; phylum Pseudomonadota; class Gammaproteobacteria; order Burkholderiales; family Burkholderiaceae_F; genus Aphodousia. The sequence goes on from CALESB010000022.1 coordinate 1,942, forward strand.
AAATCCAATGTGGTTGCAAGTTTTGTCCATTCGGTTTTATTTAAGACAACCATTGTGGAAATAAATGGGCGATTTTCCCCAATAACGTAGGCTTGATCAAAAAGAGGATCAAACTCAATGGCAGACTCAAGGTCAGCGGGAGGAATCTTTTCTCCAGTGCTGGTAACAATAATTTCTTTGATACGACCAACAATTCGCAAATAGCCCTTTTGGTCGAAGGCACCAACATCACCAGTTTTTAGATAGCCATCTTTCGTAAAGGCGGCTTGACTATCTTCTTCTCGCTTAAAGTAACCTTGCATGACGCTATCGGATTTAACTTGGATTTCATCATCCTCACCGAGTCGTACGTCGGTATTAGGTAGTGGCTTACCCACTGTATCGGGATGGTTATAGGCTAAGCAGTTGCCCGCGATAATTGGACTTGACTCCGTCATGCCATAGCCTTGAATAATAGGTAAACCTAGACCGCAAAAAACCTTAGCCATTTTAGGGTTTAAGGCGGCACCACCACTAATGGCAACCTTTAATTGACCGCCAAATTGATTGAGAAGCGTTTTGGATACTAATGCATTCAAAATAGGCCATACAACGGAATCTAACCATTGGCAATTGCCTTGTGGGACCTCAATGTCATATTGACGGCAAAATCGACGCCAACCTACTTCTGTCGCCCAATTAAATAAGAAGCGAGTCACACTGTTGCTGCGGGCAAGCTTTGCTTGTACTTTTGCAAAAATTCGTTCGTAAATACGAGGAACAGAAATGATGATATTAGGACGAATAATTCTAAAATCTTCAGCGAGTAATTGAATGGAGCGTGTAAAGACAACAGTGCACCCCATGCCCATCGCTAAATAGTAACCAGCCATACGTTCAAACGTGTGGGATAAGGGCAAAAATGAAAGGAAAACATCGCCAGGACGAGGGTAGGGTAATACTGTTTGCACGGTGTTGATAACGTTACTCACCACATTTTTATGTGAGAGCATTACGCCTTTTGGACGACCTGTCGTACCAGAGGTGTAAACGATGGCAGCTAAATCATTTTCTTCGGGGCCTTCCGGTAATTCCGTTACATCAAAGCCGGTAGCAATCCAACTTTCCAAATCCCAAAGCTTGATATCTGTGTTTCGATGAGCAGGAGAAGACTCGTCGGTAAAGATAACATGCTTGAGCTTAGGCATTGGAGTTTCTGACAAATAGATAGAATCCCACCGATTTTGACGATTAGTGACAAGGACGGAAGCCTCGCTGTCAGCAATAATAAAAGCGCTTGAACCTGCAGTATCAATGGCATGAAGGGGTACAGGAACATAACCATTAGCCAAAACTGCCTGGTCACAACAAATGGCATCGACTCCGTTAGGCAGTAAAATGGCAATACGTGCACCTTTTGCCAAACCTAAGTTAGCAAAAGCTTTTCGCCATTGTTGAATACGGTCGTATAAGTCACGATATGAAATTCTTTCCCAAGTATTTGTACTTCGGTCAAACTGTCGTAGAGCTTCGGTGTGTGGGGCGGCTTTAGCTCGGGCCGGAATGAATTGGTCCAGTGTTTTCAAATGGCGAAGTGCTTCAAAACGCGTTTGTGATGTATCAGACACAATAATCCCCTTAATTGGTAATCCATCAATTGTAAGTCGAAATGACAAGAATTGGCCTGTTAGATGACACTGAGTTTGTATCTAAAACAGGAAAAGATAAGGGAAGATTCCCTTATCTTTCAGTCACTATTCTTGAGCCTCTACAAGTGCTTTTTTCGCTTCAAGCTCATCCCATCGAGCATATGCAGCCTCAATGCGAGCTTCTAGTTCTGCTAATGCATCAGCATTTTTCTTAATGAGATCTGGTGAATTGGCAGTGTAATATGCTGGATCATTCATTTGCTCAAGAGCGCTTTCATGTTCAGCTTCTAATGCCATTAAAGTCTCAGGTAATTGCTCCAATTCCTTATTTTCTTTATAAGAAAGCTTTATTTTTTCTTGTCGTGGCTTTTTAGTTTGAGGCTTTGGAGTTATGACCTCTTTTTTGTCTTCTGTAACTGGCTGTTGTGGTCGGTAATGAAGCCAATCCGAATATCCACCAACATACTCTCTCCAAAGACCGTCTCCTTCTGGTGCTAGGACTTCAGTTACAACATTGTCTAAGAATCGGCGATCATGACTCACTAAAATAAGAGTGCCCGGATAGTTTTGAAGGGTTTGCTCCAGTAGTTCTAATGAGTCAATATCCAAATCATTGGTCGGTTCGTCTAAAACAAGTAGGTTGGCAGGCAATGCAAATAGGCGAGCCAGAAGCAAGCGGTTGCGTTCGCCGCCTGACAAATTAGAAACCGGAACATTAGCCCGTCTTGGAGGGAATAAAAAGTCACCAAGATAGGCCATGACATGTTTTTTCACGCCTCCGACCTCTAACCACTCACTTCCAGGAGAAATGGTTTCTGCCACTGTTTTATTAGGATCTAATTGACCTCGTAATTGATCAAAATAAGCAATTTGTAGGTTTGTTCCAAGCTTAACGGTACCACTAGTGGGTTGTTGCTTACCGAGCAAAAGAGAAATCAAAGTGCTCTTTCCTACACCATTATGACCAATTAGACCTAAGCGATCGCCTCTTAATAGCTTAAAGTTGAGATCTTTTACGATAGTTTTATCACCAAATATTTTTGAGACACCGTCAAGTTCGGCCACGATTTTGCCACTTTTCATGCCTGCATCAATATTAAGATTGATTTGACCTAATCGATCTCTACGGGCTGCTCGTTCAATGCGTAGTTGCTCCAAACGGCGAACACGGCCTTCATTGCGAGTACGACGCGCTTCGATGCCCTTTCGTATCCAAACTTCTTCCTGAGCCCAAAATTTGTCAAATTTTCGTCTTTCAATCTCTTCTGCAGCTAATTCTTCTTCTTTTCTAGCTTCATAAGCATTAAAGTTGCCTGGGTAGCTTCGGAGAATTCCTCGATCAAGTTCTACAATGCGAGTTGAAACAGTGTCCAAAAAGCTACGGTCATGCGTGATCACCATTAATGCCTTAGAGTTGCGGTATTCATTTTGGATAAGATTTTCTAAAATCAAAATACCGTCAATATCGAGGTGGTTTGTAGGCTCATCAAGCAATAAAAGATCACGCGATAGAGCAAATGCTAGGGCCAATGCAGCACGCTTTTTCTCTCCACCTGAGGCTTTTTGTGGATTGGCTTGTGCATCAAGTTTAAAGCGATGAAGATACTCTTCAAGACGGGCTAATAATCGCCAGTGCTCTCGTTCATCATTTATTTGGTCAAATTGTCCACGTTGAATCAATGATTCAAGGAAGGTATCAGCAGAGGGTAAAAAAGGTTCTTGTTCGACATACGCTATGGATAGACCATCAAGCATAGAGATGTTGCCATCATCTAGCTTTTCAACGCCTGCTATAACCTTTAATAAAGAACTTTTACCAGTACCGTTACGCCCAATAATTCCTATGCGCTCACCATCGTGTACGGAGAGGTTGGCGTGATCTAATAAGGGTTGATCTCCGAAGGCGAGTTCTGCGTCTTGTAGCGTCAATAGTGTTGTCATTGTTTACTATTTATGTTGTTCTATTGGTCGATAGAATGCTTTTTGTAAGCGCTCTGCACTAACAGGTTTAATTTTATTAGCTTCAATTAATGCGGGTTGGGCAATTCGCTTTACAGTTGAACTTTCTGACTGGATAAAACTTAATTGGCCAGTTGTGCCATTTAAGTCAATTTGTGGTTTCCACTTCATCCACTGTAACGCTAAACGATATGCGTCCACACCCATAGAAAAAAGTCGACGGTCGAATGTGCGAGCTGGCATTGAAACACCAAAGCTAGCTCTAAAATCAGAAGCATTGTTTTGTAAGACAAGGGGAGCCTCGACAAAACCTACTCGTTGCAAGTCATAAGTCATAGCAGCTACAGCCCCTTGACGCGGATCGCCAGGATTTAATAAGCTTGTACCCCACAAACGTGTCATTCGTGGCAAGCGTGGTGTAATTTGTGCGGCAGTGCGAGCATCCATAGCTAAAAAGGCTGCAAGATAAGGGGGCTCTTCAAAGGCTGTTAAAGAACGATATTCAGCCATTAGTTTCTGATTGCGTAGTCTGACACGTTGATATTCATAAGGGTCATCTTCTCGATTTGGAAGAGGTTCAAGCTCTGGAGGCTTAATCCCGGACTCCATTTCGTAGAAGTGTGATTGAGTTTTCATTAATTCAGGGGTGAGTACAACACGCTCGTAGGGAATCTGTTTGGCAATTAGCTCTTGTTCAAAAGTATTCGCAATACGTTTTTCTAAGGGAGCATCAACTTCAAAAATTCTTACCTTAGAAGGTTCGCCTTTGTTGTTTGTTGCCGGTAAAGCCGCCAACGCAATCTCAGCAATTTGTTTGGCCTCTTGTTCTTGGCTAAGAGCATAATTCATCATCAATTCTGGTGCATAGACACCATTTGACGTTTGGTTTAATGCAATGGTTGGTAGAGGTAAGAATGGAAGCGATGAGACTTCATCTACGGCATCACGTGCCAAGGGGCCAATAGCAACTAGTGCTCCCATTAAAGCAGCATCTTGTAGATGAGATTGAGCATTTTGTCCCCATTTTCTTGGCAAGCGTAGAATTTCATAGGGACTCCCATTTTGTTTATTCTCTGCCTCAATGGCTTGAATAACGGGGGCATAGAGCGACTCGTAAGGACTACCACTTTCTGGCATCAAAATGGCAATCTTAGGCTTGTTGCTGATTGGTTGAGTCAAAGGCGCAGGCGCCTCTTTTGTAAAGTCAATTGCAAACGGAATTGCAGCTTGAGCAAAACTCGTTGCACTAAAGGTCGCTAAAATAGCCACACTAAGAACTTGAAATAGACGGATATTCACGATGCAATCCATGACGAACCAATGGTCCGAACAGTTATTAATGCAAAAGGCGGGGCTCAATACTCAGAGTTTCCCCAGCGCTGCACTTTATATTGTAGGGCTTCCAATCGGAAATTCTGCAGACATCACTCTACGAGCTTTATGGATTTTAGCCATGGCAGATGTGATCGCGGCAGAGGATACGAGAGAAACCAAAAAACTTTTGGAACGCTTTTCCATTTCAGTTCCAACGATTAGCGTACGGGAACACAATGAAATAGCTCAATCCCATATGATAATTGAACGTCTCGAAAAGGGCGAGAGGGTTGCTCTTGTGACTGATGCTGGTACACCTGCGGTATCAGATCCAGGGGCAAGAGTGGTACGGGCAGTACAAGAGGCTGGTTATCGTGTTATTCCGATACCAGGAGCAAGTGCAGTAGTGACTGCATTGTCAGCAGCGGGTTTAGAGCCAGGCGGTTTTCATTTCGTTGGCTTTTTGCCTCCACAGCCTAAAGCACGTCGAGAAGCCATTAAATCACTAGCTCGTCATAAGGAAAGCTTTGTTATCTATGAGGCTCCTCATCGTATTGTTGATGTTTTGCTGGATATGGCAGAAGCATTGCAACAAGACAGACGAGTGGTCGTGGCTAGGGAGATTACAAAGAAATTTGAGACTTTTTCTGCGCTGCCGGCCTCTGATTTGGCTCAATGGGCTCAAACTCATGAACCAAGAGGGGAGTATGTCGTTTTGGTCGATGAGTCCAAAGACGAAAAAGGCTTAACATTGTCAGATAAAGAGGCTCTTTGGGTCTTGGCTTTAGCAAAGGCTATGCCAAGCTCTAAGGCGGCTGCAACAGCGGCCAAGATCACAGGATTTTCTCGTGATGAAATTTACCAATGGATCTTGGCCAATAAACCGGAAAATTAAAGGTTGTCCTCTAAGTCTTTATCGCGTAAGGCATCAGGAATTAAAGCCTGAAAGTCATAGATCGATTTATCCATCAAATGTGATGGGGCAACTCGTGTCATACTCATCAAGATGTTATAGATACGGCTGTCATAGTCTTGATCCCATTGACGAATTAGGGCTTTAATTTCAGCACGCTTTTTATTTTCAATTTTTCGACAAATTTCTTTAGAAACAATTGGATAATTTCTATATTTGACCCAACGTTCAATTTCATATTCGCGCACATAGACAAGAGGGCGAATAATGACATTTTTGCCATCATCACTACGAAGTATCGGTGGCATTCCTTTTAGACGTCCACCGTAGAACATATTTAAGAGAAGTGTACTGACAATGTCATCCATATGATGACCAAGGGCAATTTTTGTTACCCCCATTTCTTTAGCAACTCGATAAATAATTCCACGTCGCAGGCGTGAGCAAACTGAACAAACGTTACGTCCTTCAGGAATTACTCGTTGTACGATTGACCATGTGTCTTGATCTTCAATATGGTAGGGGACACCAACTTTTTCCAAGTAGTTTGGAATAACATCTTTGGGAAAGTTAGGCAGGTGTTGATCAACATTGACCGCTAGAAGATCAAAATGAACTGGCGCTCGTTTTTGTAGTTTCATTAAGACATCTAGTAAGACATAGCTATCTTTACCACCGGACATACAAACCATGACTTTGTCACCCTCTTCGATCATGCCAAAGTCAGTGATAGCCTTGCCGGCTAGGCGCATAATGCGCTTCTCATTTTTCTTTTCTGCCACTGACTTTTTTGTACGATTGGGGCTAAGTTCAAAGCTTTCAGGTAAAGACTCTTGAGCGCTTGATGTGTCGGGGACAATTGGAATAACATGGTCAGGCATTTCGAATCCTAAAAATTTCTATACCAGCACTTTCAACAGTTTCATATGCTTGTGTTTTTTCACTACGGACCAAGACGGCTTTGACTCGTTGGTCAGATAGTAGTTCGTCGGCGATTTTATCAACCATTGTTTCCTGGAGATCAATGTGTTTCTCATTGATATGATGATCAACAGCAGCAACGCCTAAATCATAGTTATAGGCGTTATTTAAATCATCCTTCTCATCGCTTGTAGTCACAAAAATCTCAATGTTAAAAATGACAGGTTGACGAGTATCTTTTTCACTGTCATAGGCGCCTATAAATACATCTCTTTGAATATTTTTGAGAATAATGCGTCGACATTGGCAAAGTTCGGGGTGTAAGTACCAGCTCATAAGTTATCTTTAATAGCTGCAATACGAGCAGCATTTAGTTGTAATGGAATTTCCTTTTTATTGAGGCAACGACTTGCAATCTCTCCTGCATTGATACTTAACGCAGCTTTTAAGGCCCTGTTCCATAGAGTTTTATCGATATTTTTAAATACTGTTGCTAAACACAGCAGTAGTTGGAATCTTTCAGGACGTCGGAAGGCATCAGCAGTTTGAAACAGAGTGTTCATTGCTTCAGGTGTAGAAATAAAGAGATCTTTGGATCTTAGCCATAAGCGGCATAAATCCATAATGTCACTACTAGGTTTAAATTTATCAAAGAATGCATTTAACGTCTCGAGGCTATTAACATTTGACGTTAAAATTGCGAACTTTACAGCCTCATCTAGCTCTGATAAGCAAGCTTTATTCAAGACTGCTAGGAGTTCTTGAGTTAGATTAAGATTCTGAAAAAGCTTTTGTCCGAGTCCACATGTATAAAGTGTTTGAATGAAGCGATCGCAGTGGGCATGGGTAAAGGCTTTTCTCATTTCAAGAAACACTCGTTCAGGCACAAGTGCGTCAGCTTCTCCATTTACAACCATTTGCCTCATTAGGTTCATCGTTTCTGGGGCGATGCTAAATTCTGGTAATTTTGCTGAAAATCGAGCAACTCTAAGGATTCTTACGGGATCTTCTTCAAAGGCATCAGAAACATGGCGTAAAACTTTATTTCGAATATCACAGATGCCATGGTAAGGATCAAAAACTGTATCCCCTTGCATAGCGATGGCATTAATCGTGAGATCTCGGCGTTTTAAATCTTCTTCTAATGTAACTTCTGGGGCAGCATGGAACCTAAAACCATGATAACCCGGCGCAATTTTTCTCTCAGTTCGAGCTAGGGCATATTCCTCGTGCTTTTTAGGGTCGAGAAAAACAGGAAAATCTTTTCCAATGGGTAAGAATCCTTTAGCCCTCATTTCTTTAGGAGTTGATCCGACAACGACCCAATCACGATCTCCTTCAGGAATATCATAATGGAGCTCTTGTCGTAAAAAATGATCTCGAACATAGCCACCGACTAAATAAATTTGCATGGTTAAATCGTCTCTTCTGCATCAATGGGCTTAGGTGAAATAGTACCAATAACCTCTGATAACCGTTTGAGAGGTTGAGAGCCTTGTTGTGAGTATTCCATCATATTGGCCATAACGTTTTGAACATAACCACGTGTTTCCGTAAAAGGGATGCTTTCGATGAAAATTGCTCCATCGACGGTTTGTGTCAGACTCGCTCTCCATCGTTTTGCTCGGTTAGGGCCTGCGTTATAACCCGCTGTAGCCAGAACCATATTTTGGTCTAACCTATCAAGTAAACTACGTAAATATGCGGTTCCTAGACGAATATTGGTATTTGCCTCATAAATGGTTGAGGGATCAAAATTCTCGTCTTGTAAGTTTTTAGCAATCCACTTCGCAGTTGTCGGCATGATTTGCATTAGACCATTTGCTCCAACAGGAGACTGTGCAACCGAAATGAAACGAGACTCTTGACGAATGAGTCCATAGACCCAATCATCTCTAATTGAGTTTACCTTGGAGTAATTTTCTATCAAAGCACGATAAGGTCTTGGATAAAGCAGCTCATGATCGATTGGCATAGTTTCTGCCACTCGTTCAGAGGTATTGATCATCCGATGCCACAAGTGGTTTTGTTGAGCCCACTGAGCGGCAGCCAACAAGTCCCAGGCATTGCCATTGCGTAGTCCCCAATTCCATTCGCGATGCCCATAGTTTAAAAGCGAAAGATCATAAAATTCTTTTGCGCGTTTAAAACTTTCATTATTCGCAAAAGCTGCAATGTTTTCTTGCGGAGCAGTAGTAGTGCCTGTTGTACGATATTGTGTTGGCAACCCAAGGGCTTCTGCTGCTAACTTACCGTAAAATGTGCGAATATTTTTCAGTTTCATGAATTCTTGCTTGGCAGCTTTTGGATGCTCCAATTTACGGAGCGCATAACCACGCCAGTAAATCCAAGCTTCTTTTTGTCGTAAATTTTGTGGCATCGTATCAATGTACGTACGAACAGACTGCCACTGTGCTTGTCTTAATGCACTTCGAACACGCCACTCTTGGCAAGCATCAGGGTGTGCCATGTATGGGCTTGAGCAGACGTTTTTCCCTCCTTTAGCGTACCACTGTAAAGCTTTAGGATCGTGGTCCAGAGCTGCAACATATCCGATGCGTCCCCAAATAGCAGCTCTTTCTTTTTGTGTTAATTGATGATTTATACCTTGTGCAATCTGAGCAGTTTTCTCGTAATCGTTTCTGGAAAGTTGGTAAGCAGCAATGAGCGCAACATACTTATTTTGGGATTTTAAAGAGCGTTTATTACGTTCAAACCATTTGTCTGAATTTTCAAGAGCGCTCTTAGCTTGTGAGTCAAGGCGTTTTTTATCGATTAAAAAATCAAGATATTGTTTAGCTTCGTCAATGCGTCCTTGTTGAATGAGCACAACGGTACGGGCATAGGCACTGGATGGAACTTTTTCAATCAGGGTTGCGGAGGCTTTTTTGCAGACTTCAAGACTGGCATGACGGGAGCTTTTTAAAGTCTCTAGTGTTTGACGCTCTAGTCGTAAGAGTTTTTTCTTGTCGTTGGAGGGGGTATTGACTAAAGAATGATAGAGATCCCAACATTGAAACTCTGGTTCATCAAAGTTCCATACTAAGTTTTTTCGATAGTTAATAAATTTATCCCATTGCTGTTGTTCGTGTAATTGAGGTGCAATAGTTTTGAGCCAATCCGTTTGAAATCGTTCGGCAATATATTGCCCCTGATATTTCTTTAGAAAATCATGAGCTTCTTTTTCTAAACTAGGACCAACTTTCCCCAGTTTTGAACGCGTAAGAATAGACCAGGCTCTGACATAGCCATCAAGCAAGAAGCCATTAAGCTTAGTTTCTTCAGGAGATAGACTTGAAAATCGTTGTTCTTCAAAAGCTTTTTGCAACATTAAGAAGTGTTCTTGCTTAGTTGCTTTTTCTAAGGCAATGGCCTTTTGTTCGGCTTCATCTTGTGTATTTTCTGGAGATTCTATGACAAGTTGCTTTGTCTTTTCTGATACAGCTTTCTCTAAAGTGGATGCAAAAATACCACTACTAAAGCTTAGAAAAAGCACTAGTAGAATCAGGCGATTTAAGTGGAAAGGGAATAGACTCAAAAACATGCTATTACTCTAATAGAAAACCTATGAAAAAATCGCAGATTCGACAAAAAATTTTGTTAAAACGTTCTACTGCTCATTCTGATCGGGTATGTTCTGCTTTAAATCAGCACCTGTATAAGTACCTTTTAACTCAGTCATGTCACTGTATTGGTTTTTATTTTCCTATTCGTAATGAAATAAGTTTACTCAATACAATTGCTTTGCTTGAAAAAGACTTTGAGTTTGCTTTGCCGAAAATTGTTGATGGCCAGATGGAGTTTTATCGGTGGGTTTCGTGTGAAGCTATCACCAGAGATGAGTTAGGCGTGCCGGCGCCGACATCCATGGATGTTGTTGTTCCAGAGCTAATTTTGATTCCTTGTTTAGCGATGGATCAACGGGGATACCGGTTAGGATATGGTCAAGGTTGGTATGACCGGTATCTGAATAGGTACCCCACGATAAAAACCATCGGCATTGTAGCGAATCAGTTTTTATTTAAGCAATTACCGACTGAATCCCAAGATCATCCTTTGCGCGCTGCCATTTCTGAGACAGGTATGGTGCTATTTAATGAGCGCAGGATTGACGCCAGTTAAGGCGCTTCCAAAAGAAGCCAACACAGAGTAAAACGATAGTGTAATAAAACCAGTCAGCGGTCCAAACGGTGGCAATTTGCTCAGCCCAGTGAGTGACCCACCAGCAGTAAGCCGTATAGGCAAAGATTGAAATTAATGAAATAAGCATTGACTCACGAGTTGCACCAAGAAAACCAAAAGCTAGAAAATAGTGATAGGCCGGCACACAGATTAAATAGCTTGACAGCATTACTCGTAAGGAATCAATGCTATCAAGGCGCAGGGATTCGATATCTGTAAATAGCATTAGTAGTGGCTGTGGCCAGAGTGCAATGATAAGCGCAAGTGGCAAGGTAATGAAAATAGAAAGTTTTAAACCTCTAAACATCATGCCATCAACATCTTTGGCTCGATTTTCACCCAATAAGTTTGCACCAATGGAACCACATGTTGAACCAAAGGCATGAACGATAATAAACATAAGATTGCTAAAAGAGCGGGTGATATTACAAATGGCTAGTGCCCTCTCTCCCATATGCTCAACCCATACAAAAAAGAGTAGCCAACTGGTCATGATGATTGTTTCTTGCAACATCATGTATCGGCCTAGCTTAAACAACTCACATTGAAGCTGTTTGTCGATACCTGTCCAAAGGAAAAGATTGTATTTATGATGACAGTTTTTGCTAATGGCATAAAAGGCAAAAAATGCCGCAGTAAATAGTTCTGCCAATGTCGAAGCAATGGCAGCTCCAGCGATGCCGAGTGCTGGAATAGGACCGATCCCAAAAATGAGGAAATAGTTAAGAACACAGTTGGTGGCTACCATGACTATGCTCGAGTAAGTCATAACAGCAGGGCGTAAGATAGCCATGAAAAAGCCACGAAAGGCAATACAGACGAATGCAAAACCAATCCCAATCATTCTCCAAACAAAGTAGCTTTGGGCTTCTTGGCGAACATTTTCTGACTGTAGCCCAAATTCAAAAAGAGTAGGAGTGATAAACGGTAATAAGATCGCCAGCAAAATTAAAAAACCGGCAAAGAAAATCATGCTTTGCATGAAAATCCTGCCAATTTGAGGATAGTTTTTACTTCCATTTGCAATCCCCATTTGAGACTGTGCTGCAATGCCGTAGCCCATCGCAACCATTGTAAAAACGAAGAATCCAATGCCGCCAATGGCAGCAGCTCCAACGCTAACTTCACTAACATGACCTAAAAAAATAACATCAGTGAGTCCAATGATTTGTTCAAGAATCATGCTCATTAACATGGGCATAGATAGCTTGAAAATAGACAAAGTGCTGGTATCTACAGATTGTGTATTCATAGTCAAAAGGAGAAAAAAGCGTTATCCAAATGACTTGGATAACGCCTTGCATTTTAAATTTTCAAATGAAAATTAGTAGCGATAAGAGTCACTCTTATAGGGGCCTTCTTTAGGAACGCCGATATAAGCAGCTTGTTCTTCAGTTAATTCGGACAATTGGGCATTAAAACTCTTTAATTGTAAACGAGCGACCTTTTCATCCAAAATCTTCGGTAAGACATAAACGCCAACAGGATACTTGTCCGTGTTAGTGAAAAGCTCAATTTGAGCCAATGTTTGGTTAGCAAAAGAGCTGGACATAACGTAACTGGGGTGACCCGTAGCGCAACCGAGGTTAACTAAACGACCTTCTGCCAATAAGATGATCTTGTTGCCTGAGGGCAATAAGATATGGTCAACTTGGGGTTTGATGTTTTCCCATTCGTATTGACGCATGCTAGCAACGTCAATTTCGCTATCAAAGTGACCAATATTGCACACGATAGCTTCATTTTGCATGCGAATCATGTGGTCATGAGTGATGACGTTAACATTGCCAGTTGCAGTCACAAAGATATTGGCTTTATCGCAAGCCCAATCCATCGTGACGACACGATAGCCTTCCATGGCTGCTTGCAATGCACAGATCGGGTCAACTTCTACAACCCAAACTTGAGCGGCTAAAGCTCGCAAGGCTTGCGCACATCCCTTACCAACATCGCCATAACCAACGACAACTGCTACTTTACCGGCAATCATCACGTCGGTAGCACGTTTAATACCGTCAACTAAGGACTCGCGGCAACCATACAGGTTATCAAACTTGGACTTTGTAACAGAGTCATTGACATTCATGGCAGGGAACTTTAAAGCACCCTTAGCAGCCATTTGATAGAGACGGTGTACACCAGTTGTGGTTTCTTCGCTTACGCCCTTAATATGAACAATACGCTTAGAGTACCATTGAGGATCACTATCTAAGTGACGAGCGATAGCAGCAAAAAGAGCAGCTTCTTCGTCATTGTGAGCTGTTGCGATAACAGAACGATCGGATTCTGCTTGAACGCCTAAGTGCAACAATAAAGTGGCATCACCACCATCGTCCAAAATCATGTTGGCGAACTTGTCGTCACCCCAGTCAAGAATTCTATGGGTGTACTCCCAGTAGTCTTCAACAGTTTCGCCCTTTACAGCAAAGACGGGGATGCCTTCGGCAGCGATAGCAGCGGCGGCGTGATCTTGTGTTGAAAAAATATTGCAACTTGCCCAACGAACTTCAGCACCCAAAGCAACCAACGTTTCAATTAAAACGGCGGTTTGAATTGTCATGTGCAAGGAACCTGCAATGCGTGCTCCCTTTAAAGGTTGTTGATTAGCATATTCTTCACGAATAGCCATCAAACCGGGCATTTCAGTTTCTGCGATTTTGATTTCTTTGCGACCCCAATCAGCTAAGCCGATGTCAGCGATCACGGAATTTTGACTCATGAAAGAGACTCCTAAAAAAGTTTTCAAAAACGAGCGCCGTTCTTATTTTTTCTCAAGCCTGGGAGTTACTCTCGCGCAGCGCCCCTTGAGAATTTGGGGTTAGAAGTTGAAGTACTTCTAACCAAGATCTTACTTATTAGCCTTTTCTTCTGCGGCTTGACGTAAAGTTGTAAAAGCTTCTTCTAAGTCTGCACAAGACACACCTTCTACAATGAGAGCCGTTTTTTCTCCTACGTCGTTTGCATTATCTACGATGCGAATGATATCAGTTGAGGCATCTAAACCTTTGGTCTTTAGAGCACCAATGGCTATCCCGGCGTCGCGCCCCGATTCAAAAGCAGCGCTTTGCAATAACACCTTGCCAGAGGCATCTGTTAACTTGAAATAAAATTTGCCATCCTTTTCACGATATTGTTTGAAAAGGGGTAAGCTTGCCTTTTCTTTTTTGACCTCTTTGCGTTGATTTTGGCCGAAAGTTGCAAAGTTACGAAGACCAACAGCTTTTTTAAGCTCTGCTAAGAAAGGAACTGTGATTTCACGAGCTTTTCTAGCACCTTCTTGTAAGATTTGCTCAATTCGGTCAGGGTCAGCCATCAATTGATCATATTTTTCACGCATGGGGCCAATTTCGGATTCGATTTTTTCGAATAACTCCTTTTTGGCATCGCCCCAGCCTAAACCTTCTTCTAAACGGCGTCGGAAATCAGCATACTCTTCGGGTGTAGCAAATGCTTCATAGATGGCAGTCAATGATGTTGAATCTGGATCTTTAGCTTCGCCTGGTAGACGACTATCTGTCTTAATCATCGCAATAGCGTCTTTGATGGCTTTTGAGCCGCCTTCAAACAACGGAATGACATTGTTATAACTCTTACTCATTTTACGGCCATCTAAGCCAGGTAAAACTTCATGAGTCGTGTCGACAATAGCTTCAGGTAATGTGAAGAAGGGATTCTCTTCAGATGCATATAAATGGTTGAAGCGTGTTGCAACGTCACGGGCCATTTCTATGTGTTGAATTTGATCTTTGCCGACAGGGACTTTGTGTGCGTTAAACATCAGAATGTCAGCTGCCATCAAAATAGGGTAGCTGTAAAGACCCATAGAAATACCTGCATCAGGATCTTCCTCATTGTCAATATTGGCATCTAATGCGGCTTTGTAAGCATGAGCACGATTCATTTGACCTTTGGAGGTTGCACAGGTCAACATCCAACTTAATGTCGGAATTTCGGGAATGTCGCTTTGACGATAAAAAATGACGCGTTGGGGATCTAAACCAGCAGCTAACCACGTAGCTGCAATTTGTAGGCGGCTTCGTTCAATACGATCAGGATCTTGACACTTAATTAAGGAATGAAGGTCAGCCATAAAGAAGAAGCTTTGAACGTCCTTAGCCTTGCTAGCGGCAATGGCGGGGCGGATAGCACCAACATAGTTGCCAATATGTAAAGTGCCTGTTGTATTAATGCCCGTTAAAACACGTAAAGTCATTTGAAAATCCCAACATTAAAGTAAAAAAAATATTTTATCCCAAATAAGGGAAAAGCTCTTTTTTTTCAGGCAGAAAAATAAAAATGCCGCTGGGATTCAGCGGCATTTTTTCTAAGGGATAAAGAGCTTAGAAAGCGTCGGCACGTAAGGCTTCAGCTTTGTCCGTCTTTTCCCACGTAAATTGCGGTTCTTCGCGACCGAAGTGACCATAGGCAGCGGTCTTAGAGTAAATTGGGCGCAAGAGGTCGAGCATCTTCACGATACCGCGCGGACGCAAGTCAAAGTGGCGTCGAACCAATTCAGCAATCTTTTCATCAGCAATGACACCAGTGCCATAGGTGTAGACCGTGATATTGATCGGTTCAGCAACACCAATAGCGTAGGAAACTTGAACTTGGCAACGAGAGGCTAGACCGGCAGCAACAATATTCTTGGCAACATAGCGACAAGCATAGGCTGCAGAACGGTCAACCTTGGAGGGGTCTTTACCAGAGAAAGCACCACCACCGTGTGGGCAAGCACCACCGTAGGTATCTACAATAATCTTTCGACCCGTTAAGCCACAGTCACCTTGAGGACCACCAACAACGAATCGTCCTGTCGGGTTGATCAAGAAGCGCGTGTTCTTGAGCAATTCAGGTGGTAAAACTGGCTTAATGATGTGCTCAATAACGGCTTCATTAAACTCAGGCTTCATTTTGTCGCCATCGCTCATGCTGGGGTCATGTTGCGTAGATAACACAACAGTATCGATACCAGTAATAATGCCGTTTTCATAACGCAAAGTGACTTGGCTCTTGGCGTCAGGTCGCAAAAAGTCCAAAGTGCCGTTACGGCGGACAATTGATTGTTGTTGAACTAAACGATGAGCGTAATAGATGGCAGCCGGCATCAAGGTAGGTGTTTCGTTACATGCATAACCAAACATGAGGCCTTGGTCACCAGCACCTTGTTCAAGATAGTCATCGCTAGCACGATCTACACCTTGAGCAATATCATTGGATTGTTTGTCGTAAGCGACTAAAACAGAACATCCCTTGTAGTCAATACCAAAGTCTGAATTATCGTAACCGATTCGTTTGATTGTTTGTCGAGCGATATCAATGTAATCGACATTGGCTTGAGTGGTAATTTCACCAGCCAAGACGACAAGACCTGTATTACAAAGCGTTTCAGCAGCTACACGGCTGTGAGGGTCTTGCTCTAAGATGGCATCCAAAATGGCATCTGAAATTTGGTCAGCAACTTTATCAGGATGGCCTTCGGAAACGGATTCCGAAGTAAAAAGGTAGTTAGAAGAAGTCATGGTGCTACATTCCTATTTATTTTTAAATTTGGGCGGAACGAGCGTCCACCGCGCGATATAAGGAATGCGGCTGACGCTTTAGCGGAATTTTTATACGCCCCGCAAGTTGTCCTTAACTCGGCGTGAGTGAGAATACTACTCCAGTTACTTAAAAAATCAAGGAGATGGAGTAGTACTTTCGTATAAATCGTAGAACAAAGGAACAAAAGACTTTATGAGTTCAATAACGATTTTTACCGTAAATCATGGCATAAATACCAGCAACCATGAGGGCTCCTCCCACAATGTTACCGAGTGTAACGGGTAGGAGATTGTCTAAGAAAAAGCTGTTCCAATTGGCCGTAAGTGCAACAGCTTGATGTGCCTCAACCAATGCAGTGTAGTTGGCTGCCGTGCCAGTCCAGATGCCTAGAGGAATAAAAAACATATTGGCGATACAGTGCTCAAACCCCATAGCAACGAATGCCATAGTGGGGATCCAGAGTGCAATAATTTTTCCACTGGTTGTATTTGCGGAATACGCAGAATAAACAGCTAAACAAACTAACCAATTACACCCCACAGCACGAATAAAAGCCTCCCAAAAGGTGAGATTGGTTTTACTATTGGCGAGTTTCACAATGCCTTCAGCCCAAGGCATGGTGCCTCCATTTGTTGTTTCAAAGATAAGACCACTACTGTAAATTAAGACATAAGCAACGAAAATTGCACCAACGAAATTGCCAATCCAAGAGTAAAAACCGGAGCAAAGACTTTGACTGAACGTGATTTTTTGATCATGTCTGGCTAAGGTTAGTGTCATGCAATTACCTGTAAAAAGGTCTGCTCCACAAATTACAACCAACATTAGCCCCACAGGGAAAACGGAGGCAAAAATAAGTTTGCCCATGCCGCCCCAGATCTCCCATGGAAGAGCAAGTCCTGCCCTAACTGCCAAAAAGGCACCTAATGCGATATAAGCACCAGCAAGAAAAGTCAGTCCCGCTGTTGCTAAAGGACTTTGCTTGGTTCTCGAAACACCAGATTGTGAAGCTGTGAGCAAGAGCTCTTTGCCAGACTTAATCATTAACAGAAAACTCCTCAAAACACTGGATATTAGCAACAATATTAACGAAAAATAGCCTGACGTTAGAAGCCCTTTGTATGAAATTTTGGCAAAATTCACTCCATGGAATTATTAATAAAACTTATTGCAAAACTCCCCCTTGGAGTTTTGAGAAAGATTGGACGCATTATTGGTGTCCTAATTTATCGGTGTTCGTCTTCTTATCGTCGTCAAATTGAAAGAAATTTGACGCGTGCGGGTATTTTTACGCCTGAATTGGCATTAGAGGTTGCCCGGGAACAAGGTGCTCAAGCAGTAGAGGCTCCTTGGGTTTGGGGACGAGATCGACATGATGTTCTCGCACTTACTCGCTGTGATGAAAAATCACGCCAGCTCGTTCAAGAGGTAATGGATAGTCAGAGCCCGATCGTTTTTTTAACTCCCCATATTGGTTGTTATGAAGTTGCGCCTATTTACGTAGCGCATCATTGGCTAGAGTCGCTAAACAAAAATATGGCCATTTTGTATCGAGTTCCTAGAAAGAGCTATCTGAGAGCTATTGTTGGCCAAGGTCGCGCTGTGCCAAACATACTGCCATCTTCTGCTGATTTGAAAGGTGTTAGACAAATTTTTAGGACAATGAAGGCTGGTGGTATGGCTGGTATTTTGCCCGATCAAGTTCCTTCTGGAGGTGAAGGTGTTTGGGCAAATCTTTTTGGACAAAAGGCCTACACTATGACTTTTCCGGTGAAGCTAGCTCGTCAATTCCAAGCAAAAGTCTTAATGTGCCGAGTTGAACGAGAAAACGATGGATGGTGTATTCATATGCGTTTGTGGGACTATGAATTAACCGGTATTGAACAAAAGGACTGTGAGGCTATGAATCGACTCATCGAAGAAACGATTTTAGAGTGCCCTCAACAATATCTATGGTCTTATAAGCGTTATAAGTGTCCTCGTGGCGTAACTCGTCCTTCAGAATAAAAATGAAAAATTTGCTTATCTTTTTTTCTAAAATTTGGCTTGCCATGGTGAACTCCATGGCACATTGGCAACCTCGCAGTCGAGCAAGGGTAGCACGTTTGTTGGCAACTCTTTTTTGGTATATTGTTCCTAAACGTCGAAAGGTTACGTTGACGAATCTCCGTTTGTGCTTTCCTAATTGGTCGGAGCAAAAGCGAATTG
Organism: uncultured Sutterella sp.; assembly: GCA_937906995.1. Lineage (GTDB taxonomy): Bacteria > Pseudomonadota > Gammaproteobacteria > Burkholderiales > Burkholderiaceae_F > Aphodousia. The sequence goes on from CALESB010000022.1 coordinate 20,608, forward strand.
AAGTTGCTAAGCAATGTTTTTATTGTTTATCCAGAGCCGCTTTAGATCACTCTGTTCTTTGGAATGGTTCTAAAGAGGATATTGAGCGCTTTGTTCGTTTTGATCCTAAAGAGTTAGAGCGTATCGTTAGTACAAACAATCGTCCTCTGATCTTAATAGCTCCACATTTCGCAGGTCTTGATGCAGCAGGGATTGCTCTAAATCTTTATGTGAGAGGCGTTTCTTTATATCAAAAACAATCAAATCCAGTATGGGATAAGGCTGCTTTAGCGGGGCGTCTACGTTTTAGTAATCCCGTTTTAATTGCTAAGAGTCGTCAGAGTGACTTAAGGCCAGTTATTCGTGCCATGCGAGAGGGTTTACCTTTTTATTATTTGCCAGATATGGATCACGGCCGGCGTAATTCAATTTTTGTACCATTTTTTGGTATACCTGCTGCAACATTGCCTATGCACTCGCGTTTAGCCAAGATGACCAAGGCAAAAGTTTTAATGTGTATTCCAGAGATGGTAGAGGATGGATACAACGTCCACATTACTGAGTTTTTTGAAGATTTCCCTACAGAGGATCATGTTGCAGACACTCTCAAGGTAACACAAGAATTAGAGCGATGGATTTTGAAGTACCCAAGTCAATATATGTGGACTCATCGACGATTCAAAACGCGCCCCGAAGGAGAAAAATCTGTTTATTAGGAACAACATGCGCCTGAAATTTACCAAAATGCAAGGAGCGGGCAATGATTTTGTGATGATTGATGGTGTGTCACAGCATATCATGCCGACGCCAGAGCTTATCCGTTACTTAGCTGATCGGCATTATGGTATTGGAGCTGACCAGGTGCTTCTTGTAGAGAGGACGGTTTTACCTGGAGTAGATTTTCGCTACCGAATTTTTAATTCTGATGGGCATGAGGTTGAGCAGTGTGGCAATGGGGCTCGTTGTTTTGCTCAATTTGTTTTTAATCTGGGTTTGACAACAAAAAAGCGAATTCGAGTAGAAACGAAAAAAAATATTATCGAGCCAGAAATACTCGATAATGGGCAGGTTAGAGTGATGATGGGATGCCCTTCAACGCAGGCTGAAGATTTGCCCTTTATTCCAACTTCCCTTCATCCTACATATCAGCACCCATTGTCACTTTGGCAATACGAAGGAGTAACATTTGCTCCCATTTCTATGGGTAATCCCAGTGCTGTTGTTTTTGTGGATGATGTCGATGCTTATGACGTAATTGGCGTTGGGAAAAAATTGTGTTTTGCTCCCTGTTTCCCCAATCAAACGAATGTTGTTTTTTTGGAAATGAAGGATCTTCATCACGCTAAGGTACGGGTTTTTGAGAGAGGATCTGGAGAGACCTTGGCTTGCGGGAGTGGAACTTGTAGTGGTGTTGTTGCTGCTGTGTTAGCCAAGAAAGCCTCTGAGTTTGTTGATGTACAGGCTCAGGGTGGACTGTTACGTATTCAATGGGATGGACAAATGTCTTCCCCCGTTTATTTGGTCGGAGATGCGGTAAAGGTCTTTGACGGTGAAATAATGATTTAAAAAGGATTGAGAAAAATGACGGATTTAATCCTTAAAAAAGGTAAGGAACGTTCTTTGTTGCGTCGTCACCCTTGGGTATACGACACGGCAGTTCAAAAAGTTGTGGGCAAGGCAAAAAGCGGAGATCTTGTTCGCGTTCTTTCTTGTGATGGGCGTTTTTTGGCTTGGGCAGCGTATTCTCCAGCCTCAACGCTACGGGCTCGTTGTTGGTCCTTTAATGAGGAGGACGTGATTTGCACACAATGGTTAAAGAGCAAGATTTTAAAAGCATTATCAGCTCGTGAGATGTTGGCCGAGCGCACGAGTGCGATCCGCGTAATTTTTGGAGAAGCAGATCAGTTGCCAGGTCTTGTTGTAGATCGTTATGGAGACTGGTTTGTTACGCAGTTTCAAGCAGCAGGGGTTGAAGCCTATCGTGAAGAGATTGCCGATATTTTGATGGCGCAACCTGGTATTAAAGGTGTTTTTGATCGCTCTGATGCAGCAACTCGTCATCGTGAAGGCCTAGAGGAGCGAGTAGGTGTTTTGCGTGGTGAGGAACCACCCGAAGAAATTGAAGTTATTGAAGATGGTGTTCGCTATGGGGTTGATGTTCGTAAGGGACATAAGACAGGTTTTTATGTTGACCAACGAGAAAATCGCTTACTAGCGCAGAAATTAGCCTCAGATTTCAAAAAACGCCATGGCCGTGGAATGAGAGCATTGAATTGTTTCTGTTATACGGGAGGCTTTTCACTGGCCTTGTTGGCAGGAGGAGCGGAAGAAGTGGTGTCAGTAGACTCCTCTGCAGAAGCATTGGCGATGGCTCAACGCAATGCAAAACGCAACGGATTTTCAGAAGATCGCGCAAAGTGGATTCAGGCCGATGTGTTTGAGTATTTGCGTCAAGCTAAAGAGCAAGGAATTGAGTTTGATTTGGTAATTTTAGATCCTCCTAAATTTGCTTCTAGTCACCGACATATTGAACGAGCAGCTCGTGCGTACAAAGATATCAATTTGAAGGGGTTGCGTTTAGTGACCGAGGGAGGCGACTTATTAACGTTCTCTTGTTCTGGGGCAATGGACGTAGATTTATTCCAAAAGGTTATTGCCGGAGCAGTTATTGACTCTAAGCGTGAAGCTTGGATGGTGGCTCGCTTGGGAGCCGGAGCCGATCATCCTTTGATGATGACCTGCCCAGAGGGCGAGTATTTGAAGGGATTGCACTTAGCAATTCGTTAATAAATAGTGAAATTCTCGAAGGATAGATGATGGATGTAATGGATATGGTCCCTCAAATTCCTGTGACAATTTTGACGGGATTCTTAGGGGCGGGTAAAACGACCCTATTAAATCGTATTCTCAAAGAAGACCACGGCCATCAAATAGCAGTGATTGAAAATGAGTTTGGTGAGGAAGATGTCGATAGTTCCTTGTTAGTGCAAACTGATAAAGAGCAGATCGTTCAGATGAGCAATGGTTGCATTTGTTGCACAATTCGTGGTGATCTGTCACGAGTATTAACAGACTTACGCCATCGTCGTGAAAAGGGGGAAGTGAGTTTCAATAGAGTCATTATTGAAACAACAGGCGTAGCTAACCCTGGTCCAGTGGCTCAAACTTTCTTTATGGATGATGCAGTTGCGGCATTTTTCCGTTTAGATGGTGTCATTACACTAGTTGATGCTAAGCACGGACAATTGGCTCTGGATAATGAAAAAGAAGCTCAGGCTCAAGTAGGATTCGCAGATCGAATTTTTTTAACAAAGACCGATTTGGTTAACGAAGAACAAGTGGCCGAAATTAGTGCTCGTTTACGTCGAATGAATCCAAGAGCACCAATTGAAAAGGTGAATATGGGCGAAGTAGATATCAGTAAGGTCCTGGATATTGAAGGGTTTAATCTTAATGATGTGCTCGATATTGATCCTCAGTTTTTAAGTGATATTAGCCACCACCATCATCATGGTGATGAAATCGGCTCTTTTGTGTTTACAAGTTATACCCCATTTGATCCTTATCGATTAGAGCGTTTTTGGGGAACAATTACGCAAGTGTATGGTCCTGACTTATTACGATATAAGGGCGTTATTTATATTGACGGTCTAGATCGCAAAATGATCACGCAAGGAGTACACATGTTGGTCGCTGCTGATTTAGGTCCTCAATGGGCACCCGATGAACGTCCTATGAGTAAGATCGTCTTTATTGGCCGTAACTTGCCAGAAAGCGCAATTATTACAGGACTTGAGACGTGTTTGATAGATGCCCCCTAGTTATTTGATTTTTTGGGAAAACCCTCACTTTTAGGTAAGTTTTCTCACTTGATGTAAAAAAAATACATTTATGGATGCGAGAAAGGGATTTTTCCTGTATAAATAGGGCCTTAAAATTTTGCACACGTCAGATGTGCATGTGCGTCCTTATTTAGGGATATATTTTTTAACGGTTTTTGACCGTTAGTTGGAACTAGATTTATGGCTACTAAAAAGAAGTTGTTGACTGAGCAAGAATTGCTCGCAATGCCGGAAAAAGACTATATGAATGATCGTCAGTTGGCTTTTTTCCGCAACCGACTCCAAGAAATGGAAATGGAATTGCGCAGCAACGCAGGCCAAACGACTGAGCATTTGCGTGAAACGACGGTTGCTCCGGATCCGGCTGACCGCGCAACAATCGAAGAAGAACACGCTTTGGAATTGCGTACGCGTGACCGTGAACGCAAGTTGTTAAAGAAGGTTCAATCTGCCATTCAACGCATTGATAGCGGCGACTACGGTTGGTGTGAAGAAACTGGTGATCCGATTGGGGTGGCCCGTTTGTTAGCTCGCCCGACTGCTACGCTATCATTGGAAGCCCAAATGCGTCGTGAGATTCGCCAAAAAATGTATGGTGATTAAGCTATTACATTGATTGGACGTGAAGAAGGGATATCCCCATATTTGGGAGATATCCCTTTTTTATTCACTATTCTCTAATCTATTTGGATAAAGCTATGGGCGTACACAGCTTTGTTTTGTTTGAAAGCTTGTTCCCAAAAAGTTTTTTCCTGTTCAATCCCATCGGGAAGGTAGATTTTACTAAGCCAGGATAATGGGGACGACCAATGTTTCATAGAAGAGCGTAGAGCAGAGCTTAAAGAAAGGCTATCTTCTTCGTAAAACACAACTGGGGCATTATGAGGTAATTTCGCAAGGTCTTTTGCTAACGAAACAGCATCCTCAAAATATCCAAGCTTATCAATGAGCTTATATTGATACGCTTGATTGCCAGTCCAAACACGTCCTTGTGCAATAGCGTGTACTTGCTTTTTAGATAAATGACGAGACTGAGCGACAAGCTTCGTAAAGTCATCATAGGTGCGAGCAACATTTTGCGTAAGGATGTCCTCTAGGCGAGGATCAAGAGATTTAATGGTTTTATCTGCTCCAGCTAACCATGTAGTGGATACACTGCCTTGCCCAATATGAGCTAAAGATAAAGTATTTTCAAAGGTTGGTAACAGACCAAAGACACCAATCGAACCGGTAATAGTCATGGGGGAGGCAACAATTTTTGATCCACCTGCGCTAATCCAGTAACCACCAGAAGCAGCAACATCTGCCATGCTAACGACAATGGGTTTCCCGGCCTTTTTTAATAACTCCAGTTCATGGCGAATAATTTCACTTGCTACTGCAGAACCACCAGGGGAGTTAATGCGCAAAACCACAGCCTTTACATTAGGATCATGTCGCACTATGGAAATTTGTTCAGCAAGTGTATCCGAGCCAATAATGCCAGGTTCAGACTCACCATCAAGAATTTGGCCTTCTGCAAGAATAACAGCAATACTCTCAGGTTGAGGAGCAGAATTAACTCCGTTCGCATAGTCTAAGTAAGAAATCCAAGAGCTTTCTGCTTTTTGGCCTTTGCCTAATTTAATTTTGATGAATTCTTCCATTTCATCAGCTGTTTTTGTGCCGTCAATTAAATTACCTTGAATAGCAGTTTGTGCCATATCTCCACGGTTTTGGCGAACACGTTCAGGCAAAGTATTAATGTAGTTTTCAAGGCTTCCAGGCATGAGACCTCGAGAACTTTCGATGTCGTTAGCCAGTAATTTCCAGGCGCTATTAAGCCAGGTGCTTTCTGCTTGAATCCAAGCTTCAGATGGCGCGTTAGCAGTAAAGGCTTCAGGATAACTTTTGTAGTCACCAGCCTTAAAAACATGAACATTAACACCAAGTTTTTTTAGGAAATCTCCAAAATAGAGACGATTGGAACTTAGTCCTTTTACTGCGACTTCACCCATAGGATGCATGTAGATTTCATGGGCATGAGCAGCAATTGCGTATTGAGTTTGGGAGTAATGCGAACCCCATGCATATACGGGTTTTCCGCTTTGTTTAAATTGCTCTACGGCATGTCCAATTTCTGAGATACTTGCAAGGCCAGCCTTATCCAGTTTATCAAGCTTCAACAGAACCCCTTGGATCATTGGATCATTTTGTGCGGACTTTAATGCACTTAAAATGTCATGCAGAGACGTATCGAGAGGTTCTTCCTCAGACAATAAACTCATAACCAGAGATGGTGTTTGGGTTTGCTCTAAAATTTCGCCTTTGAGATCTAGAACTAAAACTGTATTTGGAGTAATTGTCGAAGAATTCTTAAAAATAGCAATAACGCCAATAAGTAGGCAAGCAAGCAGGCTGAGTTGTAGTAATCTCCAGCCAAGTTTGACCACCCACAAACAGCCTTTATCAATGGCTTGAAAGAATTTTTTTATCCAGTGCAAAATAAACAAAATAACCTCTGATTGTCTTAGTTGAATGGATCAAGAAATACAGGACGTTTATGCTTACGTTCTATTGTTTTTGGTGTGTATAAAATTCGAGGAATATCTCGAATGTGACTAATTTGGGCGTCAACATAACTGATTTTACGAGCGATATTTAAACCATGGTGGTGCCATCCTTTGCATAACACGGTTTGAATACCGACAGATTTTGCTGTACGGAGATTGTTGAGTCCATCATCAATCAAGCACACTTCTTGTGGCTTGACGTTATAAGTCGTTAAGATTTTCCTAAACATTTGTACAGACGGCTTCGGGCGCCATTGTCCAAAAACCTTCATATCTTCTGCTCTGTATTGGGCATCAAAAAAGTGAGAAAGGTTCAGTTGTTTAAGAATTTTGTCTGCGAAGCAATCAGGCGCATTGGTAAAAAGAATTTTCTTGCCTGGGAGTCGTGACAAGGCTTTTCTTAAATCTCCTGTTGTATTGACATTGCTTGTGTCAATGAATTTATGTGTAGTGGTTAAGAAAGTGTGTGGATCAATGCCATGGTGCTTCCAAAGACCGTAATAGGTCACTCCGTAGTTCTTCCAATATTTCATTCGAAGTGCATTGGCAGAATCATAGTCATACTTTAGAGTACTTTGAATATATTGCGTCATTGCAGAATCAATTTGTCTAAACATATTGGCAGACGCAGAATAAAGTGTGTCATCCATATCAATTAACCAGACTTTTGGTTGTTGAATATGGCCACAAATAATGGAAGGTTTGAAATGACTCATACATTAAAAAGGGAGCCAAAGGCTCCCGAAAAACTAAAAATGCTTATCGATTTTCTGCTACTCGAATTGCTGTAACTGTTCTTTCAGCATCTTCGTCAGAAAGCCAAGGTACCCAGAAGTGTACAGGTTTTTCTTCATTACCTAAAACTGCAATAGCATGTCCTAGCTCACTTAAACTTTCTGCACCTTTGATACCTAAGGTATATTCACTCATTTGAGCATTTGGTAATTTTAAAGCGATACGGTTGCCGAAATAGTCTCGAATTTCTTTTGGTAAAACTCTCTCATCAGGCCACTGTGTCGCAAGGATTAAATGGTAACCGGTACTCCAACCTTTGTTAGATATAGCTTCTAGGGCATTCAAGAGTTTAGCTCTGAAATCGTCATCAATTAACCACACGGCAACTTCGTCAATAATCACAAAAGTTCGCATAATACGTTTTTTGAGGCCAAGGACTTTATTGCACTCTTCTAGAGTTTTAACTCCTAGTGTTTCAAATAGCTTTTCGTGGGCTTCAATTGATTTAACGATGCTTTCTAAGTAGGCCTTAGCGGTTTCAATATTACTTTCAACCCGCATTCTGTGTAGACCTTTTAAACACTCATAGGACCATCCGCCATTGGGCTCATAAACTTTGATTGCCGCCAAATCCGGCGTGTTGGTGATTGCAATATCAAGAATTAAGTTCTTAATAAGTGAGGTTTTCCCAGAGCCAGTCATGCCAGTAATTAATGTGTAGGGGGCGTGATTGGCAAAGCCTTCAAATGCAGACTCAAAGTTTAAGTACACGAGGTCGTCTTTTTCAGCTGTACGGCCAAGAACAAAAGAGTAGTTACCATTAGAGATGTTACGGTTAATTTTTCTCTCGTTCCAGATGCTCCACATACTGTCATTGCCTTCTTTAGCATGTTTCTCTACGAGAGCTTCTATGGCGGCTTGGTAACGGAAGTTTGTTTTGTCTAGCATAACGACCCCCTTTAAAGGTACTTTATCTCTATATTAGTCGTTTTTTTATGTTTAGACGGAAAAAGTCTTTGATTGCAAACAATCACCAGTCATAAGTGAAGTAGTCTTAAAAAGTTCAAATTAGTTTGATCTAACCAACTTAACAAGAGTGATCTCACTCGTTATGCCGAGACGAATTGGGAAACCATACCACAGTCCAGTTCCACGGTTGACATAAAGCGTCATGCCATCGACATCATATCGGTCTTTTACAAAGCCAGCGTTGAGGGCCTGAGCAATCCAGTGCATGCCTAAAATTTGCCCTCCATGCGTGTGCCCAGAAAGTTGTAAGTTAATTCCCTCTTTAGCAAATTCGTGACTTAATTTGACCTGATGGGCGAGCAAAATTTTTGGGGTATCCGGTGTGATGCCTTGAAGTGCTTTTTTGATATCTGGCATATCACGCTTGTAGCGTTTAGCCATAGGGTCAGTCAAACCAATAATGGCTAATTTCTGTCCATTAATTGAGATAATACGGTGTTCATTATGCAGTATTGTCAAACCAAGCTTAGGTAAGGACTTCATCCACCCATCGTAATCCACATAGTGTTCGTGATTACCTTCAACAGCAAGAACACCATATGGGGCACGTAAGCGTGATAAAGGTTTAACATCATCGAAACGAGATTGAACACGTCCGTCTACGATATCACCTGTAATGACAATTAAGTCAGCATGAAGTGTATTAGTGACGTCTACAACTTTATTGAGACGTTCTTTGTTCAATAATGCACTGGCGTGAACATCTGATAGCTGTGCGATTGTGAACCCCTCAAATGCTGTTGGTAAATTCTTAATAGGTACTGTAATTTCAATAACTGGAGGGACTTTAATGGCTTGATATGTTCCAAAAGTAGAGAGTATTGCTGCAATCGCGGTGAGCATTACTCCAGTTGTTGTGTGCTTGACGATAGGACGATGAAAGAACCACTTCGTAAACAAAAAATAGCAATCCTTAATGAGAGCCATTAGGATCATTAGCAGTTGCGTTGCAAATAGCCAGCAAAGCAATAGTACTCCCAAATAAGGAACACTTTGATCATGATTGCCAAAAAAAGAGCGAGCAAGTCCCGGATACTGGCTTGCAATAAGCATGAGTGAGCACATTAAAATTTTAACGACCCAGTGCAAGCGCGTTTTTCCAAATAAACTGTTAAATGCATAAATTGCAAAGAATATTGGAATAATGTGAATCAGGACTTGCTGCATAATTTTTACTTCTTTTGCTTACTATTTTCAGCTTCAATTTTTTCAAAGCCTGTTAAATATTTTTCTCCCTTAAGGAATTTAACTGCCTGTTGAAGCTGAAAGTCATCGTTATCGCCAAAGAAATAACGTTTCTTTGGTTGCTCTTTCATTTCACGAGCTCTTTCAAGCTTAGCTTCTTCTAACCGACGCTTTTCATCAGCCTTTTTCTCCTCTTCACTCTTGAGGTGATGAGCAAGATCGGCTTCTCGAATGTTAAAACTTGCATAATTGCCATTTTCTGTATCAGCTAGTTCTATATCCGGAGTAATGCCAGTGGCTTGAATAGAACGACCATTTGGTGTGTAGTAACGCGATGTAGTTAATTTAATACCAGTGGTAGCTTCTCCACCATTGAGGGGACGCAAAGGTAATACCGTTTGAACACTACCTTTACCAAAGGATCGTTGCCCCATGATTGTTGCTCGTTTATGGTCTTGCAATGCACCCGAAACAATTTCACTGGCGCTTGCACTGGCAGCATTAATCAATACAACAACAGGTACTGTTTTAACAATTTGAGGCAAGGTAGAAATTAGATCTTTCTTTTTATCTTGCCCATAGTTAAGGTAATCCGCCTGAACTGTCTTAAAACTGCGACTGGCATCAGGAGTACGTCCCTTTGTACTAACCACAACTTTGTCTTTATCAATAAATGCAGCAACAACACCAACAGCAGCATTTAATAAGCCACCAGGATCGTTACGTAAATCAAGTACCACTCCCTTTAATGGGGTTTTATTATTGAAGTCAATAAGGTATTTGGCCAAATCATTGGCAGTATGTTCTTGGAATTGTGAAATACGGATGTAAGCAATGCCATCAGGCAAGCTTTTCATTTTCACGGATTGTACTTTAATTAGGTCTCGCGTTAATGTAATTTCTAGTGGCTTATCAACACCTTTGCGAGCAATTGTCAATTTGATTTTCGATTTTGGTTTGCCTCGCATACGCTTAACGTTTTCGTTAAGCGAGAGCTCGCGAGTTGCTTGATCATCAATTTTGACAATGATGTCGCCAGCAAGAATGCCAGCTCTAGCGGCAGGAGTGTCATCAATAGGAGCGATAATAAGAACGCCGGTAGCATCCATAGTAACTTCGAGACCGAGACCGCCAAACTCTCCTTCAGTTCCCTCTTTAAGATCGGCAAATGCTTCTTTATCAAGGTAGGCAGAGTGTGGATCAAGCCCAGCTAACATACCTGCCAGTGCATTTTCTAAAAGCAAGTGATCGTCCGTTTGTTTTTCGTCAACATAAAAGGCCTGAATGGCACTATAAACATCAGTAAATTGACGAATATCTTGTAAAGGTAATGCTGTCTTTGCCGATGTTTCTGCATGAGAAGCTATCAGTGGTTGACATAAACTCAAGGCACATCCAAAAGACAATAGTGCCTTTTTAATAAAGGGAGTTCGTTTCATTAAGAACATATCAGTTATTCCTTACCAATCCAGGGTAGGGGATTAAATGGTTGACCATTTCGTCGAAGTTCAAAGTAAAGTCCAGGTTTGTCTTCACCACCAGTATTGCCAACCGAGGCAATAGTTTCTCCTCGAGAAACCCGATCACCCACGCTCTTGTAAAGTGACTCGTTATTGGCATAGATGGAAAGATAGCCGTCACCATGGTCCACAATGATGAGGTTGCCAAAGCCTCGTAGCCAATCTGAAAAGACAACTTGTCCATTGGCACAGGCTAAAACATCGCTGCCTGCACGGGCCGCAATCATGAGTCCCTTCCATGTAGTGCTTTTACCTGAGACATTAGCTCGTGCTTGCCCATAACGACCAATAATTTTGCCAAGTGCGGGCATCATTAGTTTGCCTCTTTGGCTTGCAAAAATCCCACTTGGTTTTTTGCCACCAACACTGACTTTTCCACTGGCCACTTTTCTATTTGCTTCTCTAGCTCTTCGCTCTGCTTCGGCTTTTTGCTGGGCAAGTACTTTATCGATATTTGCAACTAGTTGCCCAAGGCGACGTTGATCTCGTTCTAACTTGTCAATAGAGGCACGCTGTTCTGAAATTTGTTTTTTGAGCTTTTCTAGTGCTGTTTTGCGAGCTGTTTGCTCTTTCATTAACTGTTGACGGCCCTTTTGTTCGCTTTGTTCGATGGATGCTAACTCTTTGCGTTTACTGATGGTTTCCTCAGAGACTGAGTGAATTGATGCTTGTTTATCAGATAACTGAGTTACAGCCTTTTCTTGAGCGCGGGCAAAGTACTGTAAGGATGCCGCATCTCTAGCAACTTGGTGCGGGTTAGTACCAGCGATCAAAGTCTGCCATGATTGGCGACGAGTATTTAAGTATTGCGCGCGAGCAATTGCACGATTTTGTTTTTCTGCACTGGTTAGTTGTCCAGTAACCGCTAATTCTTGCTCTCGCAACTCTTTTAAACGATTTTCAACGCGAGCTCTTTCATTACCGAGGTCACGTAACCGACGATTGGCTTTGGAGATAGCTTCTTCACTTGCGGCTAAAGCATCAGCAGCTTCGCTTTGGCTTGCTTCAGCTTTTGAAAGTTCTTTTTTCAAAGAGCCTAATTGATCTTGGAGAGACTTTTGTTGACTCTGAAGCTCATTTCGGCGTTTAAGACTGACATCGTTTGATTTTTTAGAAACCGTTGTCGTCTTGCGAGTCGTCTGTGCAGGTTTGGCTTTTGTAGTTTTTTTTGTTTGAGAGGCTTGTGTTTGAGCAGCCACAGCCTCAGAGCCCGGGATGACAAGCATTCCGAGAAATGATAAACCAAGCAAGGCGCTTGATAAAACGAGCGCCTTGCGAGGAATGTTTAACCAGGAAGATGGTTTGATCACTTCTTGGCTTTACCTTGGGCAGCCACTGCAGCCATAGCAGCTTCAATTTCTGCTTGGTTGCCAAGATAGTAATGACGAATTGGCTTCATGTTATCGTCAAATTCATAAACGATTGGGCGAGCGGTAGGAATGTTTAAGTGAACAATTTCTTCATCACTCATATTGTCAATGTATTTGATCAAAGCACGCAATGAATTTCCGTGAGCGGCAATTAACACACGCTTGCCAGAGCGAATGGTAGGCTCGATTTCTTCCTTCCAGTACGGAATAACACGGGCAACGGTGTCCTTTAAACATTCAGTTGCAGGGATTTCTTCTGGCTTTAGATCAGCGTAGCGACGATCGCGGCCAGCCCAACGTTCATCATCAGGATTTAACGGATTCGGAGCAATGGCATAAGCACGACGCCAAATAAGTACTTGCTCATCACCGTACTTAGCTGCGGTTTCGGCTTTATTGAGACCTTGTAAAGCACCATAATGACGTTCATTTAAGCGCCAATTTTTCTTAACAGGAAGGTACAAGCAATCCATGGATTCCATGGCAATAAAAAGCGTACGAATAGCGCGAGTTAAAACGCTTGTGTAGGCTAAGTCAAATTCATAGCCTTCTGCTTTCAAAAGTTCACCGGCTTTACGGGCTTCTTCACGACCTTTTTCAGTTAAATCAACATCGGTCCAACCCGTGAAGCGATTTTCAAGATTCCATTGGCTTTCGCCGTGACGCATGAGTACAAGCTTAAACATAGCAAAGATCTCAAAAAAATAATGAAAGAAAAACCTAATTTCTTAATTTTAGAAGAAAATCGGGATGACCATTATTTTAAGGTAAACAAAAATGTTGTAATTTGTTGTACTATCCCAAAACATTGGTGAAAATTGCTATAGGCAATATCTTTACCGTCTATTTTTATGCTTTAACTGCGAGAAGATCGTGATTGAATTTTTAATTGACAATATTTTGTTGGTTTTTGTTGTTGTGGCTTCTGGTGGCATGTTGCTCTGGCCTACCATTGCAAAGAAGACACAAGGTCCTTCTTTAGATAACGATCAAGCGATCGAATTTATCAATAAGAAGAATGCTTTTATTGTTGATGTTCGTACGCCTAAGGATTTTAAGCGCGGTAGCATCGCCGGTTCTAAGAATATTCCTTTTGAAGATTTTGAAAAGCGCTTAACTGAAGTGCCGAAGGATCGCCCGGTTTTAGTTGTAGATACGGTCTCTACTTTTAGTGCAAAGGCTGCTACAACGCTTCGTAACCAAGGTTATAAGGATGTCTATATTTTAGGCGAAGGCATTAAGGGTTGGGTTGACGCCAAGTTGCCCTTCTCCCGCTAACTTGTTTTATTAGCTTACTCACAGATAAGGATTGATCATCATGGCAGATGAAGAATTGAAGAATGAAAACGAAGTTCCGGCTTCTGAAAATACACAAGAAGTCGCACCGGCCTTCCAACTTGAGCGTTGCTACATGAAAGACGCTTCAGTTGAAATGCCTCACGCTCCAGAAGTGTTTGTAAAGCCGATGCAATCCCAACCGATGGTTGATATGCAATTTGAAGTTAAGGGTAAGCGTTTGAGTGAAGTGCATCGCGAAGTATGCGTGCGCGCCACGGTGACCATTAAGTCTGATGATACGGTTTTAATGCTTGCAGAAGTTACTCAGGCAGGTATCTTCCAAATTCATGGTTTCCCTGAAGAGCAAGAAATCCATATTGCCAATGTTGTTTGTCCGACAATTGTGTTCCCGTACTTGCGTGCCAACGTTGCTGACTTAGTTAGCCGTACCTCCATGGCTCCGGTGCATTTGCCTGAAATGAACTTTGAGGCCCTTTTCCAACAACGCTTGGCCCAACAATCCGCCGAAGGGACTGAAGCTGCACAAGCCTAACTCACTAGGGGAGTCAAGTTCTTTTTAATAGAGGAAGGGGTCGCTGATATCAGCGTTCTCTTCCTTTTTTCTTAGGTTATGACAAAAACTATTCCTCAAGCTCCACAGTTATCTAGTCGCATGCTACGAGTGACATTGTTGTGGGTAATTATTTTGATTGCTTCTGTGGTCTATACCCTTTTTTTATCATGGCGTATGGAGGCAACAACAGTATCAGTGAGGACGGTATCTTCCCTGCAAAAGGAAGTTTATGAGATCGCAGAGGCTGTAGCGCTGAGTCAGAAAGGGGAGTACCAGTTTGATTTCCAAGGTAGCGTTTGGCGAATAGATAAGGTTTTGCAGTGTTCTACATTAGATACATCGCTACCTTATCAAAGCATGGCGAAAGATGAGCGTCTGGATACTGTTTTAGATAAGGCCAATGCAATTTGGAAAGAAAGACTTAAACCTACTCTTTTGAAGTGGAAAACTGATCGTTCCATTAATTTACAACAAAGAGAAAAGGTGCTGAAAGAGCTTTCAATCCTATCGCAGTACATCAGCGAATGGGTTGAGCTTATGGAAGCAGGAGTAACGCGGAATATTGTGGTTTTGCGTTATACACAAGTTGCTTTAGGGATTGCATCAATATTAAGCATCATTATTGCTATGTGGTTCCTAATTATTACCGTTATTAGACCTTTAAATCAGTTACAGGCAGGAATTGAACGTCTTCGTGCATCTGATTGGAAAACACAGGTTCATGCGGAAGGGTCATTAGAGTTTTCTCACATTTCATCTGGCTTTAATGATCTAGCTAGTCACTTGGATGATGTTTATTCCAATTTGGAAAACAAGGTTGAAGAAAAAACAAGTTCATTAGCAGAAAACAATAAGTACCTAACTTCCTTGTATGGCTTAACAGCTTTTTTAGGGGAACAGCACTCTTTAAACGAGTTGTGCGAGTCTTTTTTGGCACGTGTTTTATCGATTGCAGGTGGGGTGGCAGGCGATATTCGCTTTGTAGAATTTAAACCATTACGTACGACATTAGTTTGCCAAAATGGTTATCAAGAAGTAAAAGCAAAGAACACTAATACGGACGACAAAGACTTCTTTAATGCGATTATTCTTCATCCTCAACCTACGGTTCTTTTGTTTGAAGACTATCCCTATGCCATAGATGAGCTCAAGCAAAAGGTTCGCTATGTGAAGATTTACCACATTCGTCACAAACAAAAAAATATCGGTTTGGTTACGATATTTTTTGCTCAGGCTCCTGAAAAAGATCCTAATATGGATACGTTGATGGAGAACTTAGGACAACATATGGGCACAGCCATTGAAAACTTACGTTTAGCGGAGCTAGATCAGCAAATGGCAGTGAGTCAGGAACGTAATTTGATGGCCCAAAATTTACATGACTCAATTGCACAAACATTGTCTTTTGTAAACTTACAGGTACAGATGCTCGAAGTTGCTTTGAAGCAAAAAAATGAACCCCAAATTGATGAGGGTATTTTGCAAATTAAAGCAGGTGTCCAAGAGTGTTACGATGATGTTCGTGAGTTGTTATTGAATTTTAGAACTCGTGTTAGTGCAGAGGGATTTGAGGAGATTGTCCAAAGTGTTTTAGAGCGTTTTGAGCGACAAACTCACGTTCACTCCCATTTAACAATTATCGGGAATGGCTTGCCATTGACTTATGCACAAAAGTTACAAGTCATTTTTATTTTGCAAGAGGCACTTTCAAATGTGAGAAAACACGCCAAAGCACAGAATGTGCTGGTGACTGTTCGTAATAAAGATGATTTTGAGATGACGATTATGGATGATGGTGTAGGTATCGATCCAGTTTTATTAGAGTCGAGAAAGCAACGTCATGTTGGTCTTTCTATCATGAAAGAAAGAGCTCAAAGGGTAGGAGGCCAAATCGTTATTGAGAGTGAAAAGGATCAAGGTACTACCGTAAAATTTTTGTTGACGAAAGACGAAAGGGCATTGTTATGACGATTCGTATTTTATTAGTGGATGATCACACATTATTTCGTTCTGGTATGAAGGCATTGCTTTCTCGCCAGTCTGATTTTGAGGTGGTAGGAGAAGCTAGTGATGGGTTAGAGGGGGTTAAGTTAGCGGAGCAACTTAGACCTGATCTCGTATTATTGGACTTAGATATGCCAGTTATGAGCGGGATTGAGGCCTTGGCTCAAATGGTAGAAATCGCCAATGATATGCCAGTGGTCATGCTTACCGTTAGCGAAGATGCTGAAGATTTGAAAGAGGCTTTTGTGCTAGGGGCCAAGGGATATTTGGTCAAAAATATTGAGGCTGAATATCTAGTCAACAGTATTCGACAAATTATTGCTGGTGAAAGTGTTATGTCTCCGGAAATGACCAGTAAATTTGTGAATGGTATTCGTGCAAAAAATGTCTCCCTTATGCCAGAAGTTCGTCCAGAAAATGTAAAGAGTTTGACAGAGCGTGAAAAGCAAATTTTAGGATGTTTGGCCCAAGGGGCAAGTAATCGAGAAATGGCCAAACTCTTGAATATGTCAGAAAGTACAGTTAAGGCTCATTTACAACGTATTATGAGACGCTTCGATTTTAGTTCACGAGTGCAAGCTGCTGTATTTGCGGCTGAGCGCCATATGGATCGTTATTTACTTGAGAGTTTGAATCAAAATAAACAAAATTAATCGTACTTCACTTCTGAAGCAACGGATTAGCCCCTGTTTATCATTCTTTAAACAGGGGCTAACTTTATTAAGTTTTTTGTATTGTCAATTTTTTAAAAATGGGTACCACACATATTAGGCAAAATAAGGCAGCAATAATGGCAATACTTCCACCAACATAACCAATGCTATCAATTGATAAGTGTGTGCAAACAAGTCCTCCAACTAAAGCACCAGAACCAATTCCAATGTTATAGATGCCGGAATAAACGGACATAGCGATAGCCGTTCCTTTGGGCGCAGCTAAAAGAATAAGTGATTGAAATACTAAGTTATAAAGTGTGACAGAGAAGCCCCAGAAGATGCATAAGGCAATCAGAATTGTTGTATCAAATGCACAAAGTTTCATCAATAAGAGAGAAATGGCAATACCAACAACCGATAGACGTGTGAAGCTCCATGGTGATTGATCGTACAATTTAGAAAAGAGCCAACTAGCAACAATACCGATTGTTCCATAGGCGACTAAAACCCATGTAATACCACTTTCAGTCATATCAGAGACTTGAGCTAAAAATGGTTCAATGTAGCTGTAAACCGTGAAATTCCCAGTCATAATGATGGGGGTCAAAATATAGATGCTTAAAAGAGGAGGCTGCTTTAACAAAGCAGGAACATCTCGAAGGGCGACAGCATTGTTATTTTGAACATTGGGAAAAAGACGCCATAGGCAAAGAAGAGCTAGGGCTGCAACCAAGCCAATACCAAGAAATGTAGCTCGCCAACCTAAGTAAAGGCCTAAAACACGGCCTAAAGGTAGACCAACAATCATTGCAATTGATGAGCCAGCAACAATTAAACTAAGGGCAGTAGCTCGCTTTCTAGGTGGGGCAACTTCGACAGCTAAAGGGCTTACAATCGACCAAAAAATGGCATGTGAACAGGCCACACCGATGCGAGAGGCCATTAATAACCAAT
Source organism: uncultured Sutterella sp. (assembly GCA_937906995.1). GTDB lineage: Bacteria > Pseudomonadota > Gammaproteobacteria > Burkholderiales > Burkholderiaceae_F > Aphodousia. Next base: position 38,286 of record CALESB010000022.1, read on the forward strand.
AATTTGTAGCCAGTGAAGATGCAATATGGCTACAAACAAAAACAGCAACAACCCACATCATTAGTTTTCGGCACTCCATTTTGGAGGCTAATAACATAAGAGGTAATGACATCAACGCTACGACCCAAGCATACGTTGTTACAAGCCAACCGGTCTGTGCTTCTGATGTATTGAAATCTTGTCCAATGTCAGTAAGAAGACCAATGGGAATAAACTCTGAGGTATTAAAGACAAAGACGCAAAGCGCTAATGTTAAGACTGGGAGCCAAACTAAAAAGAGAGACTTTTCTGGGTCTAATGTTTTTGTCATATAAAACTTTCTTGCCGGAGTAGGGCGAGAGTTATAGCAGAATTTTTTATTTGTTGACAAAAAGCAGTTAAGAAAGTTTACCTAAATAAATTGTTATGAATAAAGCCCCTGAAATCATGAACATATCTCAATTTTGAGACTCTTTGATTGCAGGGGGGCATGCATATTAAAGCTTTATTAGCTACCGCCTTGATAATCGTTTTGCCGCCATGCTTCAAACACGGTAATTGCAACCGTATTAGACAAGTTTAAAGAACGATTATTGGGACGCATTGGTAAACGAATGCGTTGTTCGGCTGGAAAGCTATTGCGCAATTCATCAGGTAAACCATGACCTTCGCTACCAAAAACGAAGCAGTCGCCAGGAAGGAAATGTGATTGTGCGAAAGGATGAGATCCTTTAGTGGTCATGGCAAACATGCGCTGACGATCGGGATTTTCACTTTCAAGAAACGCATCAAAATTCTTGTGAATCTTAACGGTTGCATATTCATGATAGTCTAAGCCAGCGCGTTTCATGTGCTTGTCATCTAATGAAAAACCCAAAGGTTCAATTAGGTGTAATTCACAGCCAGTATTAGCACAAAGACGGATGATGTTACCTGTATTAGGTGGAATTTCAGGTGCAACTAAAACAATTTTAAACATGTTGATCAATAGGCGCAGTTAGCGCTTTTCTCATTTTTAATAAAGCATTTTTCTCGATTTGACGTACCCGTTCTGCCGAAACGCCCAATTCTTGAGCAATTTCTTGTAGTGTTTTCGGTGCCAAATCTCCATTTTCATTTTCATTAAGCCAACGAGCAGTAATAACATAACGGCTACGTTCATCGAGTGCTGCAAGCGCTTGGCGAATCCCTTCACGTTGCATTTTTTCTTCGTCTTGTTGCTCAAGAATTACTGTAGGCTCATTTTCTGTAGAAGATAACCATTGAATAGGATCCAAACGATTATCGTCATCATCATCGTTACTAGCAACAGAGTCAATTGGAGTTTCGTTGCCATACATACGTTCTTCCATTTCGAGAACTTCTGATGTTTTAACATCCAATTCACTAGCAATTTTGTCAGCTTGGGAATAGGTTAACGCATTTTCTCCACGCATGGAACGCAAATTAAAAAAGAGTTTGCGTTGAGATTTGGTTGTTGCGAGCTTAACCTGTCTCCAGTTTTTAATGATGTAGTCCTGAATTTCTGAACGAATCCAGTATTCAGCAAAAGTCATCAAACGTGCCCCACGATCAGGGTCGAAATGTTTAATGGCTTTCATGAGGCCAATATTGCCTTCTTGGATTAAATCTGCCTGGGGTAGACCATACCCTAAGTAAGTGCGGGAAATAGCGATGACAAGCCGAAGATGGGCCATTACAAGGTCTCTGCCTGCACTCATATCATTGTATTTATGCAGACGTTCGACTAAAGCTCGCTCTTGCTCCGGTGTTAGGATCGGGAATCGATTAGCTGCCTGAATATAGGCATCTAAATTTCCTAAGCTAGGGATGATGGCCGGTACTTTACTTTGATAGGGTACTAATGCGCCGGCGATATTAGGCTTATTATCCGAAGTCGTCATTATTTAAATTACCGTAACGGTTAATAAACGCGTTCGATTTTAGCTATAGCGCGTCGAGTGATGATGCTTGCAATGAGTCCGCCAAGTAAAGCACAAAAGGCAACAAAAGCAAAATTTACTTCTAGAGGTAATGGTGCAATAGCAAGTTGAGTGCCATATTGCTCTCCAACAGTTAATAGCGCTTTGTTTGCGTACTGCCTAGCAAAGGCAGATAAACCGAGAGCAAAAATAGCCGCTAATCCCATTGTTAAAAAGCCACGCCAGGCATAGGGGCGAATTGAAAATGAGGGAGAAGCACCAAATAAATAGAGTAAACCAAGCTCATTTTTTTGTGCATCGGCTGCTAATCGAACGCTTGCTGCAATAACACATAAAAGCATTGAGAAGGTGATAGCAACAAAAATCACTCCAAGGCTCATTAAGGCTTTATATAAAGCATCAAGTTTAGTTAGCCAAGAGCTATCGTAAGCCACCATGCTTACACCCTTGAGCTTCTCAATATTATTCGCTGTTTTTTCAATTTCAGCAGGTGACATATTGGTCGCAAGTGTAACAATGATGAGATCTGGTAAAGGGTTGGCAGAGGAGTCACGATCCTTTTTGAGACCAAGGCTTTTATTTAAATTTTCAAAAGCCTTTTCTTTGGGGATGACTTCAATGCGCATAACGTGTTCATGACGACCAATACGCTCTTGTAAGTTGGTCATCATTGAGTCTGAAATATTTTGATAGGCAAAAACTGTAATTTCAGGGGCCACAGGGACGGCACGCATAGGCTCAGCAAGCCCGTAGACCATGCTAGCCACAAAGACTGGAATCGTTAAAGATAAACTGGCTAGGGCTAGAGCTAAAAAGAAAACTCCCTTGGCATTGCGAATACCCCGTAGCATCTGGGTAAAAGCCCAAGTACGAGATGATGAAAAGCTCATTAAAAGCCTCCTTCGGTAGAGGCAAACTTCACTTCTCTGTATGGAATGTCGTTTGGTACAACCAATAAGTGGCTAGCTGCAATAATGGTGACACCTGCACTGGCAAATTCTCCAAGCAAGTTGATAAGGGTTTGAGCGTTATTCGCATCAAGGTGAGCGGCAGGCTCATCAGCTAGGATTAAAACAGGTTGATTGACTACGGCACGAGCAAGGCATACTTTTTGTCTCTGACCAGAAGAAAGGTCAATCGGCATTTTTTCTGCTGTATCAGCAATATGGCAACGTGCAAGGGCCGCATAAGCTGCTTGACGAGCGTCGTCAGTGCTTGCTCCTGCTGCAAGTGCAGGAAGCATCACATTTTCTAAAATAGAACGATCCTCTAAAAGAGTGGAGTTTTGTAGCATTAATCCAATAGCTCGACGTAACCATCGACGTTGGATAGAGTTGAATTCTTGAACGTCCTCCCCAGCCACTCGAACAGCTCCAGAAGTCGGATTTAATAGTCCTGCAATTAGGCGAAGAACGGAAGATTTACCACACCCAGTATCGCCATGAAGCACAACAAATTCGCCTCGAAAAATTTTTAACGAGACGTTGTTGAGCACCTTTCGATTTTCCTCAAATGATAAACAAACATTTGAGAGCTCGACCAAAGGGCTTGTTGGAGATTGGGTAATATTTTGCATGAATCCAAAATGCTATTGAATATCTAACTCAAGCCTATATTTTAAGGCTTTCCACGCTTCAACTTCATGTTTCAAAAGAAAAAATGTTAGCGGATGTTGATTAAGCCACTCCGAATCCTTAATTGTAATGACCCAGTGCCTGTTTGCCATCTGTTTTATAGCAATATTTTCAAATGCTTTGGGGTTGTCTTCGTGGGCAAATAAATGGACGATTCTCAAGATCAAAAGCGAATTTGTCCAAATTGGATTACTTAGCCATTGTTCAACTTTATTTAGTCTTCCTCGATGCCCGAGAACCAATTGGCTCATCCAATTTTGCTCAGTTTTTGAAAAGCCTGGTAAGTGACTATGAGCCAAAAGATATGCACCATGATGGTGATAGCCATTCGGACTGATGGCTTTGCCAATGTTGCACGACAAGCAGGCCCAGTACAAGCGATTAGAGTGCTCAGCTTGAGTTTTTTCTTCTAAAGCTTCGTACAGTATAATGGCCCTTTTGGCTAAATAATCTGCCCGCTTGTAGTCAGTACGAGTCCGTTTTAAGAGCAATTTAATGCTTTCTTGACGTAAATCTTGTCCATTCAGTCTTTCTAGTAAGGCGTACATGACTCCACGGCGTAAAGCCCCTGGTGCAAAGAACAAATGTTCAATACCGAGTGTGTCAAAGACTGCTAAGAGTACGGCTAACCCACCGGCAATAACGCCTTTTCGTGACTCTGGTAACTCAGGAATATCAAGAGCTTGAATTGTGCCTGCATCGATCAGTTTGGCTTTGAGAGCAAGAAGATGATTTCTCGTAATGTAGCTTTCATAGTTAGCATGAGTGTGATTACAAAGAGAGCATAGTGCTTCCATAGAGCCAGAGGAGCCAAAAGCTCTGTCCCAATTATTTTTTTGATATTGAAAACGAGCCTCTGAAAATTCGGCTTTTGCAGCTAAATAGGCACAATTAAAGTTATTTTCGTTGATTTTTCCATCTTTGAAATGGTCAATGGTTGTATTTACACAACCAATATGGAAAGATTCGCAGTAGCTAGCTTCATAATGCTTGCCAATAGCAAGTTCAGTAGAGGCCCCGCCAACATCCACAATAAGTCGCTTACCATCGTATATAGGTAAGGAATGAGAGCAGCCTTTAAAGACAAGGCGAGCCTCTTCTTGACCACTGAGAATTTCTATTGGGTGATTAAGAATGTCTTCAGCCTTTTTTAAAAAAGCGTCTGCATTTTTAGCTGTTCTTAGTGTTTGAGTTCCTACGATACGTATCTGTTGTTGTGGAATGCCAACGAGGTATGTGTGAAAGAGTTTTAAAGTTTCTAATGCTTTATGTTGTGCAGCCTCTGTTAAGTAGCCATTGTCATTAAGGCCCGCTGCTAGACGAACTCCCTCTTTGAGATAGGTCTCTGTAGAGATATTCATTCCCTCAACGCGACCGATTTCCAAGCGAAAACTATTGGATCCTAAGTCAATGGCTGCTAATCGCATACAGGTTTAACCTTTTTGTTTTTTTACTAAGGCTTCAGCAACAATTGCTGAAACAAAGGGTGAAACATCTCCTCCTAAGCGATGCACTTCCCTAACTAGTGTGCCAGAGATGGCTTGCGTGCCATTCATTGGTGGAAAGAATACCGTCTGAACAGAAGAGTTAAGAGCATGATTGACACATGCCATCCGAGTTTCATAGTCAAAGTCACTGCCATTACGAACGCCTCGAATAAGCACATTAGCCTGATGCATTTTCATAAATTCGCTCAGTAAGCCTTTAAAGCCTATGACTCGAACTTTGGGTTTTCCAGCTAAAGTTCTTTTAGCGAGGTCAACTCGCTCATCAAACGAGAAGAATGTTGATTTACCAGTATCGGCAGCGACAGCAACAATGACCTCATCAAATATTTGAATGGCTCTATTAAGTAAGTCCTCATGACCTAATGTCAAAGGGTCAAAAGTTCCAGCGTATACAGCAATGGTCATAATTAATCTTTTCTTTTTAAAAGACGGTAAGTAACAGCACCTGCAGTTGCTTCACGCATAACGTCTAAGTTGAGCTCATTAATGACTTTTTCAGCATCCCACTCTTTTGGAGATTCTACGTACAGTAGGCCTTCTGGTTTGAGATGATTTAGCGCCACATTAAGGGCCTTTTCATGGAAATTCATCGCAAAAGGAGGATCGACAAAAATAACATCAAATTGATCTTGTAGTTGTTCAACTTTTGCAAAAGCATCACCTTCAATTATTCGAATTTGCTCAGCATGAAGTTTCTCTTTAGTTGCTTTTAGTGCTTTAATAGCTATTCGATTTTTTTCAACTAAAACAACCTCTTTGGCCCCACGGCTAGCAAATTCAAAGCCTACGGCTCCACTTCCGGCAAAAAAGTCTAGTCCAGTCAGTGAAGAATAATCCCCTTTAAAATGGGTTATCCAATTGAACAATGTCTCACGGATACGGTCGCCCGTTGGACGTAAGCCATCAAGGTTTGAAACAACCAATGGCGTTTTTCTCCATAGACCAGCAATGATTCGCACACAACCCACTCGCGATTGGCGCGGTCTTGGTAAACTTATATCTCGTCGAGTGTTACGAGATTGATTTTTTATAGGACTCATACGTTAATGATAACGACAGAAAAGAAAAAAACGGGATGGTTAGACCGATTAAAAAGCGGTTTACATCGTACTCGTGTCAATATTGTAGGTCTTTTTACCGGTGGTAAGGTTGATGAAGACTTTTTAGAAGAGCTAGAGTTTGCTCTTATTTCTGCCGACATGGGCGTTGAAACGGTTGGCGAAATTCTTCGTAAGCTAAAAGATGATATCCAATTAAAAGGCTTAAAAACTCAAGACGAAGTGCGTTTGGCACTGAAAAATGAGATTGCCTCAATGTTAAAGCCTGCAGAGGGAGCGCTTGATATCGCTAAGACCAAGCCAGTTGTTATGATGATGGTGGGGGTTAATGGCGCAGGTAAAACAACCTCTATTGGAAAGATAAGTAAATGGATTTCAGGACAAAACAAATCTGTATTACTGGCTGCAGGTGATACTTTCCGAGCCGCAGCGCGAGAACAACTTGCAGTTTGGGGCGAGCGTAATCGAGTAGAAGTAATTTCTCAAACTGGTGGAGACCCTGCAGCTGTAGCGTTTGATGCCGTGAATGCAGGTCGTGCTAGAGGTGCTGATGTCGTGATTGTTGACACGGCTGGTCGATTAACGACTCAAACTCGTTTAATGGAGGAGCTCAAGCGTGTTACGCGATCGCAGAATAAAGCGATGGAGGGAGCTCCGCATGAAGTTATTTTGGTACTTGATGGAACTAATGGTCAAAATGCATTAGCTCAGGTGAAGGCATTTGATGAAGCAGTTCCTTTAACTGGTTTAATTATTACGAAACTTGATGGTACTGCTAAAGGCGGCGTGTTAGTTGCAATTACTCGTATGCGTGCAGAGAAACCTTTACCTATTTACTTTATTGGTGTTGGTGAAAAGATTGAAGATTTGCAGCCCTTTAATGCTGATGATTTTGCTAAGGCTCTAGTCGGTATTGAAGATTAAAGTTTGCACTAAAGAAAAAGTCGGAAATATTATTTCCGACTTTTTCTTTATCCCTGAGAAGATGCGTTAAAAACGATCATTAAAAAACTGCTTAAGTTTATCCCACTTGGAGGAGTTATCTTCGGGAACAGGGGTCACTGGGATAATTTGGTTGAGTGTTTTAATTTCCTCTTCGTTTAATGAAAGTTTTGGTTGGAACCAAGTTTCTTCCAATGACAAATGTATCTTTAAACCACGGCGATTTGAGCCAGATAGCTCTCCAGTCAATTGATCGGTAATCAAATCAACATGGGCTTGTCCATGCAGGTTAGCTTGAGGTAAGGAAACGTTTAACGACTCTATATGGGCGCGTGCGTCAGAAATTGTAGCTAAGCCTTTGATTTGATCAATTTGAGTAATAAGAACATTATCTTTTGGGATAGGCATGCCTTTTTCAATACTACTTAACGATTGAGATAAGTTAAGTCCATAGGTTTGAGTATTGGAAATAGCAAAGCCTATTTGTCCATGTGTTTCAGATAAGGTGAAATTATTACCATAAAGATTTGCTTGGATATTCAATGCTCCAGATGCTGGTTGTACAGCTCCTGCATCATTTAAAAGTCTTTGTAAGTTGATACCAGATCCCTTAAAGGATGTTTCCCAAAGTCCAGATTGGTTAAGGCTCATCTGTCCCGTAAAGCGTCCATCATAAGCCAAGGCAGAAATGGCGGGTAATTTCATTTCTCCTTGCTGAATAAAGAGGGGAGATTTGAGTTGGATTAAGCGTAACTTTTGAGAAAAAAGCTCTCCGACCACAACCTCACCCTTGAAATCAATCGAATCCAGAAAGTGAAAGTCTGACTTAGGTGCATCAAGAGCAGTGTCGGCAGTTGGCTCTAAAGGCTTATCATTTTTACTTGAACTCGACACAACAGCATTCGGGTCCTTTTGTCCTGACACATTGTCTGCATTTTGTTCTAGGTTGCCTGCCATTGTTTTGGATGAGTTCTCTGCATTGTTATGTTCAGTAGTTTCTACGGGTACAGATTGATCATTGACTTCAGATGAAGTTGTCTCTGTAGTATCGGATACTGTTGTATGACTATCCTCCTTTTGAACACTTAAGGCACTCAGGAGGCTAATATCTTGCAATTTCAGTCGTCCTAAAACAAGACGCCCTTGGATTAAAGGATGCTCGAAACCTTCAATTGTTCCGGTAAAACTCATTGGAGCTTCGTGAAGGCGACCAAAAACTTCAAGTTTAGAAACTTTTTGATTGAAATCCGTTAAAACATTGCCAGATACTGTTGATGGCTCATTCATACCAGGCAATACCAAGGATCCCTGTAGATGGTCAGCCATCACAGTTTGCTTAATGAAGTCCACGTTCATTGGAGAACGAATGTCAAATTTAACTTCTCCATTCGGTGTCTGTGTAATAATTTTTGCGTGGACATCTGGTGCTTGCCAAACGCTAGGGATGATATTTAGTTCTGCAACAGAAATAGAACTTTTAGTAAAGTTTCGTTCTATTTGTAATTGTGCAGTACTAGCGTAAAGTGTGTTAGGCGTTAGCTTTAACAGAGGTGCATTAGCTGAAATAGTCAAAGGAAGAGCTGTTTCAGTACCATTGGCTTGAAGAAGAAAGTTTTCAAGTCCAATGCGTCCTTGTGATAAATCGAGATCTAAAATAAAAGCGGTTTGCACATCCAACAACAAGTTATTTGGCTGAATATGTGCTTGACCAGACAAAGAAATGACCCCGTGCATTTGCGGTGAGGGCTCTGATATTTCAGCGCGAAGATTATGTAAAGATAGCGAATGATCTTGATGAGTTAGCTTCAGATCTGCATCTGATAGGCTAATTTTTGCAATTGTAATCCCCGAAAATAGATCTGTTTTATCAGTTTTGAGATGCTCAATAGTTTGAGCAAAGGTGGGTACAGAAGAGTTCTCGTAGGCTAGTCCATTAAGTTTTAACTCTTCAATATAAATTTTTCCAAAGGCGAGCCAAAGTGGATTGATAGTCAGTTCTGCTTGTCGATAATGTAAAACGCTTTCACCGTCTTCATTAAGAATTTTTGCAGCGGGTAACGAGATAAAAATTTCAGGTAAAACCCGGATTTGTGGTTGCTCATTGGTTTTAATGCTGTAGCCATAAGAGGCCAGTGTGGATTGAAGTTTCTTATCTACACTGGTGGGATTGATCAAAAAATACAGCGCTACGACACACCCCATTGCTATCAATGCGAACAAGGCAATTAACCATGTGATGATTCGTAAAATGCGCATATTAAATCCCAAAATTATTGAGTGGGGACTGGCCCCTTATAGCTGATGATTTATTCTATCTTAAGCACGTTTTTTGCGCCTAGGGTTGTTACTAAACAGGAAAATAACGATGCTCAATTTTTCCACTTGCTACGAATGGTTTTTCTTAAATTCGGTGCTAAACGCTCTAAGGCATCAAGAGTCATGAAGATAGAGTCGCGTCCTCGATGAGAAAGCTCTCTAAAGCGAGCAAGCAGTTCACTTTCCTCTTCAATTGGATTATGACGTTCACTGGTAATTACAAACATGATGTCAAAACCACAGTCACGCAAGCGAGGCATATTGAAGATTCCAGGATCTTCCTTGCCTTCCTCATACTCTTGATAACGTTCCAAGGGGACACCAAGTAACTGAGCAATTTGCAATTCCGTGTAACCCAAACGCTCTCTTTCCGTACGCAGACGTTCTCCAAATTCGCGACGTCGTTTAGCTAACACAGTTGCCATTAGGGGAATTCCTTCAATTAAATAAAAAACAATAAAGGGCTTACAAACTCTGCAAGCCCTTAAATTTTAAAGCAATAAAGAGTGAAATGAACGCACGTTAAACAACGAGTTACACGTTGAAAAGGAAGTTCATAACATCGCCATCAGCAACGACATAATCTTTGCCTTCTGCTCGCATCTTGCCTGCTTCTTGTGCTCCCTTCTCACCCTTATAGGTGATAAAGTCTTCATAAGCGATTGTTTGAGCACGAATGAAACCACGTTCAAAGTCGGTATGAATTACACCAGCTGCTTGGGGAGCTGTATCGCCTTTATGGATCGTCCAAGCACGAACTTCTTTTACGCCAGCGGTAAAGTATGTTTGAAGGCCAAGAAGATCATATCCGGCTCGAATAACTCGATCTAAGCCTGCTTCATGCATCCCCATATCTTCCAAGAACATTGCTTTATCTTCATCGTCTAGCTCAGAAATTTCAGCTTCAATCTTGGCACAGAGTGCGACAACAGGTGCGTTTTCTTTTGCGGCGTAAGCCTTAACAGATTCCAATAATGGATTATTTTCAAAACCGTCATCATCAACGTTTGCTACATACATTGTAGGTTTGACAGTAAGTAGACATAACGGCTTTAAAATCACTTTTTCTTCTGGGGTTAAGTCAACGTGACGAACCGGCTTGCCTTCATTTAAGACGGGTTGAATTTTTTCCAAAACCGTCACAAGTTTCAAAGCTTCCTTATCGCCACCTTGGCGAGCTTGCTTAGCATATTTATTGAGCGTACGTTCAACGCTAGCTAAGTCAGCTAACGCCAATTCCGTGTTGATGACTTCAATATCTTCGATAGGATTGACTTGGCCAGCAACGTGTACGATGTTGTCATCGTTAAAGCAACGGACAATATGAGCAATAGCGTCGCACTCTCGGATGTTAGCTAAGAATTGATTACCTAAGCCTTCACCTTTTGATGCGCCTGCGACCAAACCTGCAATATCAACGAATTCCACTACGGCAGGGACAACGCGTTGTGGATTGATAATTTCAGACAGCTTAGCCAAGCGAGGATCCGGGACTTCGACGATGCCGACATTGGGTTCAATCGTGCAGAAAGGGTAATTTTCTGCAGCAATACCAGCTTTGGTTAATGCGTTAAAAATAGTAGACTTACCAACGTTAGGTAAGCCAACGATGCCACATTTTAAGCCCATGATATTTAATCCAAAAATTTGTTCAAATCAGACAATTTTACAGTAATCAAAGCAAAGCCTCTAGTACTTAGTTTCTAATGCCTTGCTCCAATAACAGGAAGTATTAATCCACAAGAAGGGCTTCTACTTCGTCGAGTTGTGTTTCATCAAAAACATGAACACCGGCTTGTTGAAGCATCAGTGCTGCAATCCCCATACCATCAACCAAGTTCGGTCCAAAATGACCATCATGAATCTGTTTTGTTCCACAAGAGGGACTTCTTTGCTTCAAAATGGCAATGCGGATGTTATTTCGCTTAGCTAAATTCACACAAACTTGAGCTCCAAAAAGATAATCCTCAGTATAGTCACGACCTTCTTGAGAAATAATTTTGGCATTCCCATCAATAACGTCTTGTGCCGTTTTTCCTGGTTCAATTTCGCAAGGAACGCGCGGGACCATTAGACCAGACATGGTTTCTGGGCAAATGGGAATAAAGCGCTTTTCTTTAGCCCATTTAAAAATGCGTTCATCAGAAATTTTTAGCACTTGACCATCGAAACGAACACGTTCGCCAAGCAAACAAGCGCTTGCTAATAATTTTTCTTTCTTTTTCACTTACAAATCCTCAAAAAAGTGTCCGCATTGTATCAAGAAACGGAGACTCAATTCCCTTACTCTTGCTCTGTTTTTTTCTCAGAACGAGGAGAGCCAAATTTAGCCAAAGATCGTTGAACACGGGCCATGTCACCAATAGCTATATCGTTGGTGGTTTTTAATGCTGCAGAAATGCATTCTTGAATCATATCCATGTGTTCATTGGATGGAGCATGTAAAACAAAATCAGCAACAGGTTGCGCCATCCCCAAAGAACGAGGGTGTCCCGTACCTAAGCGTAAACGCCAAAAGTTCGGTGTTGAGAGTTTGGCGGAGATATCTTTGAGGCCATTATGACCTGCATTTCCACCGCCTTTTTTGACTTTCATACAGCCTGGCATTAAGTCCAACTCATCATGTACCACTAAAATTTCTTCAGGAAGAATCTTGTAGTACAGAGCTAAGGCGACAACAGCTTGGCCGGAACGATTCATGTATGTATTAGGCTTTAATAGCCACACATCTTGCCCATTGAGGCGGATACGAGCGACATCACCTAAAAACTTTTTTTCTTCGTGGAAAAAAACACCCTCGCGGCGGGCAAGTTGATCTACAAACCAAAAACCAGCGTTGTGACGGGTATTTTCATAATCTAAGCCTGGATTCCCTAGGCCTACAATCAATCGAATATCAGACATATTTCAGTAGTAATATAAAACAGTAATTAAGGTTGTATTTTGACAGATTTTTCAACAAATGTAGCTTGTTTCTGTGGTGATGATTGTTGTACCATAAGATGGCGATGATCTCGTATTAAAGGCCAAAAAATGACAACAATTCTTCATGCATCCCCTATCTTTGGCCCTGTTCATAGTCGTCGATTAGGTGTCTCCCTAGGCATCAATCTTTTACCTGGAACAGGAAAGGTCTGTACTTTTGATTGTATTTATTGTGAATGCGGTCGCAATGGTGAACGCAAAACACAAGAGAAGCTTCCAACGAGAGAATTTGTAATTCAAGAGTTAGAAAAAATGCTTCAAAAGATGCAAGCAGAAGGCCATGGTCCTGATGTTTTAACATTTGCAGGTAATGGGGAACCAACAGCTCATCCACATTTTGCAGAAATCGTTGATGATGTGCTTCTTTTAAAAGAACGCTATTTCCCAAATGCACGCATTAGTGTCTTAACGAATGGAACTCAAGTTCATAAGCCACGAGTGTTTGAGGCTTTATTGAAGGTAGACGATAATATTCTTAAATTAGACACTGTTGATGATCGCTATATTCAGATCGTTGACCGTCCAGCTTCTCATTATTTAGCTAGCGAGCAGGTTGAATATTTTGCCCGCTTTAAAGGGAAAGCTAAAATTCAAACTATGTTTGTGAGAGGTATTTTAGCTAACGGTTTTGATGTTGATAATACATCGGATCACTATGTATTACCTTGGTTGGAAGCATTACAAAAAATTGCTCCAGAAGAGGTTATGATCTATACGATAGATCGAGAAACACCCGAAAAAGCCCTACAAAAAGTACCAGCCGAAGTGTTAGACGCCATCGCTGAAAAAGTAAGGGCCCTAGGTATAAAAGTGAAAGTTTCGTATTGATTAATAAAAAAGGCATTCCATTTGGAATGCCTTTTTTTGCAGAACTAAGCGGTTGCTTAGGCAGCCGGCGTAGCAGCAGCTTCTTCCGTGACTTCTTCTGCTTCTTCAGCAGCGCCACCCTTCGTAACGACAGAAACCAAAACAGGATCTTCGCTACCGTGGACAACAGCGACAACACCTTCCGGCAATTGGAGGTCGGAGATGCGCAACGTGGTTTGAGCGGTCAAACCAGAGAGGTCAACAGAGATGAATTCCGGCAAGTTCTTCGGCAAGCAGGACACTTCGATGGTGCTACGAGCGTGGCTGATCAAGCCCTTGCTAACCTTAACGGCCGGGCTGTTTTCAGCGCCGAAGAAGTGCAACGGAACGCTCATCACAACGTTTTCGTCAGCGGCGATACGTTGGAAGTCGATGTGCAAAACTTGCGGCTTGTACGGATGCATTTGGAAAGCACGCAAAACAACGAGCTCTTCCTTGCCATCCAATTCCATCGTCAAAATCGAAGCATGGAACTTTTCCTTACGCAAAGCGTAGAAAATGGGGTTGTGTTCGAGCTCGATCGGCGTTGCACCGGACTTGCCGCCGTAAACGATACCCGGCAACTTGTCGGCGCGGCGCAGACGGCGGCTCGCACCCGTACCTTGCGCTTGACGCGTGGTGGCGATGATTTTCATGAGATTTCTCCAAAAAATACAAAATTCCCGGGACGCGACCATCCACTAGGAACAAAGGGCATAAGCCCTTTTTAAAAAACATTTTTGCTCGTAATCGAGCAAAAATTACAAAAGTAAGAGCGTTATTGTACTGATTTTTATACAAAAACCAAATAAATAAAGGGGAAAGTTTTATCTTTCCCCCTTAATAAGCTTAACGCTTAAATATTAGTCTTCAAATAAAGCGCTCACAGAATCTTCACGAGCAATACGAGAAATCGTTTCGCCGAGTAAGTGAGCTGAAGACACTTGAATGATCTTACTGCAGTTTTGAGCAGCTTCATTCAAAGGAATGGTATCCGTGACAACGAGTTCATCAAGTTCAGAGTTGGTGACACGTTCAACAGCTGGGCCAGAAAGCACTGGGTGCGTAATGTAAGCGCAGACCTTCGTAGCACCACGTTCCTTCAAAGCTTTGGCAGCATTACATAACGTACCGGCGGTATCAACGATGTCGTCGGTAATAATGCAGGTGCGACCAGCAACGTCACCAATCAAATTCATGACTTCAGCAACATTTGGGCGAGGACGACGCTTGTCAATGATTGCCAAATCACAGCCTAAGGACTTAGCAAAAGCACGTGCACGAACAACACCACCGATATCAGGAGATACAACGATAAGATTGTCGTAATTACGGCTACGTAATTCACGAAGCAAAATCGGAGTAGCGTAGATGTTATCCACAGGAACGTCAAAGAAACCTTGGATTTGGTCGGCGTGTAAGTCCATCGTCAAAACGCGGTCAACACCAACGGATTGGAGCATATTTGCAACAACCTTGGCAGAGATAGCCACGCGAGCGGAGCGGGGACGACGATCTTGACGTGCATAACCGTAATAAGGCATTACAGCCGTGATACGGCGAGCAGAAGCACGACGCAAGGCATCAACCATAATGGTCAATTCCATCACATTATCATTGGTGGGAGCGCAAGTGCTTTGGAGGATGAAGACATCGCGGCCGCGAACTTTTTCCTCGATTTCAACCATAACTTCTCCATCAGAGAAGTGGCTGACAACAGCTTTGCCAAGAGGAACATTGAGGTGATCTGCGACAGCTTGGGCAAGTTTGGGATTGGCATTGCCCGCAAAGACCATGAGATTATCCGGGACCATCGGAACCATGATATTACTCGTCAAAAGAAGAAGAGAGGACTCTTCGGTTTGTCTTGTACAGCTTACTAATGTAGAGCTGTTTCCCTTGACATCCCATCCTGAGAATCAGGAGCAAAGCGAATTCGGATACCGAGGCAACCGAAAGTACGTTGCAGGGTTCTTGCTGCTGACAGCAAAAGCTGTTCACTTCACAAGCGAGCCGGACCGTCATGCCCTTTTTAAGAGGTGTATGAATTAATACCCTCTTGAGCGAATGAATCGCACAAAAACAAACGGGAGCTAGCACATTATGCTTGCTCCCGAAAGTTGGCAGGGGTGGAAGGATTCGAACCTTCGAATGCCGGAATCAAAATCCGGTGCCTTAGGCCAGCTTGGCGACACCCCTACAAATTCTGGGTCAGCACGGTAATGCTGACGATACCGGGTGTATTTTAAGACTTTTTACAAAAAAATGTTGCCATTTTTTAGGAAGGGTCTTAAAAATTCCCTCAGCTTCGTGTTCATTCATGATTGCAAATGCTGCAGAACCCGAACCTGTTAAACGAAATCTTTGGAAGTTATCTAATAAGTTAGCAACTTCTGGGTTGACCATCTTAACGATCGGTTCAAGATCGTTATGCCCCAGATTTCGGAGAGTTGTCTCAGTGAGTTGTCTCTCGAAGATCGGTATTTTGACGCATTTTGAATCCCTTGTCAAGTCCTTATGCGAAAAAATTTCTGGTGTACCTTGATGAACCCCTGGCCAGATAACCGCAAAGTGAGTTTCTGGAACGTCTATAGGAGTGAGTTTTTCACCAATTCCTTCAACCCAAGCATTTGTTCCCAAAAGGAAAAATGGGACATCAGCCCCTAATTGAGGGGCCATGGAAATTAATTGCTCCTTTGTGAATTTTAATTTCCATAAAAAATTTAGTCCCAGCATTGTTGTTGCAGCATCGGAAGAACCACCACCCATGCCTGCTCCTGCGGGAATTCTTTTTTTGACATGAATTTCAGCGCCAAGAGAACAATTGGAGTGATTTTTTAACAATCGTGCAGCTCGAACACATAAATCTTTGTCTGGATCGCCGATCACATCCCCTGTGCGAATAATTTGTCCATCTTCTCTTAGAAAGATTGAGATTTCATCGTAGAGATCAATTAAAACAAATAGCGATTGTAAAGTGTGGTAGCCATTGTCCAAACGGCCCGTCACATGTAGAAATAAATTTAATTTAGCCGGAGCAAGAAGTGAGAGAGTTGATGTGTTCATTAGTGACTTCCCAAAATTAAGAGCGTTAGAGTTATAGCGGGCTCATTATTTGTTCCAGCTCGGCTCATTCGCAAGCGCTTAGGAGATTGATCCATATTTCTTGAGACTATTTCGATAGTCCAACCATTTTGTTCAATGCAGTCAAATGGTGCTTGATCTGGACGTACTTTTGATGTCATAGACGGGTCCGCTTGGCCTTTTATCCAGTAGGATAAGCCGTCAACAGGTATAGTGAAACCTAGCGTTGTCAAAAGTAGCTGATCAATATTTTGAGCTTCGAGTGCCTCTTGGCCTAGTGCTTTTAGTTGGACTTTCTCTTGAGTTTTATTGATACGCGCAATTGTGCCTCCAAGTGGAGTTTTAAGATCCAAAATAATGTGATTTTTTGGATATAACACTAGTTCAAATCGTCCACTTTCGTTGGCTTGGTGATGGGCGCTTGTCATTGAAACACTAAAACGACCTTGGTAGCTTTCTAAAGCAACATCTTGTGGAAGACTCATACAACCGGTTAGTGCCGCAAGAGAAAAGAGGCATAAAAAAAGTAAGCGGTAAAATCTCACAATTTCCTCTTTTTAGTAAGTTAGATCAAAACGTTTAAAGAACTTTAATACTTCTTCAGAGTGATCTTTTGATTGGCGAATTTTCTCAATTATTTCATCAAAACCACTTTGATTCTTAGTTACATAATAAAGTTCGGCCAAATGCATCAAAATTTCATTGTCAGAATTATTTTTCGCGGCTTCTTCTAGATATCGTTTGGCTAATTCATAATTTTGTACTTTGAAATAGTACCAACCAAGGGAATCTTGGATAGCATAGTTGTTGGGTTCAAGCTCAATTGCTTTGTTAAGTAATTGTCCAGCTTCTTCTAAGTTTTGATTGTTATTGATCAGTAGATAGCCTAAAGTATTATAGAAATCAGCGCGTTTAGGGAATTTGTTAATTCCTTCACGTAACAATTCAATGGCGTGTTCGTTTTCGCCTAAATCAGAAGCTAAAAGAGCAGTTTGGGCAATAATGCCAGGGTTATTAGGAGTTAGTTCCAACGCTTTTTTTATTTTTTTATAAGCATTAGAAAGATCTTTTTGGTTGTAATAAATTTGAGATTGTTCAAGCAATATTTCTGCTTTAATGTTGGGATTGACTTTGGTATCTTCGAGCAAGTCAATAGCCTTTTTAAATTCTCCATTACGCTCTAATGAGCGTGCCTGCAGAACACGAGCTCGCGCAAAAAACTCACTTTGTGAATCGACTTTATTAAACCACTCAATCGCAGCAGAGTAGTGTTTTTTGCGAAAATCTAACAAACCCAGTGAGAAGTATGTTTGAGGCAAGCGATCAATCATGGTGGAATGCTCAATTGCTAAACGCTCAAATTGCATGAGGAAACGTTTAGTCTCACTATCAAGTGCAACAGCATCAGCAATTGTCGCTAAGCTAAAACTAAGTGCTGCAGATCGTTTTGAGTAGGGATCTAAAATAGGAAGTTGCTTTTTTACTCCCTCCGAATTCCGTGTACGAGCATAAGCTTTTGCAAGCCCAAGTTGAACATCTAAATTCTCAGGGTGTTTGCTTACAAAGTTTTCAAGTACTTTGACCGCTTGTGCTTGCTGCGTTTGAATTAAAGCATCTGCATACTCTAAGGCTGCAGAGGAGCTATTTGGTAGATCGGTATATGCAATTTTTGAGTAATGTAAGCTTTGTGAACGATCACCAGCTCTACGATAAAGCTTACCAAGCATGAGCGCTGCTAAGCCCTTGTTTTCACAAGTAGTTGCCAAGGGAATTACAAAGTCCAATACTTTCTTGGCATCATTTGTGCCTAATTCTGCTTGGATAGCGATACTTTCAAATTTCATCTCACGTTCTTGACGTGATTTTTGTTTATTTAGCAAACGGATTGCTTCTTTTTTGTTGTTGTCGCTCAAGTCACCTGTTCTCAGGCGAGCTAAAAGAGAAGAAAAATTTGCCTCTTCATAGCCATTAGGAGAGAAGTCAACCCAAAGGTCACTAGCAGCCTTTGCTTCATGGAAAGCGTGAGCCGCATCGGCAATTTGAAAGGCTCTCTGTGCTAAACGAGGATCCTTAGTTTTCCTGGCAACTTCCATATAGGTCTGATAGGCAGTCGATGGATCATTGCGTTGCAAAGCAAATTCACTAGCGATGATTTGAAATAAAGTCTCACCGGTGAGCTTATTTTTAGGTAAATCTTTCTCTGCAATAGGTTCGGCAGAACCAGATCCAACAATGAAGCAACCAGTTAAAAAAAATGTGCTTAAACGAGAAAATATGTAAGAGATGGAAGGCATAGTCTTGCTAAATTTAGGAATTCTCTTATTGTACTATCTCCCACTTAAATCATCGTAAGCCTTTTTCTGAGGATGTCATTAGTTATGTCTAACTTTTCTGATCGTCTAATTCAATGGCAGAAAATCTATGGTCGTCATGGACTACCTTGGCAAATTAAAGACCCTTATGCACGCTGGATTTCCGAGGTTATGCTTCAACAGACTCAAGTAGTGACAGTAATCGACTACTATCACCGCTTTATGAGTAGATTCCCAACTGTTAATGACCTTGCTGTGGCCAGTGAAGATGAAGTTATGAGTTATTGGGCAGGTTTAGGTTACTACACGCGTGCCCGCAACTTGCATAAAGCTGCAAAGATTATTGTTGAAAACTATCAAGGTATTTTTCCCAGGACTCGACAAGAGTGGGAAGCTTTGCCAGGTATTGGGCAAAGTACGGCAGCAGCTGTGACTGCCTTTAGTTTTGGTGCTAAAGAAGCCATTATGGATGGTAATGTAAAGCGGGTTCTAGCTCGTAATTTCGCTATTGACAAGCCCATAACCACTCAAGTGGAAAAAGAGTTTTGGGCTTTAGCCCAGTCACTCTTGCCAGAAAAGGATATCGAAAGCTATACACAAGGTTTGATGGATTTAGGTGCAACCGTTTGTACACGTACGCCACAGTGCTTATTGTGTCCTTTTGAGGATACTTGTTTGGCTCATATGAAAGGCATTGAGAAAAATTTGCCAGTGCCAAAACCTAAACGACAACGACCAGAAAAGCATCGCACTTTTTTTCTTTATTGGCATGAAAGTAGTGTTCAGCTAGTTAAGCGAACCGGAAAGGGGGTTTGGCAAGGATTGCATAGTCTGCCCGAAGTGGATGGCTCTATGAACGACGAACAAGTAGAGGATTATTTGTCTTGTCAAACCTTAAGGGTTAGAAATTGGCTCCGTTTAGAAACCATTGTGCATGATTTTTCACATTATCGTCTCTATATTGAACCCATTGCAGTTCATCTTCGCGAGCAAAGTGTGTTGAATGGCGACAGTATGTGGGTTGATGCCACTAAGGTCTCAACTGTGGGAATGCCCGCACCGGTTGAGACCTTGGTTAAGAAGTTTTTAAATATTTAAATTTCACAAAATCATGCGCTTTGGCTAGTGCCTTTGTTTGGTGCTTTTGCTTGTCCGATGATTCGATGCCGAATGCCAACAGATCGGAATGTTTGGGTGAAACGTTTTGCGAGTTGCTCTGCAACATATACAGACCGATGTTGACCACCAGTGCACCCGATAGCTATGGTTAAGTATTGGCGATTTGTAGCCATATAACTCGGGAGCCATTTATGGATAAAGTTGGCGATATCATCAACCATTTCAATTGCCATTGGCTGTTTGTCCATAAATTCGATGATAGGCAAATCTCTCCCTGTGTATCGGCGAATTGTGGGGTCATAGTAGGGATTGGGGAGATTTCGAACATCAAAAACTAAATCTGCAGCAATAGGAATGCCATGTTTATAGCCAAAAGATTCAAATGTGAGAGTTAGATCTGCTTGTGGAGCATCTGCAAAGTTTTTAACCCATGTCCTTAGGGTATTGCTTTGTAGATTTGTTGTATCTAAAACATCAGCAAAAAGTGTAAAGGGTTCTAATAATTCACGTTCTGCAGCAATCACTTGGCTAAGAGAAATATTTGGATTGCTTTGTGATAAACGCAGGGTTAGAGGGTGACGACGTCTTGTTTCTGAAAAACGTTGGACAAGCTCTGGAGTGCTAGCAGTCAAAAATAGTACTCTGACATCCCATTCGCTTTGCTTGAGCTCTTGGATAATCTTTTTGGGAAGGTCCTTGTCGACAACGTGAGTTCTAGCGTCAACGGCAAATGCAACACAGTCCTGTGATTTGCCTAAATCTTGTGCGACTTGTACCAAATAAGGCAGTGGTAGATTATCAATACAATAGTAACCGGAGTCTTCGAGTTGTCGAATCGCAACCGATTTCCCTGAACCAGAAAGTCCTGTGACAATGATCAGTTTTTTCAAGACTATCTCCAAGTACAAAAGCAAAACTAATTGCGGTTGATATCAGGATCTGTTTCTACCGCAACGACAGCAGGAGCGTCAGTTGGCACAGTATTGTGTATTGATTGTGCCTGTTCGACCTCCTCGTTAAGTTGTTCCCATTCTTTGGCGAAAGCATCATCTTGGTTTTCAATGATAAGTGCCGACGGGGGAGTCCAATTCATGATGGTAGAGCAAACCTCAACGGTGTTTTCCGCTTGACGAATCTCATCACAAATTTTTCTATTCTCCAACATGGCGATACATTCGCGAAGTAGCGGTAAGTAAGCCTCATCATCGTCAGTATCAGGAACAACGAGGAAAAAGAAAATATCAACGGGTTTTGTGTCCGGAGGTGTTGGATCAATGTAGATAGGGCGAGGCAATATGACAATTGCTGCCATAGGATGATCCACGTCTTTGAGTCGGCAGTGAGGAAGAGCTACCCCAGCACCAAGGGCGTTATTACCAAGACGTTCACGTGCAAAAAGTGCTTCAAAAACAATCGTGTGCGGGATGCCGTACATTTGAAAGATAAGGCTTGCCTCTTCAAACACACGCTTTTTTGTTGTGTGATGCATAGAGCTCAAAAAAATAACATTTGAGCTCGGTAATAACGGATAAATTTGATTCACGTTTTACATCCGGAAAGCTTCGCCAAGGTAAGCTCGGCGAACATCTTCATTTTGAACAATATCTTTGGGATGGCCACTGGCTAATACTCCACCATCGCAAATAATGTAAGCATGGTCACAGATACCAAGAGTTTCGCGTACATTATGGTCAGTAATTAGAACGCCAATACCCCGATCTTTTAAGAAGCGGATAATGCGTTGAATTTCGATAACCGCAATAGGGTCAACACCAGCAAAAGGTTCGTCCAAAAGGATAAATTTCGGTTCTGCTGCTAAGGCACGAGCAATTTCAGTACGGCGACGTTCCCCACCGGATAAACTGGCAGCATTATTCGTGCGAAGACGAGTAATTTGTAACTCATCGAGCAAATTGTTTAATTTTTCGTCAATGACTTTTGCTGAATAGGGCTTGCCATTTTCATCTCGTTGAAGTTCTAAGATCGCCTTAATATTTTCCTCAACAGTCATTCGACGGAACACGGAAGCCTCTTGAGGTAAGTAGGATACTCCAAGGCGAGAGCGAAGATATATAGGCAAGTGAGCAATAGATTGACCGTTGAGTTCAATTTTGCCATCGTCAGCAACAACTAAACCAACAACCATATTAAACGTTGTGGTTTTACCTGCACCATTCGGACCTAATAGACCAACAACTTCTCCACTACGAACTTCTAGAGAAACACCTTGGACAACCCAACGCTTACCATAACGTTTCTTTAAGCCAATTGCTTTAAGCGTATAAACGGGATCAGAAGAGGTCTGAGTGTCCTGGATCTCACTTTCCCTTGTAGCTTCTACTGTTACAGTTACATTATCGTTTTTGGTTTTGATATCAGACACAATGAGTTCCTTTTGCTTAGGGTACGGTAATGCTCGTCGCTGAATTCAGTCGAGTTGGCGCATTAGCATTTGATTGTGATGATTGCGCTTGAGAGCGAGGAGCGATCACCGTAGATGCTCTTCCTTGTTTATTTCCTTGAATAATTGTACGTGAACGGACCGTATCGTAGGTGATCTTGGAACCTTTCGCTCGATCTTTCATTACCCCATTTTCTAAGCGAAACACTTCGGCATTGCCAATAAGGGTAACAAGTCCAGTACGCTCTTCATAGATGATAGTTTGGGCTTTAGCGTTGATCCATTCTTCAATATTTTTAACTTTTTGATCTTTTTTTTGGCGAAATGTGGCCAAGTTCCCTGTGAGTGTTCCGGTTCGATAGCCTTTAGCAGACTCTTTCATTTCAAGTCGATTTCCAGTCATATGCATCGTACCTTGGTCGATGGTGACCGAGCCACTGTAGATGGCTACTTGACGAAGCTCATCGCCAAGGAATGTGTTAGATTCAATGATAATTGGCTTATTACGATCCGCAGATTCGGCCCAAGAACAAGCTCCACTTAGCGCAAGGACAGCCGTTGCAATGAAGGTCAACAGTTTCATGGAAAAATCCTAATTTGAGCTAGGCAATAAATCAACATTGCCTGATTTCGGTGAGGAAATAGTTTTAACCCTGGATTTAAGTTCAATAGTTCTCTCCATATTGTCGAAAACCATGCCCTGGGCGGTGGCCTCATTTGCGCCATTAGTAATACGAACAAAATCATTGGTCTCAAACCGATTTGTATCTGTATCAACTTTCAAGGACTGTGTCTGCATATGAGTGCTATCACTATTATTGCTTGCTGTGCGCGTGACACTAACATTTCCTTTGAAAAAGATAGTTGCGCCTCCATCATTAGAGTAACCACTGTCAGCCTGAGCATGGGTGATTGGTTCATTTGGGGAGACAGAGGTGTATTCGGGTTTTTGCATGGTGACTCGGTCATCAGAGTAATGCTTAAAGTCAGCAGCCTTAACCTTTGTTTGTGCGACTCCCTTTTCGTCAAAAGAAATGACGGTAGCCCCTTGAGCTATAAAGTCTGGCGAATTTTCACTAGGGACATATTTTAAGTTGCCATACGTGGACTTTACCGCATACCAATAACTAGCCGCGATCAAAATCAGCAATAGAAAGATTGCAATGATGGCTGTAATTCTTTCACGCATATACAAAAGACTTTAATAATGATGTTTAGCGGTGGGATCTGGGGTTAAAAACATACGATCAAGAGTAGTTTCCCATTTTCCCTGGGATTTTAATATGAATTCTGCCAACTCTCTGACAGCACCATTGCCACCTTCAAATCGACTCTTGAATTCTGCGAGTTTTAAAATTTCATCATTTGCATCACTCGGACAGGCAGCTAGGCCAACTTTCTGAATGACTGCATAGTCAGGTAAATCATCGCCAATGTAAGCCATACAATCGGTAGAAATCCCCGTTTTTTCAGATAAAACAGCAAGACCTGCGACTTTATCACGTTGCCCTTGCAAAACGTTAACAATGCCTAGTTCTTGGGTACGTTTTTCTAAAATTTTAGAGCTTCGAGCAGTTAAAATAGCAACCTCAATGCCATTGGCTAAAAGCATTTTGATGCCAAGGCCATCCTTAACATTAAAGGCTTTAAAAAGCTCACCTTCATTGCCGATATAGATTTTGCCGTCTGTTAAAACGCCATCAACATCACAGATTAATAATTTAACGCGACTTGCTTTTTCTTTGATACCCATTATGAGAGTCCTTTAAAGTACTTTCGCAGTCATAAGATCTTGGATATGAAGCGCACCGATGAGACAACCCTGAGAATCTGTAACAAGCAGTTGATTACAAAGTGCCTCATTGAGAATATGAGCAGCTTCAGTTGCCAAAGCATTCTGAGAGATAACTTTTGGTGATTTAGTCATGACATCTTCAATTTTAATTTCACGAATGTCACCAACTCTTTCGATTAAACGGCGTAAATCACCTTCTGTAAAAATACCGACTACACGGTTATCCACGTCAATAACAGAGGTCATGCCAATGTGTTTACGCGTGATTTCACGCACGGCATCTAAGACTGTGACCCCAACCGTTACCTTTGGAATATCATCACCTGTTCTCATAACATCATTAACATGAATGAGTAAACGACGGCCCAGCGCACCACCAGGATGCGAACGAGCAAAGTCTTCAGGTTTAAAACCCTTGGCATCTAAGCATGCAACAGCTAACGCATCTCCCATTGCTAAAGTTGCTGTTGTACTTGTTGTTGGTGCTAAGCCTAGTGGGCATGCTTCTTGGCGTACTCCAATATCCAAGTGCACATCAGCGTGTTGAGCAAGTGTGCTATCAGGAGCACTCGTCATAGCAATTAAAGGTGTTCCTTCGCGCTTGAGTACAGGAATGATTGTGAGTAATTCACTTGTGGTGCCAGAGTTGGAGATGGCAATAACAACATCATCCTTTGTGATCATGCCTAAATCACCATGTGCTGCTTCTGCAGCATGTACAAAGAATGCTGGCGTGCCAGTAGAAGCCAATGTTGCCGCAATTTTTCGACCGATATGACCGCTTTTGCCCACACCAGATACGACAACACGTCCTCGACAATCAAGCAAAATTTGAACAGCTTGAAGAAATTCTTTGCCCAAACGAGAAGACATATCAAGCAAAGACTGTGCCTCCTGAGTTAAAACAGTTTGAGCAAGTTTTAACGTGGATTCTTTCGTATTTGCATGTGTAAGCATCACATATCCTTCTTTATACAATTTGTCTCAATCATACCATTGGCGTTTCTTTCATCAATGGCTAAGTGTTTCAAAACGTTCAATATTTATAACTTTAATGATTTAAAATCTTTGATAAAAATTGAACAGCTCGATCACTCTTGGGCTGCGTGAAGAATTCTTGGGTTGGAGCATCTTCGAGGATTTGTCCATTTTCCATGAAAAGAACTCTATCCGCGACGCGTCGAGCAAAACCCATTTCATGAGTGACAACAATCATTGTCATGCCTTCTTGGGCCAATTCAACCATAACGTCTAGTACTTCATTGATCATCTCGGGGTCAAGTGCAGACGTAGGTTCATCAAAAAGCATGCATACAGGGTCCATAGCCAAGGCTCTGGCAATTGCAACTCGTTGTTGTTGCCCACCAGACAGTTGTCCCGGGAATTTGTTAGCGTGATCTGCGAGGTGTACACGCTCTAAAAGTTCGAGGCCTCGCTTGACAGCTTCCTTGCGGCTTCGTCCCAAAACTTTCATTTGAGCTAAAGCTAAATTATCCGTAATAGATAAGTGAGGAAAGAGCTCAAAGTGTTGGAATACCATACCGATATGCTGGCGTAATTGCGGCAAATCTGTCTTAGGATCACCAACATTAATACCGTTGACGATAATCTCTCCCTCTTGAAAGGGTTCTAGTGCATTAACGCACTTGATAAGAGTGGACTTACCGGAACCAGAAGGTCCACAAACCACCACGACTTCACCCTTGTTAACTGTTGCTGAACAATTTTTTAATACTTGGAACGACTCCGAGTACCACTTACTGATATTACGAATTTCAATCATCGGATTGTCCTTTAGCAGCGACTGAAGTCAGGTTTACGTCCCTCTTGGAAGGCCGTAATTGCTTCTTTTGTTTCTGCAGTTTGAAGACGTAGAGTGGTTTGCTCTTTCTCCATTACTAAAGTAGAGCGAATTTGTTGGGCTAAATGACGGCGCAACAATTTTTTCGTAGCTCGAAGACTGCCTAAAGGCATTTGAGCCAAGCGAACAGCACGGCTAAGCGTTTCTTGAAGAACATCTTCAGGCTTACAAATACCCGTGATTAATCCCATTTCGCTAGCTTCAATTGCAGAAATGGGTTCACTTAAAAGCAATTTTTCAGCTGCTTTTTGATAGCCTGCTTTGCTCATTGCAATTTGTGATAGGCCGTATTCTGGAGTTAGACCTAATGCAGTAAATGGCATTGAAAAAAGAGTTTTTTCAGAACAGTAGGCCATATCGCAATAAGACAAAATTGCGACTCCTAGTCCTAAGCAAGGACCTTGAACAGCAGCAAGTAACGGCTTATCGAAAGCGATTAAAGCCTCAATCAACGCATCATAGGCACTTTGAGTTTCAGGTGTACGCTCCAATGTTTCTTTTAAGTCGGCTCCAGCACAAAAAATAGCTTCTTGACCGCGAATGACAACGCAATGGACATTATCGTCTTTTTGAGCCTGGGCTAAAATTTCAACGAACGTAGCACAATTGCTTGCATCTAATGCGTTACGTTTTGATAAACGAGCAATTTCAATTTGGCAAACGCCTTGATCAACGGAAACATTAAGGTCAGACATTTTATTTAATCTTTAACGAGTAAGTAATAAAGTTATCGTTGTCGGTCTCGCTGTGGCGTTGGAAGCCCAAAGCCTTCATGAGAGCAAACATATTCTCATTGCCTTTGAGAACATAGCCGACAAGTTCAGAAATATTTCTTTCTTTTGCTTCTAAGACTAACGAAGTCATTAAAAGTCGTGCAACACCACGGTGTTGCCAAGCATCTTCAACAACAATGCCGAATTCTGCGATAGAAGATCCTAAAAGTCGTTTAAATCTTGCAACTGCACGGATTTCTTCAGGAGCCTCCATATCACAAGCAACAATAGCTATTTCGCGGTTGTAATCAACATTTGTTAATTCAACTAATTTTTCACGTGCTAACTCTGTTGATGAGATATGAAAGCGCAAATAAGCAGTTTGTGGAGACAGCCGAGACAGAAAGGCTCGAATAGCATCATAGTCTTGGGCATGAATGCTACGTAGTCTAACAAAACCTTCTTTTACACTGTGCCACTTATCATCAAATACGGGAGCCGGTGCTAGTACGAGATGAG
This sequence comes from uncultured Sutterella sp., assembly GCA_937906995.1. Classification (GTDB taxonomy): domain Bacteria; phylum Pseudomonadota; class Gammaproteobacteria; order Burkholderiales; family Burkholderiaceae_F; genus Aphodousia. The sequence continues at coordinate 65,301 of CALESB010000022.1, forward strand.
ACGCTTGCAGATCCTTTTCTAAAGACATTTCCGCGATACCAATATGAGCGTCTAATACCACGCAACCCCCTTCATCGGCCAGCAGTGGATCAATGGTGAGATTGCGAATCGCCGGAATCTCGGTGACAAGTTTTGATAAACGCAACAAAATTTGAATTAAGGCATCTTTATTGATAGCTGGCATGCCTCGGAAATTATCCAAACTTTGAGCAATGAGGGGCTTTTCAATTAGCTTTCTAGCTAAAGGTTCAGTTAATGGCAGTAGTTCGATCGAGGAGTCGTTATAAATATCACCCATTCGCCCACCGGCGCCAAAAGAAATAACAGGCCCAAAGCGAGAGTCAGTATGGATCGAAATACTTAATTCACGTCCGTTTTCAATTCGGATTTGCCGTTGAACAAAAATGCCACGAATTTGAGCATAGGGGGCCTTATTTTTGACATTGTTAATGAGTTTTTGGCTCTCAGAAAATGCCTCTTCGGGGCTCCAAATATTTAAGCGAACGCCACCTACATTGCTTTTATGAACAATGCCATCAGCAAGAACTTTTAAGACAACAGGAAAACCTAAGCTTTTTGCAGCATCTGCCACCTCTACGGAGGAAGAGGCAAAAATGCCACTGGCGGTAGATAGCCCCATTGAAGCCAGTACTCTTTTTGTTTGAAGCTCATTGAGTGTAAAAATTTCTTTAGTTAAACACTCAGCAATAATTTTTTTAGCTGCGCCAATATCCATTGGTAAAAGTACATTACCTTGTGCAACCGTACTGGCTATAAATCGTCGATTTTCTGCGTGACGGCTTAACCAAGAGAAGGCTTGCACGGCGCGTTCTGGACTCTTTAGGGCTGTAATTCTTTGAGCATCTAAGCGATGTCTAGCAGCAATCGCTTGGTCCTCGCCGACCCAGGCAGTGATCACAGGCTTGTAAGTGGACTCTGTTGCGTACGAAAGAGCATCACAAAGTCGGTCGACGGGCATTGCGAAGGTTGGGGCAGCAATTACAAGAATAGCGTCAACGTTGTCATCTTGATTTAGTGCATCAAGCGCCAATTTCATGCGTCTTGGATCGGCGTCTGCCCATAGATCTACAGGATTACTAAAGGGGAGAGGGTTTTCAAAAAGCTGACTCAATCGTTCAGTCGTAGCGCGAGTTAAGTTAGCTAATTTCACACCATATTTAGCAGCGGCATCAGCGGCTAATACACCAAAACCTGCGCCATTGCTGATGATGCCGATACGATTTGCTCTAGGTAAGCGACGAGAAGAAAAAATTTCAATGGCAGCTAGCAGTTCATCCAGATCGTAGACACGAATGGCACCAGCACGATCAATAAGAGCATTAAAAGCCTTGTCATCGCCCGCAGGTAAAGACATTCGGCTGGCAAGGAGTTGGCCGGCTTCTAGACTTTTTCCGCCTCGTAGGATAATCACTGGCTTCAAGCGTGCGGCTTCGCGTACTGCAGAGAAGAACTCTCTGGGGTTTCGGATTCCTTCTACATGCAAAATAATGACGCGTGTTGCTCGGTCTTGTGCTAGAAAGTCGACCACTTCATCCATAGTGATGTCGATTTCATCAGTGGTGTTAATCAACGATGAAAATCCCAAACCATTGGCTTGGGCATAAGAAAGTACAGAAGTGGAAATAACACCAGACTGTGCGGCAAAACCGATATTGCCAGTGGCGGGAATTTGCATCCAGTAACTGGCGTTTAAGCCGATGTCTGGGCGCATGATGCCTAGGCAGTCAGTTCCAATTAAACGCAAGCCTAACTGACGAGCCTTATTAACAATATGAGCTTGCCAAGATGGGTTACTGGTTATAGAGGCTTCGCTGGGTGTTAAAACAACAAAACGCGTTCCTTTTGCAGCGATATCTTCCAAGATCTTTTCTATGAGTTTGGCACTGGTAGCTATGATTGCTAAATCAATAGGCTCCTCAATATCCTTAATAGATTTGTAGCAAGCTACATCGCCTAAAAAATCGTATTTTGGATTAACAGGATAAGCCTTACCCTTAAAATGGCCATCCGTTAGGCTTTTCCATAGAACCGTGCCACGAGATTCTGCTCGGTCGCTTGCGCCAATGACAGCGATAGAGTTAGGAATCAGTGCAGAGGTTAAATGATGAGTAGCAACCATAACGAACAGCAATTAGAAGACGCAAAAGATGAACATTCTATTTTAACTTACTAGGGTATTGAAAGCCTTTGTTTTTGCGTTTTGAAAGAAATTTTATTTTCTTACTTAAGAGTAAAAACACCTTCTTTTTCAGATGTAGCTCATCGCTTTGTTAAAGAGTCAAAATGCTGTGATGGCTTTTCGTTAAAATGAATGAATACAACATCAATTTTGGGGGTCGATTATGAAAGTCAATGGTGTCCCAACCCGTACAATATGGTCAATCGATAATGGTCAAGCTGTTGGAATTATTGACCAAACAAAATTGCCATATAAGTTTGAAAAAGTTGTTTTGAACTCCTGGAAAGATGTTCGACATGCAATTGCAACTATGATGGTGAGAGGAGCTCCTTTGATTGGAATTGCAGGGGCTTGGGGGATGGTTTTAGCTCTCAAAGACAATCCGACAGATGCTTTTATTCATCAAGTTCGTAGTGAGTTGATCTCAACGCGTCCCACGGCTGTAGATCTGCAGTGGGGAGTTGATAGTATCGTCAAGGTTGTCATGGGAGTTGGTGAAAGAGAGCGCTTTGTTGCAGCCTTGAAAAAAGCAGAAGAAATGACTCAGGCGAATGTTTTAGCCAATCGAGCCATAGGTACACATGGCGCAAAGTTGATAGCTGAACTTTATGCAAAGAAGCGAACGCCGGTGAATATATTGACACACTGTAATGCAGGCTGGTTAGCAACTGTAGATTATGGAACTGCATTATCTGCTATCTACATCGCATTTGAACAAGGCATTCCATTGCATGTGTGGGTAGACGAAACTCGTCCACGTAACCAAGGTTTACTGACAGCTTGGGAACTTGCTACCTTTGGTGTTCCACATACAGTCATTGCCGATAATGCGGGCGGTCATCTTATGCAGCATCGAGAGGTCGATATGGTGATTGTCGGTGCGGATCGTGTAACAGCTGTTGGTGATGTTGCTAATAAGGTAGGAACTTACTTAAAGGCTCTAGCAGCTAAAGATACTGATGTTCCATTTTATGTTGCAGCTCCTTTTTCAACAATTGACTGGACTATTCAAGACGGTAAACATAGCATCGAAATCGAAAATCGTGATGGCGATGAGTTGCGTTTTGTTAGAGGGGTGAATGAGGAAGGGAAAGTGACTAGTGTAGAGCTTATCAGTGCACAAACCAATGTAGAGAATCCTGCATTCGATGTGACCCCTGCTCGATTAGTGACTGGCATTATTACCGAAAGAGGTGTTTGTCAACCTGAATTTTTAACTCGTCTTTTTCCTGAAGGCGCCCGTCAATCTAGTCGGTGGTAAAGGTTTAACAAGTGTCGTTATGTGCTTTAGCTCAGGAAATTATTGATATTTCCTGTGAGATGAATCGACTTGGAATTAATGTTAATAAAAGTGGCAATGTTTCTTGTCGTGCATGGATAAATGGTAGTGCCGGATTTCTAATTACGCCAACAGGAATTCCTTATGAAGAGTTGGAAGTAGAAGACTTGGTTTTCATACCACTAACAGCTTGCTCGCTTGATGAGTTTGAATTCTCTCGACTCCCGTCAAGTGAGTGGCTAATGCATGCAGAAATTTATCGTCAAAAAGCAAATGTAAAGGCAATAGTGCACACCCATTCAGTCTATGCCACTGCATTGGCTTGTCAGGACTTGGGAATTCCAGCATTTCACTACATGGTAGCTGTGGCTGGGGGAACAGATATTCCATGCGCACCTTATGCATTGTTTGGGACAGCAGAATTAGCGTGTAATTGCGCTATAACGTTAAAAGAACGTAAAGCTTGTCTACTATCACATCATGGGGTTGTAGCGACTGGTGATAATTTGATATCAGCATTAAAGCTTGCTCATGAGGTAGAAAATTTAGCAAAAACATATACAGTTGTTCGACAACTAGGAGAGCCAAAAATTTTGACTGATGAACAAATGTTGGCTGTTATTGAAAGGTTTAAGACGTATGGAAAGCAAAAATAAGTGGGGAATGCCTTGTTGGATTAAGCCTGATGGCTCTCCAGTTTCTTGCACTGAAAAAGTCAAAGTTCTTAATGAGAATTACGAAGAGCTTTACACTTTGCTTAAAGATGCTTTAGAAGATGCTTTAGTGTTAGGGTGTTCTGAGGCTCAGGTGCGTCAAAGTTTTCATAATTTAATTGATCAGATTGAGTCTGACATTAAAGAGCATCAGATACAGAGTTAAGCCAAGGTCTTAGCTTTAAACAAAGTGCAGCGCTACAATTTTTGTAGAAAAGGAGAGACATTATGCGCAGAATTTTTCGAACCGCTGCTTTTGTAGCCCTAGCTGTAACAGTAACTCTAACGGGATGTATGGGACATCCTGATCTCGTTGATTTAGGACAGACAGAGCAAGGGGTAGTAGAGCAAATTGGATCTCCAGACTCTCGGATTGATCACTCAGATGGCCAATTCACTTTAGTGTATTCGGGGCAACCTTTTGGAATGGAAACCTACTGGATGCATTTTGATAAGAGTGGACGTTATGTGGGTAAGGAGCGCACAATGAACGAAAAGCATTTTGCCTTAGTACAGCCTGGTGTGCATACCAAGGATGACATTTATCAAATGTTTGGTCATTGTGCTCAAGAGTACGAATTCCGCCTTCAAAAGAGAACAGCTTATATGTATCGATTTGAAGATGTTGGGGGACAACGTATGGCTTTTTGGGTGGAGTTTGATCCCAAAGATGTCGTAATTGAATGGTCCATTACTCAGGACCCTTGGGAAAGAGATAGCGATTGGGAGTGGTTTCGCTAGTTTAATTTTAGAATTGACATCCTCCCCTCACTGAGAGGATTCCTACAGGTCGTGCACGGTTTTATGCCGTACACCACCTTCGGTGGGTTCCTGTTGCTGACTAACTAACGTTAGTTCACTGGGCAGGCATCGAAGGGGCTGTCCGCCCCCGATTTAAGACATTAATCGCCCCTACCACATCAGAGTTGTTCGTGTAGCCACATTGACGGCACTCAAACTCCGCTTGCGTGGGGCGATTTTCTTTTTCACAATGGCCACAACTCG
>CALESB010000023.1 GCA_937906995.1 uncultured Sutterella sp.
GATGCCTGCCGAGTGAACCAACGATAGTTGGTCAGCAACAGGAACCCACCGAAGGGGTGTACGGCATAAAACCGTGCACGACCTGTAGGAATCCTCTCACTTAATGACAGTGAGGGGAGGATGTCAACTTTTTAGAGCCAGTCAAGGGACCATTCAACCTTTATAACGCCTGCTTCCAAATCGATTTCCTCAACATACGCCTCAACAAAGGGAATCATAAAGACATCGCCCTCGCCCTCGGGCTTTACAAGTAAAAGGTCATGAGCGCCATTATCAGAAACATTTTGAACCGTACCCAATGTTTCTCCAGCTAAGTTGACAACCTTTAAGCCTAAAAGGTCGTGGTCGTAATAGTCACCTTCTTCAAGTTCTGGCAAGTCATCAGGATTAATTAAAAGGCTTCCCTTTAAAGCCATCGCATCTTCACGCGTTGCAACCTCTTTTAACCGAACAACTAAATCTTTGCCGTGTTCTTTCATTTCTGCAACTTGTAACAGCTTAGGTTGCACACCAGCGACTCGAGGATAAGGTAAAAACCACCAATTTGTCGTTTCAAGAAGAAAGTCTCCATCACGGCCGTGGGGAACAACACGTAACCAACCACGTACACCATAAGCACCGGCCGTACGACCAACTTCAATTAAATCCATATCTTTTGACATTGCGAGTTTCCCGAAATTTAAATACAAAAAAAGGACAATTTCCTTGATTCTAAATCACTTTACATTGTAGATACTGCAGTGAGAGGTCGGGGTTTGAGTCCAAACGGTAGACACAATTTCCGATTGTTGAATAACTCAAACGAGTATTCTCAACTGTCAATGTAAAGCGCGAACCTGAAAAATTGTCCTTTTCAAGCAAACGCTAGGTTTGCAAATGATTAGGCAGCCTTCTTAGCTTGCTTAACCAAACGAGCAACCGTTTCGCTCATTTGAGCGCCAACACCGATCCAGTGCGTAAGACGGTCTTCAGCCATGTGGAACTTCACAGCTTGGCCAGAAGCCATCGGGTTGTAGTAGCCCAAACGTTCGATGAAACGACCGTCACGGGGATTACGAGAGTCCGTAACAACGATATTGTAGAAAGGACGCTTCTTAGAACCGCCGCGAGCAAGACGAATAACGACCATTTTTTACCTCTTGTGTCAAAAGTAAAAGCAGTAAAACTGCAATAAAAAAACAAAACCCCGAAGGGTTTCAGTGAAAAATTCGTGTCATTTTACCCTATCTCTCGAACTCAACGCAAGTCTTTTTGAAGCTAGGGATAAAAAAAGCTGCACCTTTTTATTCAGTGCAGCTTTTTCTGAGCTAAGTGACATTAATTAAGCCACAACGCTCTTTTTATTGCTCATCCAATGCAACACCACGATCATAGCAATCAAAGTGCCTAAGCATGCCACCAAAGAGGCCATCAAGCTGCCGTGAGTTAAACCAGCAACAACATAACCAACAAAGCTTGCAAAGGCTACCACTAAGGCATATGGCGACTGAGTTGCCACGTGCTCAATGTGCGAGCATCCAGCACCGGCTGAAGACAAAATAGTGGTATCTGAAATCGGAGAACAGTGGTCACCAAAGACAGAACCTGCCAACGTGGCCGACAAGCTAACAACAACTAAGCTCGGATCCAAGGCTTGAGCAACAGGAACCACGATAGGAATCAAGATACCAAATGTACCCCAGGCTGTACCCGTAGAGAAAGACAAGAAGGCAGCGATCACAAAGATACATGCCGGCAACCATAAAGCAGAGAAGCCACCATCAGAAACCAAGGCTTGAACAAATAAAGGCGTTTGCAACAAATCACGGCACACACCAGAAATCGTCCAAGCAAGCACCAAAATGATGTTAGCAGGCAACATCATCTTCATACCTTCGACAGAACCATCCATGAAGTCACGGAAGCTCACCACCCCACGAGGCACGAACATCAAGAAAGCGACAATCATGGCACCGAAAGAGGCCCAAACAAGTGCGTTGGATGCAGAGCTGTTACCCAAAGCAGCAGCAAAGCCATGATACGCAGGATCGTCACCCCAATAACCACCGCTATACATTAAGCTAAGAACCGCGAAAACAATTAAGGCACCAATAGGCACAAACATGTCCCAAATCGTACCCTTTTCACTGGATTTCACATTGTGTGAGCTAGCAGTGGCATCGCCTAAATCGCCGGCCATGGCACGCTCTTCAGCACGACGCATCGGACCAAAGTCCAAACCCGTCAAACAAATGACGAACACCATTACAATGCAGCTAATGGCATAGAAGTTATACGGAATCGTAGAGACGAAAGCGATGAAATCACTTTCGAAGGCGCCTGTAGACTGCAAGCTTGAACCAACCGCAGCAGCCCAAGAAGATACCGGGGCAATAATACAAACCGGTGCTGCCATTGAGTCAATGATATAGGCCAATTTAGCGCGTGCAACGTTATAGCGGTCGGTGACAGGACGCATCACCGTACCCACTGTTAAGCAGTTAAAGTAGTCATCGATGAAGATAAAGGCTCCCATACCGCCGGTCGCAAGCAAACTTGCTTTACGATTTTTAATGCGTTGAGTTGCCCAATTACCATAAGCACGACTACCACCTGCCATACTAATGGTATAAACCAATGCACCTAACATCGTGCAGAAAACCAAAATATTAAAGTCAACCTTTGTGGACATGACTTTAAATGTTGTTTCCACTGCACCCATAAAAACATGTGGATGACCGATACCAAAAGAATAAATCAAAGTACCGGAAACAATACCAATGAGAAGTGAAGAAATCACTTCCTTAGTAAACAATGCCAATGTAATGGCAATAATCGGTGGCAAAATAGACAGCCAACCGGCGTTAAACGGATCCATCGTCGACAATCCTATGAAAATTGAAAAAGGCTTAGGCCGTAAAAAAGTGTTTCATTGTAACAGACTATTATCCTCTCATCTACTAAATACTTAAGTAACTGCCTCTATTTATTGAAATTTTTGAATAAAAAAGAGCACTAAGATTTCTCCCAGTGCTCGTCTTTTAGAAATAAAAACAAGTTTACTTCGGTTCTGAATTTAAGTAAGGTCCGGCCGCTCTCATATAAACCACCATAGAATAGATGGTAAGAATTGCAGCTACATAGATTAAGATTGTCCCAAGCCAAGCCATGGAGATACCCAAAAAGCTATCCCAATACAACAACATCGGAATCGCAACCATTTGAGCAATCGCTTTAATCTTGCCAAACCAATTGACTTTTACTCTGGCCGCAGCTCCAACCTTTGCCATCCATTCGCGCAAAGCTGTCACAGTAATTTCACGACCAATAATGATTAACGCCACAATCATGTCAACACGGCCGAAATCTAACAATACAATCAAAGCCGCACAGACCATTAATTTGTCTGCAGAAGTGTCCAAAAAAGCACCTATGGCACTTTCCATGTTGTATTTTCGAGCGATATAACCATCAAATGCGTCCGTTAATGCGGCAACAATAAAAATCACAGTTGCCCAAACATTTTGCATAAATGGCGAGAGAATGGAATCGGGAATATAGAAAACGCCAATAATCAGTGGAATTAAAGCAATCCGTGCCCAAGTTAAAATCATCGGCACATTGACGGATAAACGTTTAGCTTTCATTTCTTTTCTTTCAAATGAACCGACTCGCCATGCAACTGAGTATAGATGCGTTGAGCCAGTGTTTGCGAAATACCTTCGATTGTAGCAATATCTTGGACACTTGCGTTTTTCAAGCCCTTCATTCCCCCAAATCGGGACAAAAGCTTTTGACGTCGCTTCGGACCAATACCTTCCAAATCTTCCAATCGTGAAGTATTCCTAACTTTAGCACGCTTTGCCCTCATGCCTGTAATTGCAAACCTGTGAGCTTCGTCACGGACTTCGGCAATCAACATAAGTGCCTGAGATTCTCGCCCTAATACGAGAGGTTGCTTCTCTGAGTCAGCAAAGATTAGTGTTTCTAACCCAACCTTTCGCCCTTCTCCCTTAGCTACACCAACAATAGCGGAGGTGTCTAACCCAAGGTCCTCAAAAACTTGACGCGCCATTTCCACCTGACCGCGACCACCGTCAATTAAAACAACCGTTGGCAGCTCCCCCTCTCCACGCGAGACTGGTAAATAGCGACGTTCAACCGCTTGCTTCATCGCTGCGTAGTCATCACCTGGCTCAACCCCAGTGATGTTGAAGCGCCGATAGAGATTGTGAGCCATCCCCGCCCCTTCATAAACGACACAGGACGCTTGAGTTGCTTCGCCGGAGGTATGGCTAATATCGAAACACTCTAAACGGATTTTCATCCAATCGTCATTAGGCGGAACAATATCTAAGACTTCACAAAGCTCTTTAAGTCTGGCCAGTTGAGAGCCTTCCATTGCCATGTGACGGGCCAAATGAATAACAGCATTGGTTTGGCACATCTCTAGCCATTGGCGACGAACCCCAGTTGGTGCATGAACAACAGAAACTCGTCTCTCAGAAAGCTCCGATAGGAAGCTTTCTAGCTCTGCCTTATCTCCTTCAACATCCGTAATAATTAATGTTGGCACGGGGAGCATTTCGTAGTGTTGACTAACGAAAGCTTCGAAAACTTCAACATAATCGACTTCTGCATTTTTAGGAACTGTCGGGAAATAGGCTCTATCCCCTAAGTGTCTAGAACCGCGTACCATCGCCAAATTCACACACACATGGCCGCCTTGGGAAGTGATTGAAATAATATCGCAATCCACATCACTGCCCGTTGTCTCTACGCTTTGTTGATGCAAGATGTTTGATAACGCTGCAATTTGATCTCGAACTATAGCTGCCTTTTCAAAAGCCAGTTCATCAGAATAAGCCATCATTTTGGCTTGCATATCATTTAGGATATCGGCGCTTTCCCCGTTGAGAAATCGCTCTGCTCGTTGCACATCTTGCGCATAATCTTCACGAGAGATCGCTCCTACACAGGGACCTGAACAGCGGCCAATTTGCGCTAATAGGCAAACTCGAGAACGATTATTAAACACAGAAGGCTCACAAGTTCTCAGACGGAACACCTTTTGCAAAATTTGAATCGCCTCTTTAACACTTTGAGAATTCGGATAGGGGCCATAAAAATGACTTTTCTTATCCACACCTCCTCGGTAGTAGGACACTCTTGGAAAGCTTTCTGCGCTAATTTTTAAGTATGGGTAACTTTTATCATCACGAAATAAAATATTGTATTTCGGATTTAAAGTTTTAATTAAATTGTTCTCAAGCAGTAAGGCTTCAGCTTCCGATCGTGTTACGGTGGTCTCCAATTTGGCAATTTGAGACACCATAATCGCGATACGGGGGCTTAAATCATTCTTTTGGAAATAGCTCGATACTCTACGTTTAAGATCACGAGCTTTGCCGACATAAAGACAATTACCCTCTTCATCAAAATAGCGATAAACGCCAGGCAAAGAAGGTAAATTCTTTAAAATGGCTTTGGCATCAAAAGTTGGCTTAGGTGCAACGGACATAATTTAACGTTTCAATTTCAATAGTCGAAGTATGACACACTCATCATTAAGACCCCAAATCGATATTTTCTGTCGAGTCATCGATAACTTTGGCGACGCTGGTGTGCTCTGGCGCTTAGCTCGAGAGCTGAAGGTTTTAGGACATCCTGTTCGCTTAATCATCGATGATGAAAGGACGTTAGCACCCTTGGCTGGTTTACCCAAAAACTCCGATCTATCACAATACCAAAAAGCGTATGGTATCGAAGTCCTTCATTGGGAAAAGAAGTGGGATACACAAACAACCAATATCGATCCATCTCCCGTTGTGATTGAAGGCTTCGCCTGTCAGCTCCCACACGACTTCGAAGTCAAAATGAGCCAGATGAAACAGCCTCCGCTATGGATTAATGTCGACTATTTCAGCGCAGAAGATTGGGTTGAAGGCTGCCACATGATGCCAAGCGTCCACCCAAGCTTAGGTATTAAGAAAATTTTCTATTTCCCTGGCGTCACAGACCGTTCCGGTAGTCTCACAATTGAAAAAAATTACGACGAACGGCAACAAGCTTGGAAAAACGCTCATAAAGAAGACAAAACTATGTTGCGCGTGCTCTTTTTCGGCTATCCCTATGCCCCACTTAAGGCACTTGCTGAGTGCCTCGCTAAAGTGAACACGCCTATTGAATTGATGCTAACCCCTACACAGGCCTCTTTTTCCCTGAAAGAGGAATTAGAACGGCTACCTTCAAACTCTCAATTGAAAATCAATGTCTTACCATTTGTTAACCAAATTCAATTTGATGAGTTGCTTTGGCTAGCCGATGTTGCTTTTATTCGAGGCGAAGATAGCGCGGCCCGGGCCATGATTGCCGGGGTTCCTATGGTTTGGCAAATCTATGCACAAGAAGAAGACACCCACCTCATCAAGCTTGATGCATTGGTACAACGCGAAAAACAATGCTTTGCCAACGATGAGTTATACGCTACGTGGAGAGACTTTCAACGCTACTACAACCAAGGGATTGTTAAGGCCGACCTTTTCAATAAACTCATTTCTCAACTACAAAGTTGGAAGCAAGCTTCGCAGTGTTGGGCTGACAAACTTAAGAAAAATGGTTCCCTTGCTCAAGACATCTCACAACTGTGTCAAAAGTAGCCTCTTTTTTAGTATTTTTTTGAGTAAAGCTCGAAATATTTTCGAAAAAAGCTTAAACACGCTAAAATGCGTGTTTTCGCTTTTGTTCAGCGAAAAAAGAAACGTTTCTTTGGGCTTGACCCATAACACTTTTATTATCGATTCATCAATTAGCTTTAGGGTTTGGTGGTCGCTCCCCGACTCAATTGAAAGCTTGCGATGAGCACGAAGGAAATCAAACAAATGAAAATCGCACAAGAATTGCGCGCCGGTAACGTTGTTATGATCGGTAAGGATCCGATGGTTGTGTTGAAGGCTGAATACTCCAAGTCTGGCCGTAACGCTTCTGTCGTTAAGATGAAGTTGAAGAACCTCTTGACGGGTGCTGGTACGGAAACGGTGTATCGTGCTGACGACAAGTTTGAAGACTTGATCCTCGAACGTAAGGAAGTTACGTACTCCTACTTCGCTGATCCGCACTATGTTTGGATGGACGAAGAATACAACCAATACGAAGTTGAAGCTGACGTTATGGAAGACGCTTTGAAGTACCTCGAAGACGGCATGCCCGCTGAAGTGGTCTTCTACCAAGGTCGCGCTATCTCCGTTGAACTCCCGACGATCGTTGTTCGTCAAGTGACGTACACGGAACCGGCTGTCAAGGGTGACACCTCTGGTAAGGTCATGAAGCCGGCTCGTTTGGCTACGGGTTACGAATTGCAAGTCCCGGCCTTCGTTGACACCGACGACAAGATCGAAATCGATACGCGTACGGGCGAATACCGCTCCCGCGTTAAGTAATCGACGATTCGATTAAAAAAACTCCCCGCGGGGAGTTTTCCTTTATTAAGACCCGCTCACCATAATGGGATAGCGGGTCTTTTCATTGCCAATCAAATTAAGCGCCATTGGCCTTATTTAAAAAGCCCGTTACGACCTTAAACGCGATGTTCATGCTTTCCTTGTCCTGGATATCAAAGTCGGGACGGTGGTGACCATGATGGTTACAGCCCCAGCATAAGAAGCTCGCTTTACCACCCTTTTCACGAACACGTTTAGCTAACATGCTACAGTCTTCACTTCCACGGCTCGTTGTAAAGAATTTGGCACTCTTGACCTCTGGAACAGTCTTCGCAGCCTCCAGGAGCATTTCATTGAGTTCTGGGTCACACTCATAAACACTGGCTTCACCCATCTTATGAATCGTGCCCTTCACACCATAAACTTCACTCATACCACGAACAATACGATAGACCTCTTCGGTCATGAAGTCATTGACTTCTGTGGTTACACCGCGCACTTCCACTTGCATCGTTGCTTTAGCTGCTACAACGTTACGACCTTCACCGGCATGCAATGTACCAATAGCGACTCGAGAATCACCTCCGGAGTGACGACTAATCCCTTGAAGAGCCATCACGGTTGCTGCGGCAGCCACTAAGGCACTACGTCCCTTTTCAGGATCGCTACCAGCATGAGCGCTACGACCTTCAAACTCAATGTCCATCTTTGTGGTTGCGAGGTAACCGTGCGTTAAAACGCCAATTTCACCCAAGGCAAATTCACCACCAACATGAGTCCCAACTAAATAGTCAGCATCATCAACAATGCCCTTATTGGCCATCGGCGTTGCGCCACGAACACCTTCTTCAGCCGGTTGGAAGAGTAATTTCACTCGACCACAAAGTTCATCTTTGTGATCCACTATCCAGTGGGCAATAGCTAAACCTAAAGAAGCGTGAGCGTCATGACCACAAGAATGCATGAGACCCGGTCGACAAGAGGCATAACCTAAAGCATTGGCTTCATGTTCCGGATCCGTTGTCTCTGAATTAACCACGCAGTCGATATCAAAACGCAATGCTGTACACGGACCAGGACGACCCGTATCAATTTCTACCATAGCACCGGAATAACGATCCAAAGATTCCAATATGTCCTTATCAATATCGGCCACTTCATGGGCATCCTGCCACGCTTTTTCGACAATCTCTTCACGACGCCCCATGATAGAGTCGACATCAATAACATCTTTTCCAAAAATAGGATTTAGGCCCAATTTACGAAGTGCTTGAATAATTCGAGTTGTCGTTACAAACTCTGTCCACCCCTCTTCGGGATAAGCGTGGAGTTTACGGCGCATTTCAAGCATCTCAGGAAGATAGTGTTCAGCGTTCAGTTCAGACATGGTTATTCTCCAAAGAAGAATGTAAGACACATCTTTCTATAGTAGAGATCTTTAGCACTCAAGAAATTAGGACTTACGCCTACCGACTTCAACTCTCAACGCAGAATACACAATGAGCTATTGAATTAATACGATGATGTGGGCTTTATTCAATCTCTTTGATAACAATACCGTCACGATCAGAGGGTTTTTCCTGTGGGTGGGGTCTTGGAGAAGAAGACTCTTGAAGATTAACTAGTTTATTGTCATTATGAGTACCTTCCTGAATCACATTCCCTCTGCTGTCATAACTTCGAAACTCGCCTGTAGCTTGTCCATTTTTCAACATCATCTCTCCCATCAAAGCACCTTGGCTGTTAAAGGTTCGTTGCCAACCATGAGGCACCCCATTTTCAAACGTCTGTACAACTTTCATACCATTTGGGTGCCAAACCGTAATTTCACCATCGTACTCATTCATGTTATAAGTTCCTTGGCGAACTGGCTGTCCGGTTTGAGCTGAGTAAATGACAAATGGACCATGCCTCATGCCAGACTTTAAAACCCCCTCTTCCAAAAGTATTCCTTGCTCTGAAAATAGTTTATACGGGCCTGTTTGCTTGCTTTTTTCAAATGTTACTGAGCTACGCAATTGACCATTTTCATAATAGTCCAAAGCTTCCCCATCTAATAGCTGATTGACATATTGATGTTTAAACTGCAATTTCCCAGAAGGATAGTATTGTTCAACCAGACCATTAAGTTTGCCATTTCTGTAGTTAGCTTTAATTTTTAGCTTTCCACTATCTGCCCAATATTGAATTGTTTCTCCATCTCGTTGACCATCTTTGAATAAACCATGGTCGATTAATATACCCTCTTGCGTCCACGATTCAAATAAACCATTTTGCAAACCCTTTTCCCAATGCCCAATCTCTCTTAATTTCCCATTGCTAAAAACAACGTTCAAGCCATCTAATTGCCCATCTTTATAAGCATAGAGTGAATATCCACTATCCGTTACCGTTTTCACTCGACCTGTAAATGCTTTTCCATTCTTATCTAGCAAAACACCATTTAAATTTGAAAGCTCTAGAGATGATGTCGCTGGTAAGTAACCATACAACTGATATTTGAAGTTCCAAGCCATAAAAGTAGTCAGGCCTACACCCAAAACAGTGGCCAATACCGCCAAACCGAGTTTATTCATAGTGATCTCCTTTCACAGAGAGTCTTTATTCGGTAACTGATTAAAGGAGAGGACTCTCCTATATGATTGAGTATAGCTATTTCATCGTTACGATGCGCATGGCACACAGCATGGCACACGGGCTTTGCATTATCAGAATTAACCCTGCATGCCTCACATCTTTTGCTTCAAGTATTAAAATGGCAAATTTTCTCAATATTGTCTTAGAAAGACTGCTATGAGTGAACAAATCCCAGATCCTCAAAAATTAACCTCGGATCACCTTCCAAACCGTCTCAGAACATTTCTTGGTGCGGTCTTTACCCTTGTTGTCTGTTTTACGGCAAGTTCTGCACCTATTCCTTTAATGTCTGTCTATCGTGACACACTCTCTCTAAGTAATGCTGATGTTGCCAACTCCATCGTGGCGTATTTCGTTGGTTGCATCTTGACGTTAGTGTTTTTTGCAAGACTGTCGAACTATTTCGGTCGAAAGCCTGTCGTCATGACAACCCTACTATTAGCAATGGCGGCAAGTTTTACTTTTGTTATTATGGACAGCGTTTGGGCCTTTAACCTAGGTCGCTTTTTACAAGGTCTATCCTGTGGTTTAGCCTCCAGTGCGGCCATGAGTTGGGTAGTTGATGCTGCCCCATTAAAAAAGCGTTGGTTGGGAACTGCTGTCACTGCTGCCGGTCCAAATGTTGGCCTTTGTTTAGGCACGCTTCTAACAGGATTTTGTATTGAGTACAACTTGTTCGATCCCTCGTCCCTTTTCATGCTTTTTATGGCGCTGATTGGTGCCGTTTTTTGTTTGGTAGCTACAGCCAGTGAAACCGTCCAATTTGGTATGGAGCCACTACTTGCAACACTCATCCCCAAAATTGCTATCCCAAAGCGACTTTGGCGTTTATTTATTGTGGCTAGCGCCGCCTATATCGGCACATGGGGCATGGGAAGCTTTTTCCAAGGTTTCATCGCAATCATTTCCGCAGAGACCTTTGGTGTTCAAAGTACGCTTATTGCCGCGCTTTGCTACCTCATCCTAATGATTCCTAACGCATCAACCGGACTCTTTGTTGGTCGTTTTTATGCCGTTAATGCATTGCGTTTTTCGATTACGTTCTTTGCGCTTGGTGGCACTTTATCTTTTATCGCCTACGGCATGCACTTACCGGCACTCTTTTTAGTTGCTGTTGCCATTTGTGGCGCTTGTAATGGTGGTAGCTGTACAAGTGCACTTAAACTCTTACTTCAAGACACCTCTTTGAAAGAGCGTGCGGGTGTGATTTCTGGCATTTACCTATTGGCTTATGTCGGAGCTGGTATTCCTAATGCCGTTGTCGGTATGATGCCTGACGATACACCAGTGATTGCGATGGCTCCGGGCTACATTGGTTGGATGAGTTGTGCCTGGCTTATCATTATGGTTGGCCTTTGGATGATGCAACGCCACCCTAACGAAGCTGAAAAACAACGCTTTGAACGCTAAAAAAAGCCTTGATAAAATAGCTGCCTTCAGAACTAGGAGTACTAAAGAAAAATGCGAATCCTCAACATCGGTTCCATTAATATCGACTATGTTTATCAAACCCCACATTTTGTTGCTGCGGGCGAGACTTTAGAAGCCACGGACCGCTCAATTTTTATGGGTGGGAAAGGTCTGAATCAAACCGTTGCAATTGCTCGTAGCGGCTTACATGTATCTCATGTTGGTGTGATTGGTGAGGATGGCCATTTCTTGTATGACTTTTTAAAGGCCATAAATGTCAATATTGATCATGTTCGTATTGATAAAACGCGAGCTAGCGGTCACACCTTTATTCAAGTTACCCCTGACGCTGAAAATGCGATTTTGTATTTCCCTGGCACCAATCATGCCTTGGATGATGCCTTGATTGACAGTGCTATTAAAACATTAGATAAGGGAGACATCGTCTTAACTCAAAACGAAGTTAACGACGTCGGTCAGGTCTTGTTCAAGGCTCACAAAGCCGGCATGATCACCGTTTTCAACCCGGCTCCTTTTGATGCAACAGTATGCAATTATCCGCTTGAATGCGTCGATGTTTTGATTTTGAATCAAACTGAGGCTCAAGGTATGCTTGGCCACACAATTGACAATCCTGCCGAGGCAATCACTATTTTGCAAAAGCGTTTACCACACGCCGTTATTATCATGACACTGGGTGCAGACGGTGTTGCATATGCTCTTCCCAATGAGCTCCCCCAAACGCTTTCTGCTTACCCGGTGAAAGCGGTCGATACCACTGGAGCTGGAGATACCTTTGTAGGCTACGCAATGAATGCGGTCATTAGTTGGTTTACTGACAAAGATAAAGAGGCCTTTGCTCGTCATATTGATACTGCTGTATTAGCAGCAGGACTTAGCGTCACCCGTCGTGGCGCTGTTGATTCCATTCCATCTCTTGAGGATGTGCAAAAAGCACAGCATCAAATTTAACAATTAAGGTAGTACCATGGAAAAGAAAAAAATTATTATTGACTGTGACCCCGGCTACGATGATGCCGTGGCGCTTTTGCTTGCTGCGGGTAATCCGAATATTGATGTTTTAGCCATCACAACTGTTGCCGGCAATCAAACGATTGATAAAGTCACTAAGAATGCTCTTCGCATTGCTAAGCTCTGTGGCATGGAAAACGTTCCTGTTGCAATGGGTGCTTCACGTCCTTTGTTACGTGACGAAGTTGTTGTTGCTGCCAACATTCATGGTGAATCCGGCTTAGACGGAACCACATTACCTGAAGCAGAATTCAAGGTTGATCCCCGTCATGCAGCTCAAATGATCATTGACATCATTATGAGTGAACCAGAAAAGACTGTCACCTTAGTCCCCATTGGCCCATTGACGAATATCGCTTTGGCCGCACGAATGGAGCCTCGTATTGTTGAACGCGTTAAGGAAGTCGTTTTAATGGGTGGCGGCTACCACATTGGCAACATTCGCCCAATGGCTGAATTCAATATTGAAAATGACCCAGAGGCTGCTCATATCGTCTTTGAAGAAAAGTGGAAGATCGTGATGGTGGGCTTAGACCTGACATATCAGGCCTTAGCAACAACAGAAATTAAAAATCGTATTGCCCAATTTAAGACGCCGGTCGGCCAATTCTTAAGTGATGTATTAACTCAATTCTCGATCACTTATCAAAAGAGAAAGGGCTCCGATGAACCCCCGGTTCACGATCCTTGTGCTGTGGCTTATGTCATTGATCCGGACTGTATTGAGACGCTTCAAGCCCCCGTGCATGTTGAATACCGTGGCATTTACACCAATGGTATGACCGTCGCCGATTTACGCCGTAAGGCACCGGCTGATTGCCACACCTATGTTGCGACCAAACTCAATCATGCTCGTTTCTGGGAAATGATTGAAGAGGCCGTTCACAATCTCGAAACTCGTTAAAACTTCGTATGGAGCCCATAGATGGAAGACTTTGATCCTCCTATCCCACATGCAGAGCGTTTGGACAGTGGGCTTTTATCTAGAGAGGCGAGCTTATTACGAGCCATGGCTGAGCATTACTGCAAAAAAGTCCATGGCTCTCAAACACTTTGTGAAGAATGCAAACAACACTTACGCTACTCTTTAGCTCGGCTAGCTTGTTGTCCCTATGGCAATGAAAAACCTGCATGCTCTAAGTGTCGCCTTCAGTGTCATAAAGCACAAGAAAAAGCTCATATTCGACAAGTTATGCGAACCTCTGCTCCTCCCATGCTCATTTACCATCCCGTTTTGACCATTGAGCATCTACTGAGAAGCTTAAAAAAGGCCCCTCCTCACCCAAGAGACTTAAGACAAAAACACATCAAAAAATAACCGGTTACGATCTTTACGTGTTCGTTGTAGTATCTTAAGCATAGGCGTGTCAAAATTAAAAGATATTAAGTAAAAGGACACAGAGCATGATTAGTCAAAAAATTAACAGTAAGCTCGAGTCTCTGAAATCGAAAGTCAAATCTGAAAAGGCTCGACTTACAGAAGAGTTTCAAGAGAAAAAATCAGAACTTTCCGTTGAAATTAAAGATAAATACTCTGAATTCAATGAATTGTCTGAAGAAATCAGCCAAAAGAAGCAACAACTAAAGGAAGAACTCAAAAACAAGCAACTCAAAATGCTTGCCCAATTCAAGCGCCGTCAAAAAGCACTCTCGAATGAATGGGATGACGTGCAAGAGCGGTCTCGTGAAAAATGGGATGAGCTCATGGATAAGTACGAAATTGATGAGCTTGAACGCATGATTGATCGCTTTAAAATCGAAAGTGAATCACTTGAACGATTACCTGAAAACGCAGTTATCCGTGAATTGCCCTCACGAGTTCACTTCAACATGACGCTGGACAACGTTCTGATGAAGCGACGCACTGTACGTGACTTTTCTGGCGAGACGATTCCTGAGGCGGAAGTTGCTGCAATTTTATGGGCTTGCGATGGTATCAATCGGAAAAGTCTTAAACGAACGACGCCTTCTGCTCTAAATTGGCAAGATGTCAGTGTTTATGTTGTTCAAGCTAACGGAATTTGGAAGTACCTCCCTAAGCGCAATGTTCTCTTATTTATAGAAGGTAACGACCAACGGGAACACTTCGGCGAAATCAAGCCTTGGATGAAGCTTGCTAGCCAACACTTGGTTTTCGTTTCTGACAAACGCAAGATGGAAACTTTTACAACGAAAATTATTTCCAAAACATTTGATTTCGATACCTCAGATGAGCAGATGAGCACAATTGCAAGAGCTGTGGATGTTGGAGCTAAAGTGCAGGCTGTTTATATGGCATGCGCCGCGTTAGGGCGAGGGTGTACTTGTCGCCTCCTTGCAAACCAAGAAGACGCTAGAGCACTCTTGAAGTTAGACCCTGAAGAAGAAATTCTTGCGATTTGTTCCATTGGAGATATTTCCGAGTCACTGTTTGATCACACTTTTTAATGCTTTGGCATCAAAAAATTTGCATTTTTATTTTTTGTAGTGCATAATAACAGTCTCACGCGCCGGTAGCTCAGTTGGATAGAGTACCTGGCTACGAACCAGGGGGTCGCGGGTTCGAATCCTACCCGGCGCGCCAGACAATCCCAAAAGCCCTAAAGGCTTTTGGGATTTCCTTTATGGGCAATTTTCTTTCTTGTGGGAACATTCCCAAATTTCCCTCTGCTCAGTTGTAAACCCTCTAATCCTTTCGGGTTAACCCTCAAGCTTTAGTACATTTAAATGTAAATACCCCTACATCTCTGTTTCTTGTCAAAAGATACTCTCCCCTAACTTGTTCTGTTTGCGTTTGGTGACTATTATCGATTGAATCTTTTTTCCACTTTTAGGGAGAATATCGAATGTGTACCACTGTGATTGTCGGTAAAGCCGTATCCAAGACGGGTCGTGTCATCCTTGGCCATAATGAGGATGCCGGTGGCCGTGTCATGCATCAACAATTTTATTGCCCAGGTGGCAAACATGTTGCTGGCGAAATGTTAACGGCTGAACCTGGTCGCGCAAGTGTTCCGCAAGCTGAAGAAACTCTCACGACCTATTGGTCTAACATGCTTCAAATCGATGGTTCTTCCTTCGACCAAGGCTATGCAAACGAAGCTGGCTTGGCTATTTGCTCAAATGGTGGTGGTAGCTCCTTTGACGGAGACGATCCTGACGAAGCTTCCTTAGGCTTAAAGGACGGTGGCGTAGGCTTTTTATTGCGTCGTGTCATGGCTGAACGCGCCCGTACGCCCCGTGAAGCAATGGAAATTGCTGCAAAGCTTTTGGACGAATATGGCTATTTTGGTAGCGCCCGTAACTATACGGTTGCTAGCAAGGACGAAGCTTGGGTTCTTAACGTCGTCAAGGGTCACCACTACGTGGCCAAGCGCGTCCCCGATGACCAAGTGATGTTGATCTCTAACATGCTTGCTATTCGCCATGTTGACATCAACGATAAGGAAAACGTCATCGCCTCCCCTGGTTTGATTGAATACGCCATTGAAAAGGGTCGTTATACGCCTGCTGTTGAAGGCGATTACAGCGACTTTGACTTTGCTATGGCCTATCAAAGTGATGAAAACCGCCACGCTCCAACCAAGTCTTATCGTATGCGCTTGGGTTGGTGGAAAATTACGGGCGACTATTACAAGGATGAACTTCACTATCCGGAAATTTTGCCGCCGGCCCAACCGATGGGTGTTGAAGATGTCATCGAAGTGTTAGGTTTGACCTGCTACGAATCTTATGCAACGCGTGGTGACGGTAAGGAAGATGCATTCCACGTTTCTGCTCGTGATATTTCTCGTTCTCAAACGCGAGAAAGCTGGGTTGTCGATTTACAAGACGAACCTCTTTACAACACGATGTATCGTTGCACGAGCTACCAAGACACCGGCGTCTATATTCCTTGGTTCCCCATGTCTGGCATCATCCCTGAAGGCTATCAATGGATGACGCTTGAAGAGGCTCGTGAAAATCACTTCCATTTGAAGCCTGAATTCTTGGACTTCGACTTAGATCGCAGCTACCACATCTATGCCACTGTTGGCGAATTAACGAACTTTAACCGTGGTTTATTACCCGGTGTTACTCGCGTTAAACAACTCTACAATGCCGATGTCTTTGCTCGCACTGCCGCCGTCATTGAAAAAGCCCGCACGCAAAGCGTTGAAGAGGCTAAAAAGACGTTGGGTATGTTCACGTGCGAAGAATGCAACACAATGGACACCGTCTATGATGCCCTCTTGGATGCAATTAATGTTCACATGATGAGCGTTGAAGCTGACTCTTTGAGTGTTTCCGATGAGGAAAGTCTTGTTGAAGTTGTACTTTACGGTAGCCCCGAATTTAATGTTCAAGGCTTAGATATCGAAACGGTTTATTGGAGCTTGGGCTTTACAGGCAAGAAGGAAAGCGTTAATGCCCCAGCTAAGCCCGTCTCAGTGCGCTTCGACGACGTCGATGGTGACGGTATTGTCGATGCAGTCTTAAGCTTCAAGGCCCATGAAGTTGCCCAATTCGGCATCCCAGGTTGCGTCACCGATACGTACTTACGTGGCCTTTGCAATTGTCTGCGTTTCGTTGCCATGGATACAGTGCTCTTTACTAAATAATTAGAATCTGACACTGATAAATCGAAACCACCCCAAACCAAATCGGTTTGAGGTGGTTTTTTCTTGCCAATGTAGTCACTTTTACCTAGATACTTTTAATCACAACAAACTCATTAACAATCAATTAGTTACAAAACCTCATCCTTAATTTCACCTAAAAATTAACATCTTTGAAATGGCAATTCAGGTTTACCCTGATACAAGTCAATGTCTGTGTACCAACCCGTATCTAAAATCAAGTCTTGGTGCCTCGAATAGGTGCCCCTTTTTTGGGACATTAACTACGACATCCAAGGCAAAAAATGAAAAAACCTATTTACAGTATTCTGTACTTCCAAGTAATCTGTGCCATTATCGCTGGTATCACACTTGGCTACTTCTTCCCCGATCTTGGCGCTTCTATGAAGCCACTCGGAGACGGTTTTATCAAACTGATCAAAATGATCATCGCTCCGGTTATTTTCTGTACTGTCGTCGTCGGCATTGCTGGCATGAAGGATATGAAAAAAGTCGGTAAAACCGGAGGTTTAGCTGTTTTATATTTTGAAGTGGTCAGTACGATTGCATTAATCGTTGGTCTGATTCTAGTCAATACCATCAAGCCCGGTGCTGGAATGCATATTGACCCAGCTTCATTAGACACAGCCTCTGTATCGATGTATACATCTGGAGACAAGATTGGTTCGACTGTTGACTTTTTCTTGCACATCATTCCTGAGACTGTTGTCGGCGCGTTTGCAGAAGGCAACATCCTTCAAGTTCTCTTTTTCTCCATCTTATTTGGCGTAGCTCTCCAACGATTTGGGGGACGTCGCACTTTGATCTTTGACATCATCGAAAAAAGCTCACACATCCTATTCCAAATCGTGAATATGATCATGCGAGTCGCTCCCATTGGTGCCTTTGGTGCAATGGCCTTTACCATTGGTAAATACGGTCTACATTCGCTTTTACCGCTTGCCAAACTGATGGGAACGTTCTACTTAACTTGCTTCCTTTTTATCTTTGTCGTGCTTGGTGCAATCTGTCGCTATGCCGGCTTTTCCGTATGGCGCTACATTTGCTACATCAAAGAAGAGCTTCTCATTGTTTTAGGAACGTCTTCATCAGAGTCCGCCTTACCCCGTATCATGGAAAAGCTTGAAAAAGCAGGTGTAAGTAAGTCCGTTGTTGGCCTTGTCGTACCTACGGGTTACTCTTTCAACCTTGACGGTACCGCCATCTATTTAACAATGGCTGCAGTATTTATTGCTCAAGCTTGTGATGTACAAATGACACTGATGCAAGAAATTACGCTACTCGCAGTCTTGTTATTAACAAGCAAGGGAGCTGCTGGCGTCACCGGCTCTGGCTTCATTGTTCTTGCTGCGACGCTCTCTGCTGTTGGACACATCCCTGTCGCAGGTTTAGCTTTAATTTTGGGTATTGACCGCTTTATGTCCGAAGCCCGTGCGTTAACGAATATTGTTGGTAACGGTATTGCGACAATTGTCGTTGGTAAATGGTGTAAAGAGCTCGACCAAGACCAACTTCAAAAAGTTCTTGGTAAAGCAGAATCTGTCATTCCAGATAAAATTCCTGAATTGCCTGAACCTAAAGTCTTTAAGGATCATGAACAAATTCAATACATCCCAATTGATGATTACGACAACCGTTAATTCTTAATTGAGACAACTAAGCCGTCAGTTTAATAAATATGAACTGACGGCTTTTTTCTCTTCAGTACTCACATACTTCATGATCTTCTTTAACCTTCAAGCTTCTCATAAATATAGTGAAGTAAGCCTCAGATCTTGAAATGAGAACATTTCTTTGTCGCCTAGATAGATCTTCACTCATTTATCTTTTCAATTGAAGCACTCATGCAAAATAAACTTTAATTCGTCTTTGCTTGAAAACAAAAGAATGGATCATAGAAAGAAAAAAAAGCGCTACCAAGTTTTACCTCGATAGCGCTTTTTTGATCAAAGATCTGAGTTAGCTTAGCTAATGAAGAACAAGAAAGCTAATGTACAGATTTGAACCGGAGCAGAACGCTTGATGACTTCCATCGGAGAGACACCAGCGATACCGGAGATAACGATCACACCGGCAGCTAACGGAGAAGACACACGACCAAACGTAGCAGCACAGCTAGCCAAGTAGCCCAAGTCAGGAATCGTCAAACCGAAAGCGGCAGCATGAGGCGTCACAGCTTCGTTAAATGCGAAGGCAGCAGCGTCACCAGAACCCGTCATCACACCCAAAACGTAAGGGCCGACGGCAGCACCGAGCTTAGCGAGTTCAGAAGAACCCTTCAAGGCTTCAACGAAAACGTCGATCACACCGCAGCTACGCAACCCAGCAGCGAACACACCAGCAGCAATGATCAAGCCCAAGATGTTACCGTAGCCACGACCCATACCGTCGAAGAACTTCTTCGTTAATTCAGCAGGGTTATAACGCGTAACGATCAACGTGTAGATCACACCAATCAACATGGCGGTAGCCACGGAAATCTTGATGTGAGAGAACCAAACGGCCATCACAAAGAGCAAAACAACCGGCAAAAGCGGAGCAAATGCATAGAGCCAATTCGGATTTTCAGGCAATTCAACCTTTTGTTCAGCTTCATGAACGCCTTCATTTTGGAAACCACCCTTCTTGTAGTCACCAAAAATCAAACAAGCGGCAACCATGAAGACGATACAAGCGATAGAGATCATGCCCGTACGAACGCCCGTGTATGTGAGGTAGTCCATAATCGGCCATTCAGCAAGCTTGGCAACAAAGCCGTTGTGAGAAGACCCCGGAGACCAGAAGGACGGAAGCGTAGAAGCAACAACCGTAGCAGCTGCCATAGCCGGACGGAAGCCAGCACGGATCATCAATGCACAAATCGTCGGACCAATAGCTGCACACATACCTGCCAAAGAAGAAATGGCAAGAGAGACAATACCGGTAACGATCATACAGCACGGTAACAAGAAGATACCGAGCTTATTCAATGGTTTCGTTAAAAGTGAAACCAAGTGCAAGTCACACTTCGTGATGTTCATCACTTGAGCAAAACCCATTGCGGAACAGATTACGATGATCAAGGAACCCTTGGTCATGGAAGCATCGAACTGTTGGAATGCCGCAAACGGATCAAGCGACAAACAGCACATTAAAAAGCCTGCAGTGAGCAACACTAAGCGCGTTTCATAGCGTTTTAAAAGTCCGTAGACCGTGCCACAAACCACAATCAAAGCGGCCCACATTGTCCAAGTCATAGGAAAGTCTCCATGAAAATTTAATCGTTAGCCACTTGAAGACTCTCAGGAGAACCCTCAAGTGGCGTTAGGAAGTTATTTTAGGGTGATATACCACCACCCGATATTGGGGTATCTCCGTAAAATAGTGTTAAGTTCAGGGAGTTTATGACACTCATCAGAAAATAATGCTTTTTACCCCTCATGGCCTAACTGATCACGGTTTTATTTACCAGTTTCGACTCTCTATAAAAGACATTCGCTCTCACTTTGTATCCAAACGATGACGTTTACCTCTGTTTCCTTGTACACTTGGTTGATTAGATCAAATGAATCCTTTATGTTGACGCTTTTCCGTACCCCTGTTTCTGAAACTGAGCAAGTGGAGTTACTTTTAACCTCTCCATGTTTTATCTCAGACTTGCACCTTGACACATCGAGTCAAGGTGACCAGAAGGCATTTGCTCACTTTTTGTCCAATATAGCCCATCGCTATGAAGAACTAGTGATCCTTGGTGACTTTTTTGATTATTGGGTTGGCGATGATGCAGTAGAGACTGCTCAGGACTTTATCTCTCTAATTAGGGAATTCTCTCAACAGCATAAAGTTTATTTCATGCATGGTAATCGAGACTTTATGCTCGGGCAACGGTTTGCGAATGCTTGTCACGCTCACTTAATCTCCGATCCAACGATTGCTACCATTCAAGAACGGAAGTATCTTCTCTCACACGGAGATCTCTGGTGCACAAAAGACATCGACTATCAGAAGGTTCGAGCCCGCGTTAGAAATCCATGGTGGCAGTGGCTCATATTAAGATTGCCATTGTCGAAACGACTTGAAATAGCAAGAAACGCTCGAAACAAGAGCAAAACTCAAAAAAACAATAAAAGCCCCGATGTAATGGATGTCGTTGCAGAAAGTATTCTTGCTTCGTGCCCTATTGATCTAGATGGCGTTATACACGGGCACACTCACCGTCCTGGCTCATACCCAATCGATGGAAAGCTTTCTCGTTGGGTTATTCCAGATTGGCGACATTCAGACCAAGGTCAAATTGATGCGGGTTTCATCGCTTTTGATAATAACACTCCCACTATCAATTCCTTAAAAATTCCCCTTTCGGAGGACATATGCGTGTGATACGTTTTGCAGGGTCTTGTAAGGTTATTGCTACTCTAATAGCTGCAACATTACTCTCTGCTTGCTCAACTCCGATGGTATCAACTGACGTCGCGATCTCCTCTCGCCTATCTCTATCACCATCGCTCGATAGCACTGAGTATCGTCCAATGCCAGATTGGGGACAGACAATTAGTATCATCCCCGGCAAAAGTTCAGAAAAAATGGACCCTACCTATGAGGCCATTAAGGAACAAGTACAAGCTTTGCTTTATGTAGCCAAGTTTGAACCCGTCGGTGACAAACACAACGCTGACTACAAAATGACAATTGACTGGTCCTTAAAACGATCTCGTGTTGTGCAAGAGTATGAAGAGGTTCCGATGATGGTTCCAGGCCCCGTGGTATGGCATCCAAAATACGGTTACATTGGGCACGCAGGAATGCGTACTGTTTGGGTCAATCACGCGAAAAACACACAGCTTTACCTGAGAAGTCTTACTCTAAAACTATTTGAAAAAAATGATAAGGTGCCCGTTTATACAGCAACAGTGAACCATGAATCTCACTGCAACCAATTTAACGATGCTATTCCGTATCTCGTAAGATCAGCCATCAATAATCTTTACGCTGCCAACGGAACTCATAAAACTGACACTGTCGAAGAAACAACACCAATTTGTCAATAACTATGACAGGACTTGCCATTATTACAGGAGCTTCAAGCGGTCTTGGTAGTGCTTTTGCCAAAGCCCTCGCTCAACAGGGCTATGATTTGTTACTCATTGCACGACGACAAGAGCAACTAAAGGCTATTGCAGAAACTCTACCCACCACCGTTCATATATTGGCATTAGATTTAACAACCGATCAAGCAACGAAAACCATTATTGAGTATCTGAAGCATCACCATCTTCTACCTACTTTGCTCATTAATAATGCGGGATTCGGCGTCGTTAAACCTGCGTTAGAGGTTGATAACATTTGTTATGACAAAATGATTGACCTCAACATCAAAGCTCTCACCGATTTAAGTTTAAGCGTTGCATCCATCATGAAAACTGCTGGGCATGGAACCATTTTAAATATAGCTTCCATTGCTGCATTTTGCCCTTGTCCTTACCTTTCAGTCTATGGTGCAACAAAAGCTTATGTTTTAGCTTTTTCAGAAAATTTGTCGCTTGAGTTAAGCGAATACGGCATTCACGTATGTGCTATATGTCCCGGCCCCGTAAAAACAGAATTCTGGCAACGTGCCGGCCTCAGCCAAACAGAGACCTTTGACTATTGTATGATGGAGCCTGAAGCTGTTGTTGAATGCGCTTTATCTGCATTACAGTCAAAACAAATACAAACCAGTCCTGGGCTACTCAATAAAGTCCTCTATATACTGGTCAAAATGCTCCCAAGGTGCTTAAGTGAAAGGCTTGCAACCACACTAATAAAAAAAATTGCAGAAAAACCAAAAAATATTCAAAAATAACTTGCATCTTTAAGAAAGATACTGCATAATTCTCATCCACGACGCGCCGGTAGCTCAGTTGGATAGAGTACCTGGCTACGAACCAGGGGGTCGCGGGTTCGAATCCTACCCGGCGCGCCAGACAATCCCAAAAGCCCTAAAGGCTTTTGGGATTTCCTTTATCTGCATCCTGTAATGGTATGGATTTCTTGGACACCTTGGAGTCCAAGCCATGCACATAGCGA
>CALESB010000024.1 GCA_937906995.1 uncultured Sutterella sp.
CCCCATTTAAAAAGCCTTGAAGGTTACCCTTCAAGGCTTTTTTGCTATTGGACTTGGTAAATAGATATAGATTTTTTACAGTAACCATTAATAATGGTGTGAAGTAAAAGATTAAGAATTGTCCAAATAATGCAGTTCACACGATAGAGATGTTAGTCAGAATAAAACGGATGCCCCACTATCATGGCATTGTTAGAGTGAGATGTACGGCGTATCATCAAAGTCATGTTTTCGATAATAAGATGTTATGTCATTAGGTATTGTTGTAGAAGGTGGTGGTGTTCGCGCTATTTATGCTGCGGGTGTTTTAGATACCCTTGCCGACTTAAATCTTCCCGTTAAAGGGGTTATAGGTGTATCCGCTGGAGCTATTCATGGTTGCTCGTTTGTTTCTGGACAGAAAGGGCGCAGCCTTCGTTTTTATAAAAAGTATTTGCTTGATGACCGTTTTTGCAGTTTTAAGACATTTGTAAAAACTGGCAATATTGTCGATACTCAGTTTTGTTACCACGATATTCCTGAACGCTTGGATATTTTTGATGAAGAAGCATTTGAAGCTTCTGGAATTCAGTATTTTGTTACTTGTACTAACGTTGAAACAGGTAAACCCGAATATCTTGAACTTAAGAATATGTTTAAAGAAATCGATGGTTTACGAGCCTCTGCGTCATTGCCGTATTTATCGAAGATTGTTCAATTTAGAGGTTTAAAACTACTCGATGGAGGATGTTCAGATCGAGTGCCTTTAAAAGCTTTCCAAGAACTAGGGTTTGATAAAAATATTGTCATTATGACAAAGCCCCGCTCACATCGGGTCAGGGACATAGATGCTTTGTTGGCCCCAATTATTTATCGTGGTTATCCGAATTTTGTGAAGACATTTCAGGACTCTCCTCGTCGTTATTCTGAGACCCAGGACTATATTGATACTCAGGTGGCTTTAGGCAATGCCTTTGTCATTCGACCGACTTTTCCTATCCAAGTTGGACGTTTATCGAAAGATGTAGAAGAGATGCAACGAGCGTACGATCAAGGTGTTTTGGACACACAGGCGAAACTCCAATCAATATTAGAATGGGTCCAAAAATAAAGCATGGAACTTGGATTCCATGCTTTGGATGAGTTACGAAGTTTTAGTATAAATCAGTCGGCGTCCAATTATGATTGCTAATAAAGCAACCCCAACCCAGAATAGGTGGCCAGCAAGATGTGTCAATCCAGGGGATATGATGTAGTGTAATGGAAGCCATTGAGCCAGAACAATCCCAATGACAATGCCGACAATAATCCAGGTGCCGGATTGCCATTTGTCCCAACGTTTTTCAACTGTTCCAACAAAAATCGTTTTATTGGATTGCTTTGAGTTAACTTCTTGTAATAGTTTTAAAGCGATGATGACAACGCCAAGAAAAACAGCAATCGAAAACAAACCCTCAAGTAGCGGTGGTAGATGCAAATGCATAACAGCCTCCTTTTTACTATACGGTATTTTTTATTGTATCTGCTTTTGAGGTAACGTAATGCAAGTTTCGTAAATGAGGATTAACCAGAAGTATGAGGAAAGGACAGGCTAAAGCGTAAGGGAATGCTTTAAAATAAGCAGACTATCTTATTTGAACTATTACAAAAACGAGGGTGCACAATGACACCATTGATTTTCGGCGTATGGGATGGCCAATTGTATGATAATCGCCAGACCTACTCGCCTACGTCACCTGACAATATCCCATTAGATCAGTTTTCACAATTCAATCCAGGCAACCCGATTATGACTTTTATCGGTGATCGAGGCTTCTTAGTTTTAGATCGCCGTGCTAACCTGGCTTTTTCGCTTTGGCGTTATTACGAACGCGCTGCTAAAGAAACGTGTGGTAAATGTACACCTTGTCGTGTCGGTGTTTACGTTATTGCAGATGCTTTAAGTAAAGCTGTAAAAGGTCAGGGCAAAGAGGTTAATTGGGAATTTGTTGAGTCTGTTGCTCTACAAATGAAGGAAACGAGCCTTTGTGGTATTGGGATGACGACGCCAGAAGCGTTATTAGGTGCCCTCCGTTATTTTCCGGAAGAAGTCAAAAATTCGATGCCCGTGCCAGCGGACGTCTATGACTATTACACGCTTTTGACAGCCCCCTGTGTTGAAGCTTGTCCGTCACACGTGGATGTCCCGCGTTATATCGATTACATTAAGTCTGGCGAGCCAGAGATGTCGGCTGCAGTTTTACTTAAGCACTATCCGTTGGTAGGTAGTTGTGGTCGCGTTTGTGTGCGCTATTGTGAGAAAGCTTGTCATCGTGGATTGCTCGATGAACCAGTTGATATCAAAAATTTAAAGCGTTACGCTGCTGACGCAACAGGCAATATGCAAGAGCTTTTTGCTCAAGCCTATCAACAGACGCGTCCCTTAAGTCCTAAAGTCGCGGTTATTGGTGCGGGCCCTGCCGGTATTAACTGTGCCTATCACTTATTACTTCAAGGTTATAAGGTTGATATTTTTGAGGCCAATTCGCACGCAGGTGGTATGGCTCAAGTCGGGATTCCTCAATATCGTTTACCTAAAGGATTACTTGAAAGTGAGACCGAGGTGATCACTCAGTTGGGGGGACGCTATTTCTTCCGTCAACGTTTAGGGTATGACTTTTCATTAACAGACCTCTTTAATAAGGGCTATAACGCTATCTTTATTGGTGTTGGCTGCTCTAAGGGGATGTATCTGGGCTTAGACAATGAAAATACCGAGTTAGAGGGTTACTTTAACGGGATTGATTTCTTGCACAAGGTTGAACGTTCCGTGGCTGGGTATCGCTCATTGAAATTAAAGGGTGATGTTGTGGTCGTTGGTGGCGGTAACGTGGCCATGGACTGTGCGCGCTCTGCCGTTCGATTAACGGATGGTACAGTGCATGTTGTGTATCGCCGTACCGAAGAAAGTATGCCGGCAGACCACGAAGAAGTGGTAGCAGCTAAAGCAGAAGGCATTCAATTCCACTTCCTATCCTTGCAAAAGGAAATTATGGAAGAAAATGGCAAGGTGACGGGTTTGAAGATTGCGAAGATGCGCGAAGAAAAGGTTCCGGGCAGCAAACGTGGCAAACTTGTTGAAATTGAAGGTACTGAAACCATTCTTCCTTGCGAAAACTTGATTGCAGCTATTGGTCAACGATTGGATCAAAGTGTACTTTGTGATGATGACGGTATTATCTTTGATCGTCGTGGCAATATCCAAGTATCAGATGCTTTGGCTACAACTCGTCCAGGTGTTTTCGCTGGTGGAGACTCTGCTACTGGTCCTACGACCCTCATTGACGGTATGGCACAAGGACAAATTGCAGCTCAATCCATTCATGAGTATTTAACGCGCGGTTCAGTTGGATTCGTTGCTCGTCGTCGTATGAGTAAATTGCTCAAGGAAGCGAATTTAATGGCCCGAGGTGATAAGCCTATTGATTTATGTACAGCACCTCGTCACCATCTCAATACGCTATCGATTGAAGAGCGTCGAGGCAACTTTGAAGAGGTTGACTTATCAATGACCGATGATGAGGCAATTAGGGAGGCTAACCGTTGTATGCGATGCTATCGTATTTATGGTGTGGTGACACAACTGCCCATTCCCGGTAACACAAGTCACACGCAAAACCAAGCTGTTTAATGGAGATACAAATGGAAAATTTTGCTTGGTTTAATGGCCAAAAGATTGATTTTGAACCCGGACAAACAATTTTAGAAGTTGCCAAGGCGCATGGCATCTTCATTCCCACACTCTGCGCATATATGCCCTTGAATCACACTCCAGGTACGTGTCGTATGTGCTTGGTGGAACTGTTCGAAGGCGAAAATAAAGAAGGTCGCATTGTTACGGCTTGTACAACGCCGATTAAGAGTGGCCAGCATATATCTACACGAAGTGAACGCGTTCGTAGCATGCAACGCCTACAAATGAATATGCTCTTTGCCGATCACGATCAAGACTGTAAGAGCTGTTCTCGTCATGGCGATTGCGAGTTGCAAGATGTGGCCTTGTTTATTGGTATGCAAAGAACGCCATTTAATGGTCGTTACTTGGTTGAGCGTCCTTATGACGATACTTCTGCCGGTATTGTTCGTGATGTCAGCAAGTGTATCCGTTGTAGCCGATGTGTCGAAGTCTGTCGTCAAGTCCAAGGCATTGGTGCACTCACCATTGAAGACTTTGGTTTGATGAGTGGCGTTGGTATGACGGGGGCCAAAAATTGGGTTGACTCTGAAAAGTGTATCCAATGCGGGCAATGCACTTTAGTCTGTCCTACGGGTGCTCTTAGTGAAAAGGATGAAAACGATCAAGTTCTTCGCATGATCGATGATCCAGAAATTACGACAGTTTTCCAAATTGCTCCTGCAGTACGTGTAACGTTAGGAGAAGAATTCGGCTTGCCAGTCGGTAGTAACGTTGAAGGTCTCATTGTTAGCGCACTCCATCAAATGGGAGCCGACTATGTGATGGACACGAACTTTGCTGCCGATATGGTCATTATGGAAGAGGGGACTGAGTTCTTGACACGTTTAAAAGCACGTCAAGCTGGAGAAGAAGTCGCTTTGCCGATGTTTACCTCTTGCTGTCCAGGTTGGGTGAATTATGTCGAGAAACATGTTCCGATGGTGATGGAGTATTTATCGACGACGCGTTCACCTCAAGCCGTTTTTGGTGCCTTAGCCAAGGAGTTCTTGCCCGAGAAGTTGGGTGTAAAACGTGAGAACCTTAGAGTGATTTCGGTTATGCCTTGCACAGCTAAAAAGGGTGAGGCTAAACGAGAAAGTTTGATGCGTGAAGAAAACCTTCAAGACGTTGATGTTGTCTTGACAGTTCGTGAGTTTGCGAAGTTGGTACGTCGTTCAGGTTTACACCTGAAGGACTTAGAACCGCACGCTTATGATAGTAATGCTCATTTCACAAGCTATTCTGGAGCTGGCGCAATTTTTGGTACAACGGGTGGCGTTATGGAGGCTGCCGTTCGTACCCTTTATGCGCTGACTCACAATGGTGAGGCTTTAGCGCCTATTGTCTATACCCCTGTGAGAGGGTTAGCGGGTGTTAAGGAAGCAAAAGTCAATCTTGGCGACTTAGGTGAAGTAAAGATTGCGGTGGTTCATGGCTTAGCTCGTACCAATGCTCTGCTTGATAGTATGAGTCGTGGTGAAGTTATTTATGACTTCGTTGAAGTCATGGCATGTCCAGGTGGTTGCGTTGCAGGTGGTGGTACACCTCGCAAAAAGAATCAATATCAGCCATTTGCACAGGCTCGACAAAATGCACTGTATACCATTGATGAAAAGACAAAGGTAAGAGAGTCGCATCGTAATCCTGAAGTCATTGCTATGTACGAAGAGCATTTGCAAGAACCAGGTAGCCACTTGGCACACGAGTTGTTGCATTGTGAATACCGTAGCAAGAAACGCGAACAAGTTGCACCTCAAGTTCGCCGTTTATGGCAGTTGTTAGGTAAGCGTTACACCCAGTTGCCGAAAACGCGCTAAAATACGCGGTTGACTCAGGGCGGGGTGTAAGTCCCCACCGGTGGTAATAGTCCACGAGCGCGCGCCTCGAAGTCTCTTCGGGGCGCGGTCTGTTGAGCTGGTGTAATCCCAGTACCGACGGTGATAGTCCGGATGAAAGAGTATCGCAAAGAAGGTTCTTTTTTTGCGACTGTCTTTTTACTACATAAAAGTAATAAGACCCTTCCCCCTGATGCTAAATCGTTAAAGTTTCTTAATTAAGAAAGGCATATCATGCATCAGTCTGAAAATCTTTTATCTCAATACGGTGCTAACAGTTTAGTTCGTGTTGAGCGTGCATTGAGTGACCTTCGTGCCGGTAAGGGTGTGATGGTTGTCGATGATGAAAGTCGTGAAAATGAAGGCGACTTAATCCTTTCAAGTCAATACCTGACTGTTGAGCAAATGGCATTAATGATTCGCGAATGCTCGGGTATTGTGTGTGTTTGTTTGCGTGATGAAGATTGTCGTCGTCTAGAGTTAGACCAAATGGTTCCTCACAATACAAACACTCAAGGGACGGCTTTTACGGTTTCTATTGAAGCAGCACACGGTTGTACGACAGGTGTTAGTGCTGCTGACCGTGTCACTACAATTAAGGCCGCTGCTAATCCTGAAGGTAAGCCAGAAGATCTTTTGCGCCCAGGTCATGTGTATCCGTTGCGAGCTCGTGCTGGAGGCGTTCTTGAACGTCGTGGGCACACTGAAGCAACGGTTGACTTGATGCGTCTTGCTGGGCTTAATCCTGCCGGTGTATTGTGTGAGTTAATGAACGAAGATGGTACGATGGCTAAGTTGCCCGAAGTTTGTGTTTTTGCTGATAAGCATGATCTTTGTGTCATCTCTGTCGAAGACTTGGTCCAGTATCGCAAAGCAAATAACTGCTAATCCTGAACCGTTCTTACGCATTAGTTTGTTAAGGCCTACCATTGGTAGGCCTTAATGCTTATGAAAGGCGCCTTTTGATAGAGATTTAATGAGCCTCTAATCGTTTCAACTTATGGGGTTCTGCTGGAAATACAGCATAATATTTACGTTCATAATCCTATGTATTGGGGGTAACTCATGAAACGTCGTTCCTTGCTGGCATATGCCTTGTGCGCCGTTGCTGCCGGTAGCATTTTGGCAGGTTGTTCTGAAAAAGGCACTGAAGAGGGTATCTTAAAGATTGGTTGTTCTCCGGTTCCGCATGCAGACATCTTAAAGGCAGCCGAACCGATTTTAGCTAAAGATGGTGTGAAGATTAAAGTGGTTGAATTCACTGATTACGTTCAACCCAACATGGCTTTGGCTGATAAAGAATTGGATGCGAACTTCTTCCAACACAAGCCTTACTTAGATAATTTCAGCAAGGAACGTAAGTTGAGTCTTGAATCCTTGGTGGCAGTTCATATTGAACCAATGGGCATTTACTCGAAAAAGCAAAAATCTGTGGATGCTTTAACTGCAGGCATGAAAGTTGCTATTCCGAATGATCCAACGAATGGCGGTCGTGCTTTGGCAATTTTGGCTCAAGCCGGTTTCTTTAAATTAAAGAATAACGTTGGTGTTAATGGTACAGTCGCTGATATTGTTTCTAACCCCAAAAACGTACAAGTCATTGAAATGGAAGCTGCAGTATTGCCGCGCGCTTTAGAAGATGTGGACTTTGCTGTCATTAATTCCAATTATGCATTAGGTGTTAATCTCAATCCTGTCCAGGATGCACTTTTCATTGAAGGCAAGGATTCTCCCTATGCAAACATTATTGCCATTCGCAAGGGTGATAATCGCAAAGAATTGCAAGCTTTAGCAAAGGCGCTTCAATCGCCAGAAATTAAGAAGTTTATCGAAGATAAGTACCAAGGGGCTGTTGTTCCGGCTTTCTAAAGTCAAAGATTGATGAGATAAAAATAAACCGGGAGTGCTTGAAAGTCTCCCGGTTATTTGATTGAGCAAGTACTAAAACTTAGAAACTAACATGATCTGGTTCTAGACCAGAAAAGCCCATCATTGGCAAAGCATCAATAAGCGCAATATCTTCTTCGCTTAAGTTAAAGCTTAAACTTTCCAAATTGGCCTTTTGATGAAGAGCATTCATAGACTTTGTAATAGGAATAATGTCGTGATGGGCAATCCAACGCAAAATAATTTGAGAAGGATCTTTTCCATACTTCAGTGCAATGGATTGAATCTCTTCTTTATGGATTAACTCACCGTGCCCAAGCGGTGACCAGGCTTGCAACTGAATGCCAGAGCGTTTGCAAAACTCAACCGTTGCCTTTTGCATATAGCCTGGGTGAAACTCAATTTGATTGATAACAGGAGCAATATGAGCACGAGCTAAAAAGCTGACCAAATGGTGGATTTGGAAGTTAGAAACTCCAATATTTTTAACAAGGCCCATTTCGTGGAGTTTTTCAAAAGCTCTCCATGTACCAACATTAACGCTTTGCCAGGCCAGAGGGTCCCCCTTGGTAAAGGGCCAATGAATGAGGTAAGCGTCTAAATAATCAAGTTGAAGTCGTTTAAGTGTTTCGTCAAAT
The DNA here is from genome assembly GCA_937906995.1 of uncultured Sutterella sp. Classification (GTDB taxonomy): domain Bacteria; phylum Pseudomonadota; class Gammaproteobacteria; order Burkholderiales; family Burkholderiaceae_F; genus Aphodousia. The sequence goes on from CALESB010000024.1 coordinate 8,055, forward strand.
GCACGCATGACGGAATCATACGTTCGATTGCTAGTCCAACACTTACTTAAAATAAAGAGATCTTCGCGCTTGACGTTACTGCGTTTGATTGCCTCACCAACGGAGTGCTCATTTTCATAGATGGCAGCCGTATCGATATAGCGGTAACCAAGATTAATGGCGTTGAGTAATGATCGGGTGAGATCCTCACCCTCTGGAATTTGCCAAGTACCGATACCGATGGATGGGATGTGTCTTTGGTTGGACAGTTCGTAGAAAGCTTTCATGATCACCCCTAATAGCGCGTTGACTTTTATCTCTATTCTAGGGGAGGTGGCGACTTCAAATGTTGCGTTAGGCTAAATGTTTCTAATTTAACTTTTTGCTTAATATCAAGTAACGTACAATTATTGGGTTAATTAGAGGGCAGAGTGTATGCAAGGCGATTTTGATTACTTTTTGATCTTGACAGTTTTGGCTGTTGTTTTAGTGGTTGTGCTTCTTATTAGTCTCATGAAGCGCAAGCCAGAGCAAAGGGCGGACGCAGTATCTGTTGCACCCAGACGCACTGACAGAGTCAGGGCGCGTCCTCAAGAGTCCACAATAAGTAAGCCGAAAATTGAGTTACCACCTATTGCGCCTCGTGTTATGACTGTTGTGTTTTATGACCGTCACTGCCATCCTATTGCGGTTTTAATGCGCTCAACGTTAGGAGCTCAAGGTTGGGGAACACAAGTGCAAGGTGAAAAGCCAGCATTAACTACTTTTATCAATAAATACTTGCAACCTCAAGCTAACGAAATGTTAACGCTTCATTATCCCCAATCAGAAGTGCCTTCGTTGGGAGATGTTTTAGCGGTTAAGGCCTTTGGCGAAAAGGGTAATCCAATCGAGTTTACAAGTGACTTGATCGTAAGAGATTGTGACTTCCCTCAATACGATCGTCAAGAAAATCTTCATACCTGGCTTCAAGAGTCGCCTTTCGCGATCTATCGTCAAATTTTCTTATTGTTAGATGAAGTACAACAAACTCTTCTAAGTAAAGTTGAGTTTGGCGGTGATCAAGCGATGGATCAAGAAATCTGGGCTTTGATGAACCAAGATTCTCGCTTGGCCGTTTGCTATTTGCTCTTACATAAGCTTGCTGCAGAAGAGGATTTTTTCGTTCGAATGGGTCGTTACAACCGCTTTTCTGCTTATCTTAATTCCCATGATGCTCAAGAGTATGAAACGCTTCATGCGCTTGAACGCCTCATCATTTCACAATCTTTTGTCCAAACGCAAAAGATGCCCATTTTTCTTGTGCGTACCTCAACCGGTGGTATTCAGTGGTCTAAGGCCCTGAAATATTAAGTTAAATCAAGCTTTTTCTCATCTCTTTACATAAGAAAATGTATCAAAAGTACGAATTTACTAAGGGTAATCCCTAGGTTACAGATTATTACATTAGACGATAGATTTGAGTCATGGAGTTTCAGAATGCTTTTGGTACTTCATGTTTTCTGTGTGAAGGTATTGTTTAAGTTAATAAAACAGCTCAAACGGCCTCGCGCAAATAAAAACAAAAATGTAAGGAGAATGCAATGGCAAAGAAATCTAGTATGAGTCTGCCTGTGCAAATGCTCGCCGGTTTAGTGTTGGGTGTCGTTATAGGTGCGTTCGTCTCATCGGATTTGGCAACTACATGGTTCAAGCCCTTGGGTGACTTGTTCATTCGTTTAATTCGAATGGTTGTGGTTCCCTTGGTATTTGCAACGTTAGTTGCAGGTGCAGCAGGCATTGCTGACGTGTCCAAGTTAGGTCGCGTAGCTGTTAAAACTATTATTACTTTCGGTGTTACCACGGCAATTGCTGTGATGTTTGGCTTGATTTTTGCCGGCATCATCGATCCGGGTATTGGCTTGTCACTTTCTACAGAAGGCTTAAAGGCTGCTAATGTACAAGCCCCGAGCATGATTAATGTCTTACTTGACATTGTTCCGATTAATCCAATGGAAGCTTTTGCAAAGGGCAGCATCTTGCAAATCATCTTCTTTGCAGTGATGTTTGGTTTCTGCTTGAGCGCTTTGGGTGAACGCGGTCGTCCCTTGCTCGAGTTCTTCGAAATCATGGGCGATGTGATGATTCGCATGACCAATGCCGTGATGCGCTTCGCTCCGATCGGTGTGTTTGGTTTGATCTCTTATACGGTCTCTCGTTATGGCTTGTCTGTTTTGTTGCCGTTAGGTAAGTTAATTCTTGCAAGCTTCTTGGCAACGGTGACCTTTGTGATTGTTGTTTACGGTCCGATCATTGCTGGTTTTGTCCGTATCCCAATTATGAAGTACGTCAAGGGTATCTTCGAGCCGTGGTTGATTGCTTTCACGACTTGTTCTTCTGCAGCAGCTATGCCGGCTAACTTGTTGGCAAGCCGTCGCTTAGGTTCCACCAAGACGATTGCATCTTTTGCCGTGCCACTTGGTAACACGATCAACATGAATGGTACCGCTATTTACATGGGTGTGACGGCCATCTTCGGTGCTCAAGTCTATGGTATCGATCTATCTATGGCTGACCAAATCACAATCGTGTTGATGGGTGTGTTGGCAGCTATCGGTACCGCCGGGGTTCCAGGTGCTGGTTTGATTATGTCAACGATCGTCTTCACGCAAGTGGGTATTCCGCTTGAAGCTGTGGCTTTGATCGCTGGTATCGACCGTATCCTCGATATGATCCGCACCTCCATTAACGTGGTGGGTGACTCTACGACGGCTTTGGTTGTTTCTAAGCTCGAAGGTGAATTAGGAACTGAACCAGTAGATGAAGATGAGGGTCTGGTTGCCTAAATACGAAGGTATTTAAGGATCTAGAAAAGATCTAGCAATACAATGCTCTGATCAATAGATCATTTAAAGAGATAGGGGAGAACGAAAGATTCTCCCCTTTTTCTATGTTAGCTAGCAAATTTGTACATGAATTGTACAAATTAATTCAGAAGGATCAATTACTGATGTTACATTTTGAGATTTCTGATTCAAAAATTTCTACACTATTTTCTATCATTTTGGAAGTAATATGTCCATAGATATCCAAGGTAATAGAGATTTTAGAATGACCTAATCTATGCTGTACTGCCTTAATATTAACTCCTCCTGGTATAAGCATAGTGGCATGAGTATGTCTTAATGACTGAAAGTTAAATGGTATTCCTAATTCATAATTAATCTTTTTAATACCATAGACTAAACTAGTATGAGGGAAATAGGAAGCAGTATCTCTTTTACAAACCATTCTAACTTCAGGGTAAATAGGAGGTATCGCAGATACAACCGCCCTGCGCAACGGCGATCGATCAAAAAATCTATCATTGATTAATGAGGAACAATTGGAGTTTTTGCAACTTTCCCGTAAAAACCTGAAGAACCACAATCGGGGATTGGTCGAGATGGTATGCCGTCTGTGCTAAAATACGTCCCCCTTTATTATTGAATGACCGTTCATTCCTGCTGCAATCTTATTCATGTCCACCTCGTCAACAATTCGATCGTACTTTAATAAGTTTCGTCAATGGAAAAATAATGGTGCCAGTCCCATTAGTATCTTCATCAATGGATTTCTGCTGACTCTGATTTGGATTGTTGTCCCGCTTGAGCGCGAGCCGTGGTTAGGGTTTCGTCAACGTTTTGCTTCGCTTTACCCTCAAATTAATCCGATTGCACCCAAGGCGTTCGACAGTGTGCGCTTTATTATTCAAAGTCTCTTTTTACTTTTCTATAAAAGCTCAGCAACGCCAAGTAGCCTTCAGAGAGCATTCGGATTGTTTATTACTAAAGTGCAGGGGGCTTTAAGGCGTTTAAGTCAAATCATTGCGCACTACGGCGCCCTTTTCCTCGAGGGTAATCAGCGAGGGCTTGAACAAATCGGGCAACATGAGAGTGTGTTACCTGCCTCATTAAAAATCATTGTTTTATGGGGACTTGGGTTGATTGCTTTGGGGCTGGCAACGCTATGCATAACTCAGCCCTTCAATATTCAAGGTCAGGTACTCTTTTTAAGTGTCATGCTCATTTTGGCTTTTGCACTTAGTCAAATTAAGGCGCGACTAACCTTGATGCTTCTTTTTGTCATCTCGATGGTGGTCTCAGGGCGTTATCTTTGGTGGCGTTGTACAACAACAGTCAATACCGATTCAGCTATCGGTTGGATTTTGAGTATCCTTTTACTTCTAGCAGAAATTTACGCCTTCATCGTCATGCTGTTGGGTTACTTTCAAGTCTGCTGGGTCTTGGACCGAAAGCCCTATCCGTTGCCTGATGATCAAGCCGAATGGCCTCATGTTGACATTTTCATTCCTACCTACAATGAAGCGCTTGAAGTAATTAAGCCGACGGTTTTTGCAACAATGAATATGCAATGGCCTGCCGAGAAGCTTCATATCTATATTCTTGATGATGGCTCAAGAGATGCGTTTGCAGAATTTGCCCGTGAAGTTGGTGTTGGCTACATTAAGCGCAAAGAGCATAATCACGCCAAAGCTGGCAACATCAATCACGCTATGACGGTAACGTATGGGGAGTTTATTACGATTTTTGACTGCGACCATGTGCCAAGTAGTGACTTTTTAGTCAAAACCGTGGGGTGGTTGGTTAAAGATAAAAATATTGCTTTGGTTCAAACGCCGCATCATTTCTACTCGCCAGATCCCTTTGAAAAGAACTGGCACCTCAATCGAGCAACGCCCATTGAGAATGCACTCTTTCATGACTTCATTCAAAAGGGTAACGACACATGGAACGCAACGATGTTTTGTGGCTCCTCTGCCGTAATGCGTCGCTGTGCTTTGGAACAAATTGGTGGCATTGCCGTAGAAACTGTCACAGAGGATGCACACACTTCTTTAAAGTTAAATCGCTTGGGGTGGTCATCGGCCTTTATCGATACTCCTTTGGCTTCAGGGCTTTCAACGGAGACGCTTGCAGCTCATATTGGTCAGCGTATTCGTTGGGCGCGTGGGATGATTCAAATTTTTCGGTTGGATAATCCGTTTTTAGGTAAAGGTTTAACTCTTGCGCAACGGTTGTGCTTTTTCAATGCCATGTTCCACTTTTTGCATGGTTTGCCACGGCTTATTTTTTTGGTAGCGCCCTTACCTTACATGTTCGGCAATATCTATGTCATCTATGCAACAGCCACTGCTATCTTTGCTTACGTGGTTCCTCATATGGTGCATACGGCCCTTACTAATTTCATCTTGCAGCGTGGCTACCGGTATCCGTTTATGGGCGGGGTCTATGAGACAGTGCTCTCATGGTACATTTTACTGCCTACAACCGTAGCACTTTTCATGCCCCATAAAGGCAAATTTAACGTGACAGCCAAAGGTGGCACCATTGGTGAGAAGTACCTTGATTGGCCTATTACGAAACCATTTTTATTTTTAATTGCGTTAAATGTTTTGGGGCTTGGAATAGGCTTTTATAAAGCGATTTTTTCACCAGAGCCAGAGTATTTGACTCTTGCAATCAATATGGGTTGGATTGCCTATAACCTAACAATATTAGGCGCAAGTATGGCCGTAGCGGTCGAAGAGGTGCAAACGCATCGTTTCCCGCGTGTTGATTGTAACATTGAGGCGCAAGTTAGCTTGGCTGGTAATGAGTGCCTTGAAATGCTAATGAAGCAATACTCGCAAGATGAGGTGCTTTTAATCGGTAGCTTTCCATCGTCAATTAAGGTTGGGGATGCCGCACAATTGCGCTTAGTCTATCAAAATCAAACCTATTCTTTTGGCGCGTCAGTTATAAGTTCCGATCCCCAAAAGGGACTTGAATTAAGACTTGAATTCACGAACTTCCATGACGAGCGTGCTTTTAATCGTTGTACCTTTTCTCGTGAAGGAATGTGGGCAACGGTGCCTGACAAAATTGATGATCGCATGAGCACTGGATTTAAGACGCTCGTATCTTTGGCTCTTTATGGCTATCGTTCAATGATCGAATTTTTACCTCCCTCTTGGAAATGGATCCAACGTTTAATCGGGTGGTTTAAAACGTTGTTGCCTCGCGTTCCTTACGTTGGCAAGTGAAATTTAAATTTATGTGTTGTGAGTAAAAAGTGAAATTAAAGAATCTCTCCTTTTATCTGTTAGCCCTGGGGGTAGGATTGGTCTCCCAGGCAACGCTTGCTCAAGCGTTGCAAAAAGATGTTGACGAGGTTAGTGCGGTTTGGCGAACTGACTTAAGCAACACCTTTACGACGCAAACACCCTTGTTGAAAATGGTGCCTGGTGGTCAAGCTATCAGTCTTCGTATGAGTGGGCTTAACAATGAGCAATATCTAGATTTCGGGGTGTTAGCAGATGAGGTGGTGACCGAGGGGAAGCTTCAGATTAACTTTACCGCCTCTCCTTCGCTTATTGCCAAGCGCTCGCAACTAAATATTTTCTTAAATGGCAAACTGCAAAAAACGATTGCCTTTGAGGCTGAGACGTTGGGTCAACTAACGAGAGTCGAGGTGCCTTTAGATGTTCAACAAATCAAGCCTCGAAATCAGCTTCGTCTTCAGTTTGTCGGGCACTATCAAGAGCTTTGCGAGTCGCCGACAAGCGAGACTCTTTGGGTGGATATTGATGGCTCTAGCCACTTGAATTTAATCAAACAGAAGGTGCGCTTACCAAACGACTTGGGACAATTCCCGTCGCCTTTTGTGGCCCTCAATAGTCAAGCGCCTTCCGTGATTCCGATGGTCTATGCAGCAAGCCCAAATAGTGAAACAAAGAAGGCTTCGGCTATTTTGGCAAGCTATTTTGGCAAAGATGCCGCTTGGCGTGGAATTGATTTCCCTGTCTACTTTAATCGTGCTCCTGCAGAGCAGCACTTTGTGGTGTTTGCTACCAATGAAAACCGCCCGAGTTTTCTAAAGGACTTGCCCGCGGTCAATCAACCCAAAGTTTCCCTGATGGATGCGCCTCAGAGTCAATACGCCAAAATGTTGGTGATTCAGGGGCGAGATGAAGCCGATTTAGTTCGTGCTGTGCAAACCTTAACCTCGGGGAAACAGGTTCTTATTGGTGAAGAGTTGGTCGTCAAAGACTTTAAGGCAGAACCTCTTCGCCAGGCGTACGACGCCCCCAATTGGGTTAAGGAAGACCAACCGATTCTCTTATCGCACTTGATGCAGTACCCTGGACAGTTGACCTCGAGAGGGTATAACCCATCACCAGTGAAGGTAGGCTTGCGCTTTGCTCCGGACTTATTCATGATCGACAGCGGATCAGTGTCGATGGATTTAAAGTTGCGCTTCAGTAAGCCTGATGTGGATGATACGGCTCAACTGCGTGTGCGTCTCAATGACTTCTTGTTAGCTTCTGAAAACCTTCTAGCGCGTGATGGTCGAAGTGCTCACACCTTAAAGCTTATGAAGTTTTACGGTCCGTTAGCTACGCATCGATCCGATGCTTTGGGGCTTGCTCAAAATAATGAGTTAAGTTTTGAGGTGGGCTACACCCGCACAATTTCTGAAGGCTCAGCTGACAATTGCAAATCAGTTGTGGTGTTACCTCAACAAATTGACATTGATCCAACCTCGACTCTTCACGTTAAAGGCATGTATCACTATGCACAATTGCCCAATTTGGCACTTTTTACGCAAAGTGGTTTTCCTTTTACAAAATACGCGGACTTACAAGAAACAGTGGTAGTCATTGATGAGAAAGCGGGTGAGGAGAAAGTCACGACCCTATTAAATACAGTGGGCCGAATGGGTGCAGCCACTGGTGCAGTTGCCACGCATATTTCTGTGACGGGACGCTTGGATAAAGCTTCGGTTCAAAACAAGGACATTTTATTGATCAGTGAACTACCGATGACACTTGTGGATTTTCGAAGTGATGATGCGCAAGACTTGCGAGATAGTGTGATCAAAATGATTGATAAGGGTGAGTTTTCCGATGCGTCGCTCATGCAACAACGTGAGGCATTATTTAATCCTACAGGCGGCCTTGGAGCGATGGTGTCGTTGCGCTCGCCCTTTGACGATGATCGCACGGTAGTGACGTTAATGAGTGAGGGTGATGCAGGTAGCTTTGTTCTCAATGAAAAAATAAAGTCGCCAGCGTCGCTCACGCGTCTTACTGGGGCAGTGGCTATTGTTGAAGCTGATCGTGAAATCAGTTTCCAAGAAGGACCAACCTACTATGTGGGTAACCTTCCGTGGTACCACCAACTTTGGCATACCGTGGGTCAGTATCCGCTCATTTTGGTCTTGTGTACATTAGCTTGCGCAGTGCTTGTTGGGGCTGGGATATTCTATTTCATGCGTTTGTGGATCCGAAAGAGGAGCTAGTGTCGTGAAGAAACTGTTTTTATTAGGATTGTTGACCTTTGCGGCTTTATCGCCCACCTATGGTTGGGATCATTGGGAGACGTTTAAAAATACCAATCTCGAAAAGGGACGGGTGATTGACTTTAGCGATGAACGTCGTGTCACCACGTCAGAAGGGCAGTCCTATGCAATGTTTTTTGCTTTGGTTGCTAATGATCAAAAAACGTTCGCTTCACTTGTGGATTGGACTCAGGCCAATTTGGCACGAGGCGACTTAACCAAAACACTGCCGAGTTGGCTTTGGGGAAGGAGTCGCCAAACATGGGGGATTCTCGATACCAATAACGCCATGGACTCGGACATGTGGATTGCATATTGCTTACTAGAGGCCGGTCGCCTCTGGCAACGCGAGGACTACACGAAGTTAGGTTTAGCGATGATGCAATTGATGAAGTCTCAAGTCAGAGAGTTGGACTCGTTAGGCTTGGTGCTCTTGCCTGGACGCGTGGGCTTTGAAGATGAAGAGAGTGTGAAATTAAACCCGAGCTACTATCCTCTTTTTATTTTGAAGCGATTTGCTGCGGAAGATCCGTATTGGAATGACGTTTATGACGGTTCTTTGAGAATGCTATTGCGTTCTTCACCTTCAGGGGTCGCTCCAGATTGGGCTAGCTTTAACCGCAAGGGTGAGCTTATTGCTACGCAAGAAGCGGATAACGTGATCGGTAGTTATAACGCCATTCGTGTTTATCTTTGGGCCGGCATGATGAGTGCGAAGGATCCTGCGTATCGACAATTAAAGGCACACTTTGCGCCTATGCTTGAGGTGGCGGAAAAACTCAATGCCGCGCCTGAGAAAATAGATGTTAATACGCTCAAAATCAATCAAGCCGGCCCCACGGGTTTTGTAGCGAGTATGTTGCCCCTGATGAAAGATCGCGCTAATGCTGCATTGATGCGTTCTATTTTACTAAACGAAGGCCTTCAAAAAGATAGTTATTACAGCAATGTATTGACACTCTACGGTCTGGGCTTTGACCAACATTTATTTGCTTTTGATGAAAACGGTTATTTGTATTTTCCGCGTCAGGGCTTTCAAAAATAAAGGAAGAAGATGTTAAAGACGCAGGACTTTTTTACATCCAAACGAGCTCTAGCAGGTCTTGGACTCTGGAACGTTTACTTTATTGCCAAGTTTGTGCTTCTCTCCCAAGGTTATCTTCATTTCAATGCCTTGGGTAATGTGCTTTTAATGCTCTTTTTGTTGTACCCGGTTGCCTCACTTCGTGTACGTAAACTGCGAACGGTCGTGGGCATCGTGGCAGCAACTATACTTTTGTATTCGGAGTCATGGCTACCTGGGCTTGATAGTCTTTTGGGTAACGCAAGTAATATTGCTGGTTTTTCTTTGAGCTATATCCGAGAGCTCATTATCGACTTTATCAATTGGAAGATTGAACTGGTACGAAAATTCTGGACAGTAAAAATTAATTAAGAAATTATATTA
>CALESB010000025.1 GCA_937906995.1 uncultured Sutterella sp.
CAATCAATTTTTAAAGAACTTCGCTCTTTCGAGCGCTAGAGTTTGAGAATTATAAGAGCAAATTTTTATTTGTCAAATTTTTCTTTTCACTCTCTTATCACTGATCAGTGACAAGGATGTGTATTATGCACAATCTGTTTTGAGTTTGTCAAATTTCTCTCTTTTTTGCAGAAACGGGAAACTCTTTCGTTGAATTTCCCGTTTGTCTATTCTACTTTCCAAGCTTATTAAATAGCTTACCCAAGCCCTCTTCTAGCTTTTGACGTCCCTTATCTTTAATCTCTTCAGTTAAGTTATCCTTAATTGCAGTTGTCACATCTACGCCATAAGTTGGCTCTGCCACTGTACCTCCAATCAAAATAGGTACAGTCACCTTTCGCCCATTCACACTTGTTGACAACACCGCTGCCGCCTTACCCTGTAACGTATTATCCAATAAGCCAAGTTTTAATTGACCGTTAACTGATGCGACTGCGCTTTGTCCTGTCACATTGACGATATCTAAAATGCCATTACCAACTTTAATATTGGCCTTCATTGCACTAAACGCCGTCTCATCCTTGGGGGACATAATGAGTCCCGTCATTTGTTTTTCCCGCACAGCAGTAGCAATTTTTTCTAACGAGACGCTCTTAAGTACTGCATTTTTCACTTCCGCGCTCATCGTACCCTTGGCAGTCTTTTTCAATGCAACTTCTTCCAATCCAATACCACTGAGTTGCGATTTCATATTGGCAACGCCTGTTAATTGTGATGGCAATTCAAGACCTGCTAACACTTTATTAACATCGATTCCTTGCGCGCTTTGTGTAATGGACCACGCCTGAGATGCATTTAATTGAGCGTTGGCATTAACTACGCCATCTGCAACTTTAGCTCTCATATTGTTTAGATTGAGAATCCCATTTTTGAGCTTCACTGTCGTCTCTACATCATCAATTGACAGTTTCTTGTAATTAATTTTCTGCACTTTAAGGTTGATATTGGCGTTTGCCGCATCAAGAGCGGTGATTCTTTCTAATTTGGAGGCAACAGCTTCACGAATTGGATTGAGATCCCTCCAACTTGCAACTTTCTTTTGCTCAGACGGTGCCATCCACTTATCTACAGTGATGCCCACCAATTGGAATTGCCCATTGATATTGGGTTTTGTGAAGCCTTTTAACTGTGCCGACATATTCCAGGGCTGATCATCAAACTTTCCACTCAATGTCATGGCGGCAGACTCTTGAGAAACAATCGCTTGAATCTTACCTTGAAGAGGTATCTGTGTTTTAATGCCGTTAATGACAGTATTCACGGCGCCGGCCAAGTCTTCGCTGGCTACACTCATTGTTTCCAGCGCACCTACAAAATTACCAACTAAATGAGCTGATAGCTCATCGCCTTGCTTTACATTGACACTTGCATTATTCAATTTCCAAGACTGAAGTGCTTCAGTCTTAAAACTGTCTGCTGATACTAAAGCCTCAATGCTGTCATCCACTGTAGCTTTAGCAGAAAATTGTTCGATGCCAATATCTCGCTTAAGGTAACCCAACTCCTTAGCCTGTAATGACAACTGTGCGCTTTGCTCTTTTTGCTTAGCATCAACAATTGTCTTTAAGTCATGCAAAACAACATCCAAGGTATTGATGTCGTATTCAGCAGTCGTTTGCAGCTGCAATGTCCCCATTAAGCCTTGAGTTTTTTCTTCAAAGTTCGTGCTGAACTTGACTGACGTCTTGCCCTTTAAGCCGATTTCTCCAGTTTCGAGATTTAAATGATTAACTGCGTAGACCTTTTGATCTTGTAATCCATACACCGTCAAGGCGCAATCCATGATAGAGACACTGTCAACACGCAAATTCTTCACAAAAGCGCTACTGTCTTTGGCGCTAGCTTTGTCATCTTTTGCCACCTCGGGCTCTGACTTCTTTTTATCTACTTTCTGCGTAAAGCGTTTAGCATTAACCACGCCCTTTAGACCCTGGACACTAACAGCATCAAACTGAATGTCGCCCTTTAATAACGGCAAAACAGCCACACCAATCTTTGCCCCTGTTAGCGTAAACTGAGGCTTACTTTGTCCTTCGTACGAGAGGGTTGTTGGCGGTAAAACAATTTCAACCTTTGGGAAAAATTTGGTTTCTAACTGACCATTGAAAACAAGCTCTCGATTTAAGCGCGATGCCACTTCTTTTTGGAGCTCTTTTGCGATAGTCTCGCTATCTAAAAAATAGGTTACAGCAACGCCAACAGCGCCTACTGCGATCACAGCTACCGAGGCGATGCCAATTACAACTTTACGCATACAAAATCCCTCCTGAGTTAACCTCTGATTTGTTTTTAGTTTAGTAGAAAAAACCACAGCTCACTTGAAAAATTGTTACTGTTTTCGCAAAAAAAGGCATCAACAGATGCCTTTTTAGGAAAATCTTACGCTCAGTTACGGGCGCATGGATGCTAGTGGTCCCGTTTGCGTTTCTCGCCACTTTGCAACAGCATCTACGCAATCGGGCACAAGAATAGGCCCCTTATAAATAAATCCAGTAAATAACTGCACAAGTTTAGCGCCTGCTTGCATTTTTTCTACCGCATCTTCGCCCGTCATGACACCACCACTGGCAATAATCGGCAGCTCATCTTGCAAATGACGATATAACAAGTCCACAACTTCAGTTGAGCGCTCACGCAGAGGCATTCCTGAAAGTCCTCCCGTTTCATTACAGTTGGGCAAACCTTGAATTAAGTCTCTGTCAATCGTTGTATTTGTGGCAATAATGGCATCAATACCATAATCAACTAACTGATCAGAAATGCGAAGAATATCGTCATTTTCTAAATCGGGTGCCACTTTTAAAGCAAATGGAACACGCTTACCATAGTTTTCATCAATCAATCGTTGCCGCTCATCGGTAATCGCCTGTAAGAATTTTTCTAATTCGTTTTCAGCTTGCAGACTGCGCAAATTCTTCGTGTTCGGCGAAGAAATATTAATCGCAATGTAGTCAGTATGGTTGTAGATCTTGCGCATGCTGATTAAATAATCATCAATGGCTTTTTCAATCGGTGTTGCAGCATTCTTGCCGATATTAATTCCTAGAATGCCTCCACGATTACGAAATGCTGCAGCGCTCTTGAGATGAACGCCTAGAATTTCATCCACTCCGTGATTGTTAGCCCCCATGCGATTGATAATGCCCTCAGCTGGAATCACTCGGAAAAGACGAGGCTTAGGATTGCCTGGTTGTGCTTTTGGTGTAATAGTGCCAATTTCCACATGACCGAAACCCAAGCCACCAAAGGCACTGACACACTCACCGTTTTTATCCATACCAGCAGCGAGTCCAATAACGTTGGGAAATCGCAATCCCATCACCTCAATTGGATCTTCTACTGGTTCTCGCGTGACTAACTTCGTGAGCCCAAGATTAACAGCCCAATCCAAATTCGCCATAATGACGCGATGTGCGGTCTCTGGATCTAATGAAAATAAAAAACGACGAGCAATAGAGTAAAGGCTAGACATGGTAACTCTTTTTCGAATAACAACTTGAAAGGTTGAAAGTAACCCAACATTACTTATTCTAACAACGTTCTCAAACTACATTAATGACTTAACCTAAAAGTATGTAACTGAACTACTTCGCCTTTTACATCTTCAATAAAACACTCTAAAGTCTTTTTTACCGTTGTAAAACTTAACTCGTCCCAAGGAATTTCATCTAAGTTAAAAAGGCGTTGTTCTAGCGTTTCAATACCAGGTTCTGAAGGCAATGCAGTTAATTGAGCCAAAAAGAAAAAATGAATTTGATTAGCCTCTGGGACATCAATAATGCTAAAAAGTCGGTCTATAGCCACATGTGAACCCGTTTCTTCTAACGTTTCTCTTGCCGCCCCTTCTTTAAGAGTTTCATACCCTTCCATAAATCCTGCAGGCAATGTCCAATACCCTTTCCTTGGTTCTATAGCTCGACGACACAGTAATACCTTCCCTTCAAAAACAGGTATCGTCCCTACAACAGGTAAAGGATTGACATATCTCACAAAGCCACAGTGCTCGCACACTTGTCTAAGTTTGACATCTCCGGGAAGGCATTTAGTCGTTAGAGACAATCCACACATTGGACAGTAACGGTAAGGTGGGGTTTCAACCATTACACCAACTCCTAGCTAATTCACTATCAATACAGAATATGCTAGCTATTCTGAAGTATTTTGGCGAACTTATACTCCACTGCTCTAAAGAGATAACACTAGAGAAGGTCTGAACTACCACTCAAACAGAACAAAAATAAGCAGAGAACTCGAAAAGGAATGGCAAAAGAATGTGCTAGAAGCTGATTACAAAATTTTGAGCACAAGAACAAAAAATCTCAGTAGCCAAAGGCGACTGAGATTAAATGGTTGCGGGGGCAGGATTTGAACCTACGACCTTCGGGTTATGAGCCCGACGAGCTACCAGACTGCTCCACCCCGCGATCAACTGAGAATTGGAATATTAAAGCACTTTAATTAATTTGTCAAATATTTTCATATTTATTTTTAGTTTTTCCCTCTTGCGATATCGGAGTCTAGGTTTTTCGCACGCTTTTGAGCGCTCTTTATTACTAAATATCTGACTAAAGACGTTATACTTTATAAATTATCTAACTAGCATTCTTCATTGATTGGATCAATCTCATGCGTGATACTTATTCTCCGCAGACTGTCGAAGCCGAAGTGCAAGAACGCTGGACTGAAGGTGACGTTTACCGCGCCTCAGAACACGTTAAAGACGCACAAGGCAACGAAAAGCCGAAATTCTATGTCTTATCCATGTTGCCCTATCCTAGTGGCAAATTGCACATGGGTCATGTTCGTAATTACACATTAAATGACGTTATGTATCGTTACCTTCGTATGAAGGGCTATAACGTTATGACGCCGATGGGTTGGGATGCTTTTGGCCTTCCCGCTGAAAATGCAGCGATTAACCACGGTGTTGCTCCTGCCGACTGGACCTTTGCCAATATCGCAGACATGAAAAATCAAATGAAACCCTTAGGCTTAGCATTTGACTGGTCTCGTGAGATTGCAACTTGCACACCGGAATACTACCGTTGGAATCAATGGATGTTCTTAAAGATGCTCGAAAAGGGTGTCTGCTACCGTAAGACGCAAATTGTCAACTGGGACCCAATTGATATGACGGTCTTAGCTAATGAACAAGTTGTCGATGGTCGTGGTTGGCGCTCTGGTGCTGTTGTTGAAAAGCGCGAAATCCCAGGCTATTACCTTGGCATCACACAATATGCTGATGAACTCTTAAAAGATTTGGATCAATTGCAAGGTTGGCCTGAACAAGTTCGTAGCATGCAACACCATTGGATTGGCAAATCAACTGGGGTTCGTTTAACGTTCCCGTACACAATCGACGGTGAAGATAAGCTATTACACGTCTTTACAACACGCGCTGATACCTTGATGGGTGTTTCTTTTGTTGCTATCGCTGCTGAACACCCGTTGGCCAAGCGCTTGGCTCAAGGCAATGCTACCCTAACGGCCTTTATTGAAGAGTGCGCCAAGGGTGGTGTCAGCGAAGCTGATTTAGCTACAAAAGAAAAAGAAGGTGTCCCAACGGGCTTTTGTGTTAAGCACCCAATCACAGGGGCTGACGTTCCGGTCTGGATTGGTAACTACGTCTTAATGAGCTATGGCGACGGTGCCGTTATGGGCGTGCCTGCTCATGATGAACGAGACTTTGCCTTTGCTAAAAAGTACAACCTACCGATCAACCAAGTCGTTGAAATGCAAGGTAAGACCTACAGCACAGAAGCATGGCAGGATTGGTACGGTGACAAGAGTGATGAATCTCACCTTGTCAATTCCGGCGAGTTCAATGGTTTAACCGTTCATGAAGGCATTGAAAAAATCGCTAATTATCTCCAAGCCAAAGGCATGGGAGAAAAGAAGACGCAATTCCGCATTCGTGACTGGGGCATTAGCCGCCAACGTTACTGGGGCACGCCGATTCCTATTATTAACTGCCCACATTGTGGTCCTGTTCCTGTCCCTGAAAAGGATTTACCAGTTGTCCTTCCGACGGATCTTGTTCCCGATGGCTCCGGTAACCCGCTCAATAAGTGTGAAGAGTTCTTAAAGTGTAAGTGCCCCGTCTGTGGCGCAGATGCGACGCGTGAAACTGACACGATGGACACGTTCGTTGACTCTTCTTGGTACTTCTTGCGTTATTGCTCACCTGACTGTGATACGGCTATGGTCGATGATCGCGCAGCCTACTGGGCTCCGATTGACCAGTACATCGGTGGTATTGAACATGCTGTGATGCACTTACTCTATGCTCGCTTCTGGACCAAAGTCATGCGTGACTTAGGCTTAGTTAAGTTTGATGAGCCCTTTAAGCGCCTCTTTACCCAAGGCATGTTGACCGCAGAGTGCTACTATCGACAATTGCCCGATGGCAAGAAGCGTTGGTACTACCCTGATGAAATCGAAATCACATACGACGAGAAGGGCCGCCCTATTAAGGCTGTAGCCAAGGATGATGGTTTACCCGTTACGATGGGTGGCGTTGAAAAGATGAGTAAATCTAAAAACAACGTCGTTGAACCGAAGACCATTATTAACAAATATGGTGCAGATACCGCTCGTAGCTTCGTCATGTTTGCCGGTCCCCCAGATCAATCCGCTGCTTGGAGTAACTCCGGTGCAGAAGGGACCTTCCGCTTCTTGCGTCGTCTCTGGAACTTCTGCTTCAAGCACGAGGCAGATATCAAGTCGGCACAAGCTATGCCTGCTCAATTGTCTGCTTATTTGAAGGCCTGTCGCCTTGAAATGCATCAAGCACTCAAGCAAGCAACGAGTGACATCGATCGTATGCAATACAACACAGTTGTTTCTGCAACGATGAAGATGCTCAATACGCTTGAAACCGTTAAGTGGGAAGATAGCGATGAAGCACGAGCTGTCTTAAAGGAATGCGTCAGCATGTTAATTCGTGTTCTTTACCCGATTGCTCCACACATCACGACGCAATTGTGGACAGATTTAGGCTTTGAAGCTGAATTTGGTCCGATTTTGGATGCAAACTGGCCTGAAGTCGATGAACATGCTTTAGTTGCCGATGAAATGACCCTTGTGGTTCAAGTCAATGGTAAATTGCGTGGTCAAGTAACAGTTGCAGCTGACGCCGATAAGGCTAGCATTGAAGCTGCCGCTCTTGCTAACGAAAATGTGATGAAATTTACTGAAGGCAAAACAGTTCGCAAGATCATTGTGGTGCCGAAGAAGTTAGTCAATATTGTTGCTAACTAAGTCCGTTAGCACCAGCTTAACTATCCCGGAGTTTGACATTCAACTCCGGGATTTTTTCTTTGAATTCCGCAAACCCGTATAATCGTCCTATCACATAACTAATTGAGAATTTACTATGACTTTGGGTCGTCGTTCCTTTTTGTTTTCTGCACTGGCTGTTGCCATGGCTACAAGTGGCTGTGGTTTTCACTTGCGCGGCCGAGTCACGCTTCCTTTTGAAACAATGTATGTGAACATGCCAATGAATAATCGCATGGCTGCAGACATTCGTCGCATGCTCAAAGCTGGCACCAACGTTATTTTGGTTGACGAAGCCAATAAAGCCCAGGCCGTCCTCGATTTCCTCGGCTCTCAGCGTGGACGAGAAGTTCTTGCTTTGAACTCCAAAGGCGAAGCTCGTGAGTACGAATTGACCTTGCAAATGACTTTCCGAGTCTCTAGTCCTGATGGCGATGAGTATATGGCCCCAACCACCTTCTCAGGTTCTCGCCAAATGACTTATAACGAAGAAGATTATTTGTCTCGAGACACCGAAGAAAATCTTTTGTATAACGAAATTCAACAAGATTTAATCACTCAATTGCTTAACTGTTTGTCTGCTTTAAAGCCTACCATCCATGCTTATTAGAAGCGATGATTTAGAACACCAACTGACAAAAGCGCTTGAGGCTGGGGTACTTGCTCCGGTCTGGATCGTTATTGACGAAGAGCCTCTTTTAGCAATGGAGGCCATTGATCAATTGCGCCAGACCGCTACCCAACTGGGCTATACGGACCGAAAAACCTTTGCTCTTTCTGCTACTTCTGACTGGTCTGAGCTATTAGATAGCATTCTTAGTGTCTCGCTATTTGATGATAAAAAAGTGATCACCTTACGATTTCTATCATCAGGTCCTGGAGTGAAAGGGGCAAAGATCTTACAACAGTTTATAGAAGTCGCACCAACGGTCGACGGTACCGTCACAATTGTGCATCTAACGCAGGTTGACTATAAAACACAAAAGACGCCCTGGTTTAAAGCTCTGGCTTCTATTGGACATGTTGTTAATTGTCTTCCCATTCCAAGACCACATTACTTAAGCTGGATCGAACAACGATTAAAACGTCAAAATCAATCAATGCAGGACGATGCATTGCGATTTTTTGCGGAGCAAACCGAAGGTAATTTAATGGCAGCCAAGCAAGAGCTGACAAAGCTGTCGTTGCTTTATCCCGCCCGTGAGCTTAGTCTTCGCGAAGTAGAAGACTGTGTCATGAATGTTTCTCGCTACAGTGTTGAAGATCTGATCGAAACCATTGCTTATGGTGATGTTGCCCGCTTATGTCGAACCATTAACGGGATGCAAGCCGAAGGAGAAGCTCTCCCACTCATCATCATGCGAATATCATCATTTATTCGTGATGCTATCGCTATAAGTGAGGGTGAAAATGTCTTTTGTGCACCGGCCACAAAGCAAGCACTGCAGCGTTTTATTAAACATATGACAGCCAACAAGTTGGCAAATGCTCTTGCTCGTTGTGCTGATATCGATCGTTTAGCCAAAGGCTTAACTGTACAAACACGAAATGACGTGTGGTCTGAACTCAAAAACTTGTGTGTTTTTCTTGCCCACGTCCCTACAAGGAAAAATATTTAAATGGCTAGTTATCACTTCTTTGCCGTCTGCCCTCGCACCCTTGAGCCCATCTTAGCCAAGGAGTTACAAGAGCTCGGCGCACAAAATACAAAAGAAAACCCGGGTGGCGTTTTATTCGAAGGACCACTGGCATTAGCGATGTCCGTTTGCCTTCACAGCCGATTTGCTAGCCGAGTGCTCATGAAAATCGCTTCACGCCAATACTATGATAGTCATGACATTTACGACATGGCTCATCTTTTACCCTGGGAAAAGTTTTTTGAAGCAGATGCCAAAATTCGCGTCGATGTGACGGCTAAAAACTCTCCGTTAGAAAGCTTAGACTTTACAACATTACGTATTAAAGACGGCATTTGCGATCGCTTCCGTGAAGGTTGCGGTATGCGTCCTAGCATTGAGAAATCTAATCCTGACGTTCGCATTCATGCCTTCATCACTGAACGCTACTGCACATTTTATTTAAACCTTTCCGGTGAACCGCTCTTTAAACGGGGTTGGCGCATCGAAAAGGGCGAAGCTCCTTTAAAAGAAAACCTCGCTGCTGGTCTCTTAGCCTTATCACAGTGGGATCGCCAGTCACCTTTAATGGATATTTTCTGTGGCTCCGGCACAATCGCCATTGAAGCCGCTCAAATTGCCTGCAATATGGCCCCAGGCTTAAATCGATCCTTTGCTTTTGAAAATTTACAAATTTTCGATATGGATCTCTGGGAAGAAATGAAAGAAGATGCTCGCGCTGCCATTAATCTTCATGCCCCGGTTCGTATTGCTGCTAGCGATATCTCTTCAATCGTGGTTGGCAAGGCCCTAAGCAATGCTCAACGCGCTGGTCTTGAGCAACTGCTCGATGATGGCCGCTTAACTTTTACGCGTTGTGATGCTCGTGAGGCAACTCCGATTGCGACAGAAGGCACCATTATTTCGAATCCTCCATACGGTGAACAATCCAACCCTAAGAGCGCAAGCGTGGCTAGTATGATGAAGAACGTCGCAGATAATCTTAAGCGCCAATTTGCTGGCTGGACAGCTTGGATGCTGACAAGCGATCGCAAGTTACCTCAACAAATGCGCCTGTCAGAGTCTCGAAAGATTGTCATCTTTAATGGCCCCCTCGAATGCCGTTTCTTCAAGTTTGAAATGGTTAAGGGCAACTTCCGTCGCAAAGATGTCCCAGCTCAATAAAGCTTAACCTCAACTACAAAAAGAATGGCCGAATGCATCACTGAAGCATTAGGCCATTCTCTTTTTAATAACTCCATTATTTGGCGATTGGATCGTCTAAACCATTGGCAACGATTTCAGCCAATTCAATAATCTCCATACCTTCAAGTACTTTATCTCCACTCATTGCACTTTCAAACATCGTCAGACAATGAGGACATGCAACAGCCACGGTTGGAGCAGATTCTCTGAGCTCCTTAAGTCGAATGACATTAATTCTCTTTGTCTGACCTTCCATCCACATTTGACCGCCCCCGGCTCCACAGCACATGGCCTGCTTACCACGATTGATGTTTTCCACTCGTGATAAACCTTCGATTTCATCCATGATCTTTCTCGGGGTTCCTACGCTATTGTTGTAGCGAGCCATGTAACACGGATCATGGAAAACAACCTTTTCCGCCGTTTTTAACTTCGGCTTAATGCGTCCAGAGGCCATTAATTCATGAATCAAATGTGTATGGCTCATCACCTCAAACTGTCCACCCTCAAATTGAGGATATTCATTTTTAAGCGTATTAAAACAATGCGGGCAATGAGCCACAATACGTTTGAAGTCATACTGACGAAGATTTTCAATATTTTCTTGCACGGCCAATTGGAATGTGTACTCTTCACCAGCTCGTCGTGCGAAGTCTCCATGACAACGCTCTTCTTGCATAATGGCAAAGCTGACATTAGCCGCACGCAAGATCTTAACCATTGCTCTTGCAATCTTTTGCGCACGCCGATCGTAAGATGCTGAACATCCCACCCAGTAAAGGAACTCAACCTTTTGACCTGGCTTAGCGATGGGTAAATCCAAGTCTTTCCCCCATGCTAAACGATCTGCAGGATCCATACCCCACGGATTCCCAACGCTTTGTGTATTTTCTAGCGCCAATTGCATACCAGCAGGAAAGTCACCTTGCTCTAAGGCCAGGTGCCGACGCATGTCGATAATGGCTGAAGGTAAATCAATACGCGCAGGGCATGCTTGAGCGCAGGCGCCACACGTGGTACAGCTCCAAATTTCATCCTTTGTAATAACCTCACCCACCAAAGCCTTTCCATCTTCTGGGTGACGAAGTTGATTTTTGAGCTTCAAGACCATCTTTTTAGGATCGAGAACCGAACCTGAACGTAAGGCTGGACAAACATCCGAACAACGACCGCACTCGGTACAAGCATCGAAATCGAGACGTTGCTTCCAAGTGAATTGCTCAAACTTTGAAACACCAAAACTTTCTTGTTCTTCGATATTTTCAATTTTATTAAGTTCTCCCTTGGGCTTGAGCTTTCTCCAATAGATATTCGTCGATGCCTTAAACATATGGGAGAAATAGGTATAAGGAATCATTGCAACAAAAATCAAGGCAGCAGCACCGTGCAATAACCACCAAATAAAGTGGGCTCCCTTTAATTGTTCAGGAGTAAAGAGCGAAGTCATGCATTGAGCAAATAAGTTGCCCACAGGCGAATAATTTGCCCAAGCGGGCTGTTGAACCGCTAAACGCAATCCTTCGACCACATACCCACTCACAATAATTAAGAAAAGTGAAATCAATACACCTGCAAATCGCCAACTGCGCTCCAAATTTTGCTTCTGAATAACAAAGCGACGTACCGCAGCAGCCAACAAACCCAAAATGGCAACAACACCGGCCACATCTAAAATGAGCTTATAGGCAAGATAAATCCAACCCTTTAAGAACTGCTCACCAAAAATATAGTGACCAACGTCCCAGTCTAGGGTTGCCGTAGCCGTGCCGAAGAACAAAAAGAGAAATCCCCAAAAAAGGAACAAGTGAATCACACCAGAAGGCGTTTTCAAAAGGCGTCTATGCATAAAAACATCGCGCCACACTCCGCCCCAACGTCGTTTCCAATCTTTCTGTAAAGGCTCACTTTTACCCTCTTTCCATAGCTTTACCGATTGGTAAATACCCCATAAACAAATAAAGAGAGCTGACAAGCCAAAAACATAAACACCTATTTCAGCCCACAATGGAATGTTCCAAAATGCCGGGCGAATGGGTAAATCGGTCATATATAAAACCCTTGTAACAAAGAATCTTTTTCAAAAAGCTAATTCTAATAAAGAATAGAATTCCATACCTTATCCAAACGCTTAATACTCACAGGCATCGGAGTACGAAGTTTTTGGGCAAAAAGTGAAACTCTCAACTCTTCAATCAGCCAGCGAAACTGAATAAGACGCTCATCAACTACGCCTTTTCGTCTTGCGACCTCACGCTCATAAAGCGTGACAAATCGACCTACGTCTCGCATTTTTTCTGCATCCTTCATTTGATCATCCTGCCATTTTTCTAAACGTTGGATAATCGCCTTTAAATATCTTGGATAATGTATGAGATGCTCATAGCCGACACTGAGCAAAAAGTCCTTCACAAACAGAGCTGCCATTTGTGATTGAATATCCTCAATGACACGCTTATCAGGACATTGCTTTAATTTGCGAGGGACCTGAATTGCCAATTCCACAATTTCACTTAATAAACGACTAATTTCTTGAGCAATTAAATTAAGTCTCCCCTTAGCATCGTTTCTTCGCTTTTCAAAGTCCATCTTATTCATTGGCCACTGTTCTTGTAGAGCAGTTTGCTGAAGTGTTGCATCAATCACTGCCTCTTGCATAGCCTCAAAGCTTTCAAATGCCTTTGATAATGAGGGAACCATTGCCGCTTGCATTTGAATTTTTTGTAACGTCTTCAAAGACTTTTCGATAAAGCGAATCTGCTCACGCAAACTCAACTTAAATAGACGAATAAGGCCACGCTCATGGTTTTTCTGAGCTTGATCCATATCGTCAAAAACTTCTAATGTGCAGTATTCGCCCCGATCCACAAGAGCTGGATGACCAATAAGCGACTGATTTTTTCGCTTAATTTCCATAATTTCAGGCAACTCACCAAAGCTCCAAGATGTAATTTCCGACTCCCACTCACAAGAGACTTCAACCTCTTTTGCTGCAACGGCTTGGAATGACTTTTGCGCCTCCTGTCCTAACTCGCTTCTTAAGCTAGCTAAGTTGCGCCCCATGGCGATCTGACGACCATATTCATCCAGAACTTTGAAGTTCATGGTTAAATGGGCTGGCAGCATCTCCAACTTAAAATCGACTACATTAGGGGCAATTTGGAATTGTTCACGCAAATCCTCAATAATGGCCTCTCTTAGGCCTGCTTGAGCAAACTTGGCTTCGTGTCGCAACGCAAAGTTCTTTGCATACTCTGGCAAGGGCACACAGTGACGACGGTATTTCTGAGGCAAGCTCTTAACAAGAAGCTGCACCTTTTCTTTAAGCATTCCTGGTACCAGCCACTCCACCGCCGTTTCATCAACCATATTTAGAGCGTAAAGCGGTACCGCTAATGTCACACCATCTCGGGGACTACCAGGTTCAAAGTGATACGTCAGCGCCATCTCAACCCCACGCATCGTGAGGTTTTTCGGAAAGTACTGTGTCGTAATCCCCGAGGCCTCATGACGCATTAACTCGTCCTTGCTTAAATAAAGCAGTTTGGGTTGAGTTTTTTCAGCTGCCTTGCGCCACTGCTCGAATGTGACCCCACTGACAACATCGGCGGGAATCAGCTTATCGTAAAACTGCTCAATCAATGCATCATCAACCAACACATCTAAACGTCGTGATTTGTGCTCTAGATTGCGAATTTCACGAATCAAATTTTGATTGTGCTTAAAGAAACTGGCTTGACAGTCAAAGTCACCCCCCACCAATGCTTCACGGATAAATAGTTCTCGTGCCAACACAGGATCTTTATCTGTAAAGTTCACACGACGTTGAGCATAAATAGTCAGACCGTATAGCGTTCCACGCTCCAGTGCCATCACACTAGCTTGATTTTTTTCCCAATGAGGCTCCGTGTAGCTCTTTTTAATCAAATGAGCCCCTACCTTTTCAACCCATTTAGGATCAATATCGGCAACCGTTCTAGCAAATAATCGTGAAGTTTCTACCAACTCCGCGGCCATAATCCAACGACCACACTTTTTCACTCGAGGTGAACCTGGCCAAATGTGAAACTTAATGGAGCGGGCTCCAATAAAAGGAGGCGCCTTAGGATTATCATCAGGCTGTTTATAGCCAATATTGCCCAATAAGCCAGTTAATAGTGAAATATGGATTTGCTCATAAGTGGCATCAACCGTATTTAAACGCCACCCTAACTCAACCGTCATGTCTTTGAGTTGCTTGTAGACATCTTTCCATTCTCGCAATCGACGCGGACTGAGAAACTTTCGTTTAAATTCCTCTGTCAACTTGCGATTACTTTCTTTCTTAGCCGTTGCTGTTTCAACGTATCGCCAAAGCTTTACAAAGGTCAAAAAGTCACTTTTATCATCTGCCATGGCCTTATGCGTCGTATCTGCAGCCTCTTGACTTTCAATGGGTCGCTCACGCGGATCTTGCACAGACAGGGCCGAGGCAATGATCAAGACTTCATTTAAAGCCTGATGATCATTAGCGGCCAAAAGCATACGGGCCACCTTGGGATCGACAGGTAGCTTGGATAAAGAGCGACCGATTTGTGTTAAACGCTCCTCATCATCCAATGCATTGAGTTCTTTTAAGAGTGATACCCCATCGACAATTGCTCTTTGGGGTGGAGCTTGTACAAAAGCAAACTTTCGAATGTCTCCTAAGCGCAAGGCTTTCATGCGCAAAATAACCGAAGCTAAGTTTGTTCGCATGATTTCTGGGTCTGTAAACGGAGCTCGACGAGCAAATTCCTCTTCGCTATAGAGTCGGATACAAATACCATCTGCCACGCGACCGCAACGACCAGAACGTTGATTGGCCGAAGCCTGGCTAATAGGTTCAATCAAAAGCTGATCAACTTTATTTCGGTATGAGTATCTCTTAACACGAGCTAAGCCCGTATCAACCACATAACGAATACCTGGAACAGTAATAGAGGTTTCTGCAACATTGGTTGAAAGCACTATACGTCTTGAACCGGATGTTCTAAATACCCGCTCTTGCTCATCAGCAGAAAGTCTCGCAAAAAGCATTAATATTTGCGTTGTCGGTGGTTGCATGCGACGCAGATACTCTGCAGCCTCACGAATTTCTCGCTCTCCAGGCAAAAAGACCAAAATATCCCCAGGCCCCTCACGGCTTAATTCGTCACAAGCATCATTAATGGCCATCATGAGACTTTTGTCATCCGTCTCATCACTTTCTTCAATGGGCTGATAGCGCACTTCAACAGGGTAGGTACGACCAGAAATGTTCAAAACAGGTGCAGGATGTCCACTATCATCGGCAAAATGCTCAGCAAAACGCTCGCTATCGATCGTAGCGGAGGTAACAATGACTTTAAGATCTGGACGTTTTTTCAAAAGTCCCTTTAAATACCCCAACAGAAAATCAATATTGATACTGCGCTCGTGCGCTTCATCAATAATGATTGTGTCATAGGCCTTTAAAAGTGGATCGTTTTGTGTTTCAGCCAATAAGATCCCATCGGTCATCAATTTGATCTTGGCTGAGCTTTGCGTCTTGTCAGTAAAACGAACTTTATAACCAACAAACTGACCAAGTTCTGTCTTTGTCTCTTCTGCCAATCGTTTGGCAATCGATGAGGCGGCAATACGACGCGGTTGAGTGTGAGCAATCAACCCCTTTTTACCGCGCCCAGCCAATAAACAAATTTTGGGCAGTTGAGTTGTTTTCCCAGAACCTGTTTCACCACAAACAATAACGACGCGATGCTTACGAATGGCATCAATGACCTCTTGACCGCGCTCTGAAACAGGTAAACCAGCTGCTAACTCAATGTGGGCACCGCTGTCATCACTTGAGACAGAGGCAACATTTTTTTTCTTTTCTTTCTTTTTTTGCGCCTTCGACTGTTGCAAAGCTTCACGTTCTTGGCGACGACGAGCCTTCTCTTGCTCTTCTTTTTCAGCCTGCAAACGCGCTAATGCCATTTGTTCATCGCGTAAAAATGCCAGTTGATCTCTTAAGCTATTAGCCATCTATTAACACTTACAAAAATTTGAAAAGACACACTTTTCAAAAAAACACAATTGGAACGAAGTTTCGTACAATTGAGCCATTCAATTCATGATTTGGAGATTACTATCATGGCTCGTATGGTTCATTGCGTCAAACTTAACAAAGAAGCCGAAGGCCTTGCCTATGCACCCTTGCCTGGTCCTTTAGGCAAGAAGGTTTTTGAAAATATTTCCAAGGAAGCTTGGGAAGATTGGATTCGTTTGCAAACCATGATGGTCAACGAGTACCAACTTAACTTGGCTGATGCAAGCGCTCGCAAACACTTGCTTGAGCAAATGCAAAAATATTTATTTGGTGACGGTGTAGATGATGTTCCTAACTACACCCCACCTAAGCCTTAACTTAATCGGATAGGAGGCTGGGGATTAGCTCCCTAGCCGTCCTTCCACACCACCCACCGTACGGTTCTCGTAGCGGGCGGTTATTAATAACATCCTTGGGGTTTACTTATAAACGTCCCCAAGGCAGACCCATCCTTTAGCAATGTGGAGGTGTTTCTTCCCTTATTATGCTCAGCATCATTTCAACCATAAATATCTCAGCGATTCCGTCGCTTACCTCTTCATGGCGACCTTTGGGTCATTCTGAAACTTGTTGATGCTTCGGTTACTTCAGGCATCTCCGTTATTAATTT
>CALESB010000026.1 GCA_937906995.1 uncultured Sutterella sp.
TTACACAAACAAATTTACACTCTCGAAAAAACAGGCATCGAAATTGCTCGGTGCCTGTTTTTTTAGTAGTTGGGATTACTTCATATTTCTAATCAAAGTTCTTGCCAAACGTTCAGCTTCCAACATGTCGTTTGTCATGTTGTTACCCAGACTTTGAGCAATACCCGTGCGTTGCAATTGACGTAAAGTATGTCCTGTTGCCCCGCAGATAATGAGTTCAAAACCTCGGCGTTTAAGCGCTCTCATATAGGTTTGAATAATGTCCATCGCAGAGTTATCAATATTCATCAATGAGGTGCAATCAAAGATAACAACCTTATTGGCATTGTGAGCAGTAATTCGCTTGGGGTCTGTCACAGCGTTAAGTTTAGAAACAGAACCAAAGAATAATGAACCTTGCAATTGCCATGCTTCAATACCAGCAGGTGTATCAACACTCATTGTGATCGGTGTAACCTTAGTTAAGGTATTCATGCGGTAAATGAAGAATAAGCAAGAGCTTAATAAACCCACTTCGACAGCCACGGTTAAGTCAAAAATAACAGTTAAGAAGAATGTGAGCAATAAGGTGACCTTATAGCTCACGGTCATTTGACGTAAACGCTTAAATTCAGCCCAGTTCCCCATGTTACTAGCGACAAAGAACAAGATGGCAGATAAAGCAGCAAGCGGAATATTACTTGCTAATGGTGCAGCCACTAAGACAATGACTAATAAGGTTAGAGCGTGAACTACACCAGAAATGGGAGAAACGGCACCGCTTTTAATGTTAGTCACGGTACGTGCAATAGTACCCGTTGCAGGAATGCCGCCAAAGAATGGGACAACCAAGTTAGCAATACCTTGCCCCATCAATTCTTGGTTAGGATTATGTCGATCGTCCGTTAAGGTATCTGCCACACGGGCACACAATAGAGATTCAATTGCACCTAACAATGCTAGTGTGATCATCGGTGAAATTAAATTACGAATGTTGGCCCAGTCAAATGAAGGGATTTGCAAGTCTGGCAAGGTTTGTGGAATGCCTCCAAACTTACTACCAATGGTTTCTACCGGCAAATGTAAGAACGTTACAGCCAACATAGAAAGTACCAAAACAACAACGGTGCCTGGGATCTTGGCAACCCAACGCTTCCATTGCGCAGTCTTACTGGAAGAGTCTTTTGGCCAGAATTTAACAATGGCAAAAGACACCAAGGCAACCCCTAAAGCGTAATAATTGATTGTTCCGATATGTGTATAAATGGCGTTAATTTGACCGAAGAAGTCAGCGGGCATGTTCTCAATACGAAGGCCTAAAAAGTCCTTAACTTGAGACAATGCAATCAAAACAGCAATACCGTTTGTAAACCCAATAACAATAGAGACTGGGATAAATCGGATTAAGTTACCAACTTTTAATAGCCCCATGAGCAAGAGCAAAATACCGCTACCAATGGTGGCAATCATCAAATTGGCTAAACCATAATTGGCAATAATGCCATAGATGATCACAATGAAAGCGCCAGCCGGTCCACCGATTTGTACTCGACATCCCCCAAGGACAGCAATTAAAAAGCCGGCAATGATAGAGGTATAAATACCAGCTTCAGGCGTAACACCAGAGGCAATAGCAAAGGCCATGGCCAGTGGTAAAGCAACCATCCCAACGGTCAAACCAGAACTAATATCGCGGGACAATTGGTGGGCACTGTAGTGCCCGATTAAATCTAAGCTCACCGGATGAAACGGTTCAAGCGGAATATTGCCGATAACGTTTTTTAAGCGTTGACCGATACTCATTTTTTACTTAGTGTGAGAAGTTAGAGAGATTAGGGCTTAAATGGAAAAACAGTTGGCATGAAGCCAACTGTCTTTCTTTGATTAGGCCGTAAGTTTAGAGACTTTTCAGCTTAAAGCAAGTCTATTAATGTAAACGCATACCAGGTGTTGCACCTTCTTGGGGTTCAAGAATGTACAGACCCGTCTTAGCATTGGCGTTACTGGCAGACAAAAGCATACCTTCGCTAACACCGAACTTCATCTTGCGAGGAGCAAGGTTTGCAATAACAACGGTTAATTTTCCTTCAAGGTCTTGAGGCTCATAGAAACCTTTGATACCAGAGAAAATATTGCGAGTTTTACCCTCACCTAAGTCGACGGTTAATCGCAAAAGTTTTGTAGAGCCTTCAACGTGCTCACATTTCACAATCTTAGCAATTCGAAGGTCAAGCTTATTGAAGTCGTCAATGCTCACTTCCGGCGCAATCTCTTCCCCACCCGGAGCAGGAGTTGCAGGGACCTCTGGTACACCCGGAACAAGAGCATCCAATTGTTTGATATCTGCTCGTTGCATTAAATGCTTATAAGGCATGATAGTGTTTGCACTTGATAAAGTAGCAGAGGCGCTATCCCAGGTCAATTCACCGCAGCCTAAGAAGGCTTCAACATTTTTAGCCGTAGCTGGCAATACTGGCTTGAGCATCGTGGTTAAGAGACGGAAGCATTCAAGGGCAACAGTACATACTTCATGCAACTTTGTCTTTTGAGCTTCATCTTTAGCTAGATCCCAGGGCTTTTCGCGATCAACATATTCATTGACATAATTAGCCATTTCCATGGTTAAGCGAACAGCCTTACCGTATTCACGGTCATTGTAGAATTTTGCAACATTGGCCACATTGTCGCGTAAACGCGTTACAAGTTCATGAGTTGCAATACCATCAGCTACGTGACCGTCAAAGCGCTTAACAATGAAGCCAGCGGCGCGACTTGCGATATTGACGTACTTACCAATCAAATCACTATTGATTCGAGCAATGAAGTCTTGCTTACCAAAGTCCACGTCATCAAGAGTTGCCCCCAACTTGGCCGCTAAATAGTAACGCAACCATTCAGGGTTCATGCCCAACTCTAAGTACTTCATGGGACTGATGCCGGTACCACGGCTCTTACTCATCTTGCGGCCATCAACGGTCATAAAGCCGTGGACAAAGACATTATCTGGTACTCGGTATGGTTGACCTGCGAAGTGCAACATGACAGGCCAGAAAAGAGTGTGGAAATAAATGATGTCTTTGCCGATAAAGTGAATTTGTTCGGTCTTTTCATCATTTAAGAATTCCCAGAAGTCAAACCCTTGTTTTTTGGCATAGTTCATTAAGCTTGCGTAGTAGCCAACAGGAGCATCAAGCCAAACATAGAAGAATTTGTTCGGAGCATCAGGAATTGGAATACCGAAGTAAGGGCCGTCACGAGAGATATCCCAGTCACCCATCTTGCCGTCTTCGAGCCATTCTTCATCTTTAGCGCGAACTTCTGCTTGAACTCGGTTAGTTCCACTCTTGCCTTTTCCTTGGACCCATTCGCGCAAGAATTGCGTACATGCTGGGTCAGATAACTTAAAGAAGTAGTGGGTAGACGTACGTAATTCAGGAGTTGCACCGGATAGTGCAGAGTATGGGTTGACTAACTCCGTTGGAGCGTAGACAGCCCCGCATTTTTCACAGTTGTCGCCGTATTGATCCTCGGCGCCGCACTTCGGGCAGGTGCCTTTGATGAAACGGTCTGCTAAGAACATACCTTTGACCGGGTCATAAAATTGTTCGATATCTTTTGTGTAGATTAAGCCCTTAGCAACTAAGCGCTTGTAGATATCTTGAGACAGTTGGACGTTTTCTTCAGTGTCTGTGGAGTACCAGTGGTCAAATTGGATATGGAAGCCATCAAGATAGGCCTTACGACCAGCTGCGATGCGAGCAACCAATTCTTTAGGAGAAATGCCTTCTTTTTCGGCGGCAATCATCATTGGGGCGCCGTGCGTATCGTCACCACCGACGAAATGAACGGTATTGCCGTACATTCGTTGGGTACGAGCCCAAATATCAGCTTGAATGTATTCCATGATGTGACCGATGTGGAACACACCATTGGCGTACGGTAACGCCGTCGTCATAAAAATTTGTCGGTTTTGCATGGTGATCAAACTTTCCGAATGAAATTGAGTAACAAGTTTTTTATTTTAGCAAAGCTAGCGAAGACAGACCTTTGACAACCTCTTAGAGGTTTCGAAAATTCATGAAATTTTTACAATATCGACACTTTTGCTCTTGTTTCTGAAACACAAACATCGCAAAATAAAAGCAGAATTTTATAAGGAGTAGTTATTGTGGTTACTAAAGATCAAATCCAGGAAGTATTAAAGACAGTTATTGATCCATTGATGGGGGTGGATTATGTCTCGGCTCGTATGGTCAACATCAATGAAGCTGCAGGCAGAGTAACAATTCAATTAGGTTATCCGGCCAAGCGCTATATTGAGAAGGTTAAGGCTGAGGTTGAAAAGGCATTTGCGCAAGCTCAAATGCCACTTGAAGTTGTGGTTGAGCAAAAAATCATAGCACACGCAGTTCAGCGCACACTTAAAGTGCTGCCTAACGTTAAAAATATTATTGCTGTCTCCAGTGGTAAGGGAGGTGTTGGTAAGAGTACGGTTGCAGCCAATGTGGCTTTAGCGTTGGCTGAACAAGGTGCTCGTGTTGGCATGCTAGATGCAGATATCTATGGTCCATCACAACCTTTGATGTTGGGGGCTTATGGCCGACCAATGACCAATGATGGGACCAATATGAATCCAGTTGAGTCTTTGGGGCTACAAATTAATTCAATCGGTTTTTTGATTGATTCAGACCAACCCATGATTTGGCGAGGTCCTTTAGCTGCTCAAGGTTTGCAGCAATTGCTAACCCAAACCAATTGGAAGGATTTGGATTACTTAGTGATTGATATGCCACCGGGAACGGGCGATATTCAATTGACCCTTTCTCAAACAGTGCCGGTCACTGGTGCGATTGTTGTTACGACTCCTCAAGATATTGCCTTACTTGATGCGAAGAAGGGTTTGATGATGTTCAAAAAGGTCAATGTGCCGATTTTGGGTATTGTTGAAAACATGTCTTTGTTTAAGTGCCCCAACTGTGGTCATATGGAGCATATTTTTGGTGAAGGCGGGGCTAAACGCATGAGTGAAACGTATCACGTCGACGTTCTGGGTCAATTGCCGCTCGACTCTAAGATTCGTGCGCAAGCGGACTCTGGAGCACCGACAGTCGTGTCAGATCCTGATAGTTATGCAGCAGAAGTCTATAGAGAAATTGCCTTGAAGGCAGCAGCTGCAATAGCTAAGACTGCTAAGGACATGTCATTAAAGATGCCCACAATTAAGGTGGAGAATAATTAAATGCCTTGGGTTGTCCCTGATTATCGTGCACCCCGTTGGATGGCAGGTGCTCATACGCAGACGATTTTGGCTGCTAAGCTATGCAAGAAGCCTAAAGTGGTTTATCGTCGCGAGCGATGGGATACACCAGATAATGACTTTATAGATGTAGATTGGGCAACTCCTGAAGTTGCCGACCCGAGCACGCCAATTTTAGTTCATTTTCACGGGCTTGAAGGCAGTTCTCATAGTCACTACGCCTTGGCGTTAATGCATGAGACAGTTGCCCGTGGATGGCGAGGGTGTGTCGCTCATTTCAGAAGTTGTTCTGGTGAGTTAAATCGGTTAGCTAGAACTTACCACGCCGGAGACATTGATGATTTAGAGTGGGTTTTGCGGACAGTGAGATCTCGCTATCCGCAAGCCGTACTTTACGCTGTGGGTGTGTCTTTAGGAGGAAATCAGGTTGCGCTTTTTTGTGGGAAACGTTCTGAAGCCGCTAAAGAGTTATTAACAGCGGCGGTTTCTGTGGGGGCGCCTGTAGACTTGGTTGCCGGAAGTAATTTACTCAAGCAAGGCTTTAACCGAGTTTACTCCGAGATGTTTTTAAATAGCTTAATTCCTAAAGTACTTAAGAAAATGGAATTGCATCCGGAGCTTGAAAAACTCATTGATCGAGAAGCAATCAAAAAGTGTGTGAACTTCTACGACTTTGACTCGTTGTTTACAGCACCCGTGCATGGCTTTAAAAACGCAATGGATTATTGGACACAATGTTCAGCTAAGCCTTGGTTAAAAAATATACAAATTCCATTCTTGTTGCTAAATGCCCGTAACGATCCGTTTTTACCAGAATGGGCGTTGCCTACTCTTAACGATGTTAGTGACATGGTATGGCTAGATCAGCCCAAGGAGGGAGGACATATTGGTTTTCCTACTGGTAATCCTCCGGGTCGAGTAGATTATTTGCCCGAGCGTATATTTAGATTTTTTTTGGAAAAGAAATAATCAAAGATCTTTTTAAAATAGCCAATTAGCTCTGACATAAGAGCAAAAAATTAAGTAGCTTTTAAGCGAGAAATTGCTTAAAAGCTATTTTTTAATCTTGAAAAAAAAACTTTAGTCCCCATATAGAAAATATCTTAATTATTTAAACATAACGGAGTCATAAGACCATGCAAGACCCGGTCAAGAATAACGCTGAAGAAAATGTTCAATGTGCACAAGAGGGTTGCACCTGTGATCAAGGTTGTCAATGTCAAGAGGTACAAGAAGATGCCTCTCAGGAAGTAAAAGAGCCAACTGCTGAAGAGTTGTTGGCAGCAGTAAAGGCAGAGAACGACAAGTTACAGGACCTTTACATGCGAGCATTGGCAGAAATGGAAAATGGCCGTCGCCGTGCAGAAGAGTCTGTTGAAAAAGCCCATAAGTTTGGTGTTGAAAAGTTCGCAAAGAATCTTTTGCCAGTACTCGATAGCTTGGAAAAAGCTTTGGAATTGGCCTCTGGTGACAATTCACCGATGATGCAAGGGGTGGAAGCCACTTATCGTCAATTCGTTCAAGCCATGCAAAGTAGCGGTATGGTTGAAATTAATCCTGTCGGCGAAAAGTTTGATCCTACTCGCCATCAAGCCATTGCAATGGTTCCTCCTCAAGAAGGACAAGAATCCGGTGTGGTTGCGCAAGTGTTCCAACGTGGTTGGATTCTCAATGAACGCGTGCTTCGTGCTGCTATGGTTAGCGTTACGCAGTAATACTTTTTTGGGGAAAACGAAAAAAAGTTACATTTTCCCCCTTGAAAACGCCTCTGACATCCCCATATGAGTGTTAGATGCATGAGGAAAGTGGTAAAGCCCATCCTCATAAAGTACAGATTTCAAATAAAAGGAATTGAAAAATGGCAAAGATTATTGGTATTGACTTAGGTACGACGAACTCTGCCGTTGCCGTTATGGAAGGCGATAAGGTTCGCGTTATTGAAAACAGTGAAGGTGCTCGTACGACTCCGTCTATCGTTGCATATATGGACAACGGCGAAGTGTTGGTAGGTGCCACTGCTAAGCGTCAAGCTGTGACGAATCCGAAGAATACGTTGTTTGCAGTCAAGCGTTTGATTGGTCGTCGTTTCGATGATGCAGAGGTTCAACGTGATATTAAGTTGATGCCGTTTACGATTGCTCGTGCTGATAACGGTGATGCATGGGTTAGCGTATTGGATGGCAAGAAGCTTGCACCGCAACAAGTCTCTGCAGAAGTTTTGCGCAAGATGAAGCAAACGGCTGAAGACTATTTGGGCGAAACGGTAACGCAAGCTGTGATTACGGTGCCTGCTTACTTTAACGATAGCCAACGTCAAGCAACTAAGGATGCAGGTCGTATTGCTGGTCTTGAAGTTAAGCGTATTATCAATGAGCCGACGGCAGCTGCTTTAGCCTTTGGTTTGGATAAGGCCGGTAAGGGTGACAAGAAGATCGCTGTGTATGACTTAGGTGGTGGTACGTTCGATATTTCCATCATTGATTTGGCTGATGTTGATGGTGATAAGCAATTTGAAGTGCTTTCCACCAACGGTGATACCTTCTTGGGTGGTGAAGACTTTGACCAACGCATCGTTGATTTCTTGATCACGGAATTTAAGAAGGATACGGGCGTTGATTTGAGTAAGGATATCATCGCTTTGCAACGTTTAAAGGATGCTGCAGAAAAGGCAAAGATTGAGTTGTCTAGCCGTCAAGAAACGGAAGTGAACCTTCCGTACATTACGGCTGATGCTACGGGTCCGAAGCACTTAAATGTGAATTTGACGCGTTCCAAGTTTGAAAGCATGGTTGAGGACTTGGTTTTGCGTACGATTGAACCTTGCCGCAAGGCTTTGGCTGACGCCGGTTGTTCTGCTAGCGAAATTACGGACGTGATTTTGGTTGGTGGTCAATCACGTATGCCAAAGGTTCAAGAAACAGTGAAGGAATTCTTCGGTCAAGATCCTCGTAAGGATGTAAACCCGGATGAAGCAGTGGCTATTGGTGCTGCTATTCAAGGTTCTGTTTTGACGGGCGAACGCAATGACGTGCTTTTGTTAGATGTGACGCCGTTGACGTTGGGTATTGAAACGTTGGGTGGTGTGATGACGCCGATGATTAAGCGTAATACTACGATTCCGACCAAGCATGCTCAAGTGTTCTCTACCGCAGAAGACAACCAACCTGCTGTGACGATTAAGGTCTTCCAAGGTGAACGCGAAATGGCCTCTAACAACAAGCTCTTGGGTGAGTTTAATCTTGAAGGTATTGCTCCGGCACCGCGTGGATTGCCGCAAATTGAAGTGACCTTCGATATCGATGCTAATGGTATTTTGCACGTTGCTGCTAAGGATAAGGCCACGGGCAAGGAAAATACGATTACGATTAAGGCAAGTTCTGGCTTGAGCGAAGACGAAATCAAGCGCATGGTTGATGATGCTGAGGCTAATAAGGCAGAAGACCACAAGCGTTTTGAATTGGCTCAATCTCGTAACGTTGCTGATGCCTCTATTCATCAAGTCCAAAAGACCTTAAAGGACTTAGGCGATAAGGTTGAAGCTAGCGATCGTATGGCCTGCGAAGATGCTATCAAGAAGGTTGAAGAAGTTGTGAAAGGTGAAGACAAAGAAGCGATCGATGCAGCAGTTGAACGTTTGATGACAGCTGCTCAAAAGATCGGTGAAAAGTTGAATGCTCAAGCACAACAAGCCGAACAAGCTCAACCTCAACAAGGTGCTTCTAAGGTTGATGATGACGTCGTTGACGTCGATGCCAAGGAAAAGTAATTAGTCTTAAAAGTGGAGTGTGTTTTCTTACACTCCATAACTAAGATTCATTATTCCAAGATATGAGGAGAGAGGTTCAAGTAGCGTGTATGACAGCACATCTTGAGCCTTTCTTTTTGGGCTAAATAAAGGATTTGATGTTCAATGAGTGATCGTGATTATTACGAAGTATTGGGTGTAGAAAAAAGCGCCAGTGCAGCTGATATTAAGAAGGCTTATCGTCGCTTAGCCATGAAGTATCACCCTGATCGCAATCAAGGTGATAAGGCTGCAGAAGAAAAATTTAAGGAAATTGGTGAAGCTTATGAGGTCTTAGGCGACGAACAAAAACGTGCAGCCTATGATCGCTATGGTAAAGCTGGTGTTAATCCTGGTGCAGGTGGCCCTGGTGGCTTTGGTGGTTTTGGCCCAGAAGGCTTTGGTGGCTTTTCAAATATGGGCGATTTTGGCGATATCTTTAGCGAGATTTTTGGTCAGGGTGCTCGCCGTCAACAAACTGGCCCAAGAGCAATGCAGGGGCAAGATCTCCGTTATGACATGGAAATCACGCTCGAGCAAGCAGCTAAGGGTTATACGGCGGAAATTCGTGTACCGGTTTGGGAAAAGTGCGATGTATGTGATGGTACAGGTAGTCGCTCTAAGACTAAACCAAAAACTTGTCCGCATTGCCAAGGCTCTGGTGTTATTCACGTCAAGCAAGGTTTCTTTGCTGTTCAGCAACCCTGCCCACACTGTCGTGGCACCGGTACTGTAATTGATGATCCGTGTCCAAACTGTGACGGAACAGGCTTCAAGAAAGTCATGAAGACGCTAGAGGTTAAGATCCCTGCAGGCATTAATTCTGGACAGCGTGTTCGTTTACAAGGCAAGGGACAGCCTGGGATCAATGGTGGGCCAGCTGGCGACCTGTATGTCGAAATCAATATCAAACCACATGAAATTTTCCAACGAGACGGTAATGATTTGCATGTTGAGTTGCCAATATCCTTTGTCACGGCTACTTTGGGTGGCGATGTTGATGTACCTGTACTTGAAGGAGAAACTCGTATTACGATTCCAGAGGGGACGCAAAATGGAAAGATTTTGCGTTTGCGTGGTAAGGGTATGAAGGATATTCGATCAAGCTACATGGGAGACTTGTATATTCATGTTTATATCGAAACACCGGTAAATTTGACGGAAAAGCAAAAAGATATTTTGCGTCAGTTCCAAGCAACGATTGATAACAATGAAGAGAAGCACTCTCCAAAACATCAAAGTTTCATGGATAAAATGAAAAATCTCTTTAGTTAATACGAAGGGAAACGAAAAAAGCGCCTCAAGTTTATGAGGCGCTTTTTTTGGCGCTGAAAAAATTAATCAGCGTTTTTGGGCAAAATACGATCTATATTCTTGATGAAAAGAATTGCCACGTAACTAATAATACAGGTCGCAATGAAGAGCTCGATGTTTGCAAGTGTGCGTAACTCCCAAGCATAGAATTGTCCACCAGGGAAAGCATTAACTAAATCGCTCATCTTAAAGAGTGCTGTAGCTCCAATTGCCAGAGGGAAGGTAAAGGCAGCATAGCCAGGAGAAAATGGTAAACGAAGTAGCTTAAATAACGACAGATAAATGACGACTGTCATCAACACTGCGATACCTAATAGAACAGCGCACAATAATGGAGAGGGATGTTCAACGACAGTTAATAAACCAGCTAAAGAGAGGCTTGCTGGTGCAGCTAGAATCGCAATGGTAGGCTTGGCACCATCTGGAACTTCAGCGTAAAACATAAGACGGTAAATCATCACGGGTAGCATAATGGCATATGCACCGATTCCGATAATTAATAAAATTTGAGCAAAGCCAAACCACTCAGGTGAAGGACAAGCAACGTCTGCAACAATAATGCCTACAGGTGGAATAAACCAACTCGGAACCATGTGGTGCATTTGACGTTCTTTCATTCTAAAGACGATGAATGCGAACAAAAAGAGCAAGTGAATAACTACAGCGGCTAGCCAAATAAACTCACCAACTGTAGGGAGATACTTCCCGATAGCTTTAGAAACAACCATGGTAGCCATTGCAAAAGTTGGGACAATGGAACCAAGTACAGGATGGCGAAGGTCGTTTAAAAGGGTGTCGATATGAAATACAAATCGCGTTAATAAAAGGGTTAAGAGGATAACGGCAATACCGGCACCAATAAGTTGACCCCAACCATGCAAAGGTAAGGCATTTTCAAGAGACCAACCCAAGCTAGAAATCCCCAAAGCCAAGCCTGCAACAGGCGTTGGAAGGGCACGTACACGATGAATCATTTTAAAACCTCAACATGAGATTGAAACGCGGCAGGATTATATCTCAAAAAAAATCCAAATAGGTATAAACCCTTAGACTTTTAATGTAACATCAAAAAATATTAAAGAAAACAATTGGTTAAAAAAGCCTCAGTTGTTTGGTCAGTGCATCATGTTTTATTTCTAAATCTGTTTTAGACACGCTTAATCCTAAAAGGCGAATGCCTCTATATGGCAAAGTAACGGTTGCCAATAACTCTTGAGCAAGTGGTGTAATCGTATTCGCATTATCGAGATATTGTGACTGACTTGCACTACGAGTGATGGTTGTAAAGTCATGAAAGCGTACTTTGAGGGTTAGTCGCTTTCCTTTAAAGTGTTTTTCTGAGATACGTTCGACAAGTTCATCGATAACGTCATACATTGCATTGTGAATACTAGGACCTCGTATATCATGACGGAAGGTTCGTTCACAACCGACAGATTTTCTTATGCGATAGGGCTGCACCTCTCGCTCATCAATGCCTCGAACAAATCGATAGTATGTTAGACCAGCTTTTCCGAAAAGCTCTGTTAAACGAGGCAAACTAACGGCTCGCAATTCTGGGGCTGTAGTAATGCCCATTGCATGAAGTTTTTTAGCAGTGGCAGGACCAATTCCCCAAAAGGCTTCGATGGGGAGTCGGTCGATAAAAGCCAAAGCTTGGTTGGGGTGTATCACACATAAACCGTTGGGTTTTCTATAGTCACTGGCAATTTTGGCTAAAAATTTGTTGTAACTAACGCCTGCGCTGGCAATGAGGTTGAGTTCTTGTCTGATATCTCGTTTTATTCGAATTGCGATATCAAGTCCTAAAGAAGCTTGTATTTTATTATTAGTGACGTCAAGAAAGGCTTCATCTATCGAAATGGGCTCAATCAAATCCGTATATCGATGAAAAATCTCTCTGATTTGCTCAGAAACAGCTTTGTAATGATCCATGCGAGACTGCACAAAGATGAGTTCTGGGCAGAGCTCCTTAGCCTTCGAGCTAGGCATGGCTGAATGAACGCCGAAGCGTCTTGCTTCATAACTAGCAGCGGCAACAACCCCTCTACTACCAGCGTGACCAACTGCAATTGGCTTCCCTTTCAACAGTGGATTGTCTCGCTGTTCGACAGAGGCAAAAAAAGCATCCATATCGATGTGAATGATCTTTCTATAAGCCACAGTCATTTTTCAACTGTTCAGTGGAATTAAGATAAAAGAATAATTTGATTGGGGATTAGCCCTAAAAGATTAGCAGGATTACCTAGAATCGAGCAATACTGCAAATTTCTCACTCCGTTTTCTTTGCTATTGTGTGCAAAACTAATTTAACTCAATTGATCATAACGTAAAGAAGTATTCCTATGCATCACTTTAGCTTTAAAAATCGACTATTGGTCGGTCTAACTTTATTTTCTATGTTTTTTGGTGCGGGTAACTTAATTTTCCCGCCTTTTTTGGGGTCTTTGGCCGGTACGGAAATGCCTTGGGCTATGATTGGCTTTTCTATTAGTGCGGTTGTCTTTCCAATTTTGGCAGTGATGACGGTTGCTCGTTCTGGCGGGTTAATGACTTTAGCTAGTCGTGTGCATCCTACCTTTGCCTTTATTTTTACGCTATTGATTTATTTATCCATTGGACCGTGTTTGGCGATTCCGCGTACGGCAAGTACCTCTTTTGAAATGGCATTCAATCCATTATTTGCTGGTGATACGACACCGGTCTTTATGGGATTAACAGCCTTAACAATTGCTCAGGCTATTTATTCTGTGCTCTTTTTTGCCTTCGCCGGTTTCGTTGCTTTAGATCCTTCCAAGTTGACTCAGCGTTTAGGCAAAATTACCTCGCCAGCGCTTTTATTGATGATTGCAGCCCTTTTTATTGCTTGCCTTCTTAATCCAATTGCAGATTACGGTATGGTTCTTCCTCCGTATGATGTTAACGCTGCAGTTCGTGGTTTCCTCGAAGGTTATCAAACAATGGATACCCTAGCTGCCTTAAACTTTGGTTTAATTATTGCTTTGAATATTCAAGCACTTGGTGCAAAGTCTACTGATGAAGTTGTAAGCGAAACCGTTAAAGCTGGTCTCATTGCCGGTGCTGTATTAATGGTTATTTATGTCGTGTTGGCCCATATTGGTGCTTCTGTCGGTGGGGCGGGTCGCATTATGGATAATGGTGCACAAACCTTGACGACTGCAGCTCAAATTCAGTTCGGTTCTGCAGGTTTGGTTATTTTAGGCGCGATTTTCTTTGTGGCTTGTTTAAATTGTTGCATTGGTTTGCTCTCATGCTGCAGCGACTACTTTGCAAAAACCTTCCCGTGTTTATCTTATCGTGGTTGGTTGCTTTTATTTGTGCTCTGCAGTATGGTGGTTTCTAATGCAGGTTTAACGTTGATTTTAAAGTTCTCAATTCCGGTTTTACTTGCAATTTATCCAGTAGCTCTAGTTCTGATTGTTTTGGGTTTGACACATCGTTTGAATAGCCGATATCCGTTGACCTATCCGGTAACCATTGGCTTCACGATTGTTGTTAGCGTAGCGGGGGCTGCTGCAGATCTTGGTGTGAATGTACCATTGATTGCTCACTTGCCGTTTTACTCTGTTGGATTGGAGTGGTTAACGCCTGCAATGATTGGTTGGGTTATTGGGGCAATGTCAGCGAAAAAGCCAGTTATTCAATAACTAGCTTATAAGTAATAAATCTATACCTCCATAGCAATGCGAGATATCTCACGTTGCTATGGAGTTTTTTTATGAGACAATACGAGCTGTCCAAATTTTGTTTTATTTAAGCCAATGTCTTTATTTGAAATTTTTGCAATTGCTATCGCGCTGTCTATCGATGCGGTTGTTGTCGCGTTATGTTGGAGTGCTAGCCAAAGGCAAATTCATCTGACTCATATGTTGAAGTTCGGCTTGGTCTTTGGTGCTTTTCAAGCACTAATGCCAGCATTAGGATGGTTTGCTGGGGAGTGGATCGTCGACTATATCAGTGCCTTTGACCATTGGATTGCATTTCTTTTGTTAGTGTGGGTAGCTTACTCGATGATAAAAGAAGCTTTCGAGGAGGCACCAGAAGGTGAATGTTGTGGGCATTGTGGCGGAAAAAAGGAAGAGGGTATTCGATGGACAACTTTAATGGTTTTAGCTGTTGCAACGAGTCTAGATGCCCTCGCAGTTGGTTTTTCTTTTGCAATGGTACAAACGCCAATTCTGTTGCCTTCAGTCATCATTGGCTTAGTGTGCGCTAGTTTAACAGTGTTGGCAGTCTCCGCTGGTAAGGCGTTGACTCAGAGAGTCCAACGCCATACTAGAACTCTTACTTTGATTGGAGCAATAGTTTTAATATTAATAGGTATAAAAATCCTTTGGGAGCATGGAGTTTTCTATTAATAGCAATTAAACATATTGCGTAAGGTATCAATATCTTTGAGGCCTTTTTTCAAAGCTAACTGTAGCAAAATGCGAGCCTTTATTGGTGAGAGGTTCCAAGCATCAATAAAGCCTGCCTCATCCCATTCGCTTAGTCCATGAAAAACAGCGCCATTGAAAACTCTTGAGGAGCGAATAATTCGGACGCCATTGGCACTGGCTTCCTTAAGAGATGGGAAAACCTTTTGTGGAATGCAACCGTTGCCTAGACCCGCAAAGACAATCCCTTGTGCACCAGCTCTAACACAAGCATCAACTAATACACCATCATCATCGGCATGCGAGAATAGAATTTCAACACGTGGCCAACTTTCATCTTCAGCAAAATCTTCAATGCTAAAGGGGGTTGAAAGCGTATGAGGCTTTAAATTCTTGTTCATGAACATAACGGCATTATCTACGACCGAGCCCAGTTCACCATGAAGCATTCCACTAAAAGTAGCAACATTAGTTGCATGGGTTTTTGTTGAGGTACGAGCGGAACCTATAATGTTGTTGAGGACCATCATGACGCCATGGCCATGAGAGTTATCATTGGCAGCAACTTGGAAGGCATTGTATAGGTTTAAAATGCCATCTGAGGATAAAGCAGTTGCAGGGCGCATTGCACCTGTAATGACAACTGGTTTTGAGGATTTAAGGATTAAATCAAGGAAATAGGCCGTTTCTTCCATCGTATCTGTGCCATGTGTAATAACAACACCATCGACATCATCTCGATCTAATTGAGTCTGAACAGCCCTTGCTAATTTAAGCCAGATTTCGCATGTCATTGAGCTAGAGTCAACTCGACAAACAGATTGTTGCTCTAATTCGACCAAATCTCTTAGATCCGGTAATTTCTCGAGTAAAACGTCAATTTCGAGATTGCCAAGGCGATAGCCCGTTGTTTGGGTGGCAGTTTCACCAGAACTGACAATTGTGCCACCAGTGCTTATTAAAATAATTTTTTTCTTTGACATGGAAAACTCCTTGAAAAATTCTTTTTATTATAAATGCGTTTGTTCTTTTAGCCGTTATTAAATTTTTTTGATTTTTTAACTTATTGAAAGGTAAGAGCTATTTTAGATTTCTTTAAAAATCTTAGAAAATTTCATAGAAAGTACTTGACAAGAGTAGAAACCTCATTAAAATAACGAATTCTGTGATGCGGGAATAGCTCAGTTGGTAGAGCGCAACCTTGCCAAGGTTGAGGTCGCGAGTT
>CALESB010000027.1 GCA_937906995.1 uncultured Sutterella sp.
CCAGAGATTGTATCCATCGATTAAAATCGATGGTTTTACGGCTGTTTCTATAAACTAAACCATTGAATGGAATCGGCACCGTAGTGCCGATTCCTTGTAAATGCATTACACACGTCGGGCGTTATAAACACCTGACAAATCTTGGATTGCCGTTAGCGTCTTTGTTAAAGCCTTAGCATTACTGACTTCCACATTGAAGCGCATATGAATATCGCCACGGACATTTTGAGTACTCATTCCAATGATCGCAATCTTTTCTTTCATGAAAATTTCACTAATATCTTTCAATAACCCAGAACGGTTATTGCTAATGACGAGTACATCAACAGGGAATACGGCTCCTTGAGCATTACCCCAACTCACCTCAATCAAACGCTCCTGACCTTGATCATCAAGGTTACGAATGTTTGGACAATCTGCTCTGTGAATCGTTACGCCACGACCACGAGTCACAAAGCCGACAATTTTATCAGGTGGTGCAGGATGACAACAGCGTGCCAATTGCGTTAATAGGGAGTCCACTCCAACTACCAAAACCTGACTCTTGGCTTGCTCGTGCTTGGATTTGGTTGTGTAAAGCTCTTCCTTCTTTTCCTCTTCCTGAGGTTTCAGAACTCGCTCGATGGTCTTTGGACCAACTTCATCCTTTGCCGCACCAACGAATAAATCATCGAGGGTATCGTAACCCAGACGCTTAGCTAATTCGTCAAGCTTAAAGGCTGTTTTGCCCAAACGAGCCATTTCCTTTTCAATGCGCTCGCGACCTTGTGCAATCTGTTCTTGAAGTTGCTGGGCATGAATCCATTGACGGATCTTACTCTTGGCGCGAGAAGTTGCCACAAAACCCAA
The DNA here is from genome assembly GCA_937906995.1 of uncultured Sutterella sp. GTDB lineage: Bacteria > Pseudomonadota > Gammaproteobacteria > Burkholderiales > Burkholderiaceae_F > Aphodousia. The sequence goes on from CALESB010000027.1 coordinate 850, forward strand.
TTCTGCATTGAGCCAATCTCGACTGGGACCACCGGTTTTTGCAGTCACAATCTCAACCGTTTCACCCGTCTTAAGCTTGTAATTCAGAGGCACCATCGCCCCATTGACCCGAGCACCACGACAACGGTGTCCCAGCTCACTATGCAAGTGATAAGCAAAGTCAATCGGAGTTGCACCTGTTACCATCTCTATGACACGCCCCTGAGGCGTCAAAACATAGACATGATCATCTTCAACACCAGAGGGACCTGTTGGTTTGACATCACTACTCCAAGCCAACAACTGGCGTAACCAGGCTACTTTTTGATCTTCGGACGAACTGTCATCGGTCTTATTGGAGTTTCCAGATTCTTTATAGCGCCAGTGAGCAGCCACCCCTAATTCGTTGTACTCATGCATTTCACGAGTACGAATTTGAATTTCAATCGGACGTTGCTTACTGTCTAAGATAACGGTGTGCAAAGACCGATAACCATTTGGTTTGGGATTCGAAATATAGTCATCGTATTCACTGGCTAATCCAGGGAAATTTTCATGCACAATGGACAGCACTTCATAACACTGCTCCACCGTTTCTACGATAATGCGCAATGCACGCACATCATAAAGTTGATTGAAATTTAAGTGCTTTCGCTCCATCTTTTTATAGATGGAATAAATGTGCTTTGGACGTCCTGAAACTTCTGCTTCAATTCCTTTTTCTGTGAGCATATCACGGATTTTTTGTACCGTGTCACGCATGAAAGCCAGGCGCGTCTCACGGCTTTCATCTAAAAGATGAGCAATTTCGTTGTACTCTTTTGGCTTGGTATAGCGCAGTGATAAATCCTCAAGCTCCCATTTAACTTGCCAAATACCCAAGCGATTGGCCAATGGTGCATAAAGAGCCAAAGTATCCTCACCATATTGGCGGGCATTATCCTTTTGCTCTTTATGGGAAGCAAAGTAACGCAACGTTTGCAAACGACTCGCCAAACGAAGAATGACAACTCGAAGATCTTTACACATGGCCAACACCATTTTTCTCAGCAAAGCATCTTGAGCTTTAATTAAAAGCTTATCTTCAGCTGTATGCCCCTCAGTCGTCATTAATCGAGTCTTACCATTAATCTCAATAAGACGATGAAGTTCATAAACTAACTCGGCCACGGTAGAGCCGAAATTCTTTTTTAACCACTCGTCAGTATTGGGAACACTCTCATGGACTGCAAAGAGATACGCTGCTGCAATGAGCTCATCATCATCGCGAATACTACGCACAATATTGGCCATACCATCGGCATGAGCCATACGGGCTTCCCCTGTAAATAGTGTTTTACCTTCGTATATTGGCAATACCATCTCGCGGGCAAGACGGCTGCGGGCGACAGTTTTACTATCTGGCATGACGGACTCCAAGCCTGAAAAAACCCCAAACAGCTCCCTGATACAGAAGAGCCATTCCACGGGCAAGGAATATTTGTCTGAATATGTTTATTTTGACACAGTCCCAATCACGAAGCAAAGCAAGCAAGTTGCAACTTCGTTTCAAAAAGCAAAAGCTCCCAAAAATCTTCGGGAGCCCTCACTCATAATCCTTTACAAAGCAAAATAGAAACTATTTCCTAATTAAACCTCCTAACAAAGCCGAAACTTTTTGTTTAGGCTTATTAGTTTTCGCTGAGTAAAGAGAGGGTTGAGCTTGCTCTGTTTTAGCCTCAGGTTGGGATGGCACATAAGGCTCATCAAAAAACGGATCCGTAGAAACCGGTGAAACCGGCGGCGCTGTATAGGTTTTTCTCGGATAATTCGATGAATGTCTGCGACGAGGACGAACATCTAAACGTTCTCGTGGCAGTTTCTCATTAATTAAAGTTTCAATAGCTCCAAGATTACGATCGTCCGCTCCAGGACAAGCAATCATAAGTGCAAGACCTTTACTGCCCGCTCGCCCTGTACGACCGATGCGATGCACGTAATCCTCTGCATTGAACGGGACATCAAAATTAATCACAACGGGAAGATCTGCAATGTCCAATCCCCGTGCTGCAACATCGGTAGCAACCAAAATTTTTATCGCACCCGTTTTAAATGCCTCGAGTGTTTTGATTCGTTCATCTTGCGTCTTATCGCCATGAATACTGTCAGCAAGATAACCATTGCGCTCCAAAGTGCGAGTTAAGCGACGACAGGTGATTTTAGAATTCACAAAAACAAGGATGTTTTTAGCTTCTTCACATTGCTCATCATCGAGCAACTCCATCAAAGCATCCACCTTTTCCGAGTCATGCACTTCATAAAGTTTCTGCGTAATGGTCTTTGCAGTGGAGTTCTCTCGCGCAACCTCAATAAGCTTAGGATTATTTAAAAAGTTTGCTGCCAACGATTTGATCTCAGGCGAAAAGGTTGCCGAGAACATCAAACTTTGTCGTTGCGACGGCAATAACTTCAAAATTCTTGAGATATCTGGCAAAAAGCCCATATCTAACATACGGTCGGCTTCATCTAAAACAACGATCTCAACTTGAGACAATTGTGTGTTGCGTTGTTCAATGTGATCTAACAATCGGCCCGGTGTGGCGACTAACACCTCTACCCCTCGACGCAACATATCGGCCTGGGTTCTGATATCGACACCACCAAAAACGCATGCCGTACGTAAACCTGAATACTTTGCATAAGCTTGAAGATTCTCGTGAACCTGGTCTGCTAATTCACGCGTCGGTGTTAAAACTAATGCTCGCACTGGATGACGAGCTGGTGACATACTACTATTGGCCTGCGGGACCAACCTCTCAAGTAAAGGCAAACCAAAACTAGCCGTCTTCCCCGTACCTGTTTGAGCCGCCCCCATCACATCATTACCCGCCAAAACGAGCGGGATGGCCGACACCTGAATTGGTGTAGGTTTGACATAACCCATCTCATCGATGGCTCGCAAAATGCAGTCGTGTAGGGCAAAAGCAGCAAATGTATGTTCTTGAGGCATTGAGCTTATTCCAGGGCAATGGTTAATAACGTTTTTTCTTCACAAATTTTCATTGTACCGCCAGATTGCTTTCATTCCAATCCAAACGACTGATACAATCACGCACTTAGCTCAATTTTCCTCAAAATTATGACAAACTCACTCCCCCAACTTGCTGTTGCCCCTATGGAAGGCCTCACAGGTGCGCCATTTCGTAAAGTTCATGCCCGTCTTTTTGGAGGAGCTGATCTTTATTATTTGCCGTTTGTCTCTCCAACAACCACACCGGCCTTTACAGAGCGCCAACTTCGTGAAATTGCACCCGAAGTCAATCGAGACATTCATGCCGTGCCACAACTATTAACACGAAATACAGCTGACTGTATTTGGGCTGCGAAAGCTTTGGCGGATTTGGGATACGATGAGGTTAATCTCAATTTTGGTTGCCCTGCTGGCACTGTCGTTGCCAAGGGCAAAGGAAGCGGCTTTTTAAGAACGCCCCATGAGTTGGAGGGCTTCTTGGATACCGTTTTTAGCGCAGACTTACCGATCGACATTTCCGTAAAAACTCGCATCGGTTGGTCTGATGAGGATGAGTTTGAAGCCATTGCTGAAGTTTACAATCACTTCCCAATGAAGCACCTGACGATTCATCCTCGACTAAGAACCGATCACTACAAGGGCGATGTTCGTCGCTATATCTTTGACAGTTACTATCGACGCATGACGATGCCTTTAGGCTATAACGGCGACATTGTGACCAATCATGATTTAGACAATATTGAAAACAGCTATCCCGACTTAGCACTCATCATGGTTGGTCGAGCATTAATGGCCGACCCAGCTCTATTTAGAAAAGCCAAGGGTGGTCAACCTGCGACTCGGGAAGAAATCGTGACCTTTAGCCAAGCTTTGTTTGAAAGCTACGCCCAGGCATTTGGTAGTCAGAAAAACGCCATGATGCGAATGAAAGAGTATTGGTTCTTCCAACATAATCTCTTTGACGGCGCTGAAAAGCTTGTGAAAGCCATCTATAAAGCTAAAACCATTGAAGACTATGACAGTGCAGTTCGCGCCATCACCGAGGAGTTGCCCATACGAAGCGACTCGCTCTATGGCTGGTATAAACCAATTTAACCAATCCAGTGAAGCGCCCTAAACGGGCGCTTCAATACTTGCCAAACAATAGCCTTAGTAATAAACAATTGGGGACGCTAAGTTTTTTAATAAAGCTAGGGCGCTCCAAGCCGTGGAAACGCTGGATTTAGGATTCTTTGGATCAGGCTGAGAAGCAATTTCAATCTTTGCTGTCATCAGTGCATTTTTTAAAGTGATCGTATGCGTATTCGTTGATGTGCCTGGCGTACTGATCAGTTTAACTTGAGTTGCAGGGTTCTCAGTAGCAGCGCTTGTCGTAACGGCGACATTGACATTTTTTGGAAAGCCAGCAATCGCTTCCTTAACCCCACCCTCAAAAACGATTTCTCTTTCAGTCTCAGACAATAAACGTCCTTGAAGATAGGGGGCACCATTGAGGCTTCTCGGCGCCTTGGTGCTACAAATTTCTGCCTCAGCCTCACCCATTAGAGCAAAGGTTTGCATTAAATCGAGACCTCCGATAGCGCCGCCGGCCACATAAAGTTTGCTCCCGCTACCTTTGGCAGCCTTTTGAAGCTCTTCTTTAAATACCTCATCAGCCAGAGCGCCGGCAGAGGCAATGATAAGATCTTTTCCATCTTCAAGTAATGCCTTAGCATGCAATTTGACAGCGTTAATGCCCGCAAATTCAACCACAATATCACATGGCACTTTTTGGAATTCATCGAAACGATCTGTCGATTGCGCTTGCACCTTGTTGGCTAGTGTTTGAGCATGTTCCAACGTTTTAGAATAGATGCAGCTAATTTCATACTCATTTTTTAAAAGACGGTCTAACTGAGTCACAAAAATGGTTGCTAAAGCACCTGAACCAATCACCGAAACTTTTTTCATAAAAGCGTTCCTTATTTAAATCTATTCGCCAAAAAATCAAAGCTTTTCATTGACCAACTATTGTAGTGACCTTTTTGACTCTCTTAGCAAAAAGAGAGTTTTAACAAAATTTTTTCAAAACGTAATAATTCTCAATATTTATAAGTACTTCTAATTAATTTTAAACAATTCTTTTCATGAGACTTCTGTTCTTAAAACACCACCTTAAGTAAAAATTATCACTTTACTGTTTAGTTTAGGTGACTTATGGATCTTCTCAATGGTTGGGTCTTAGAAATTAACAGTGTGCTTTGGGGTGTATTCTTTTTAATTCCTCTGCTTTGTGGCACCGGTATTTTCTTTACGATTAAATTACGTTTCGTACAAATTCGTCATTTTCCGCTCGCAGTCAAACTGCTTTTCGGCAATGCGTCACTTTTTGGAAAGAAAGCCGACCAATCTGGCATGAGCCCTTTTCAAGCACTCGCCACAGCCATTGCTGCTCAAGTTGGTACTGGTAATGTCGCAGGTGCCGCTACTGCCTTAGTCTCAGGGGGGCCTGGTGCACTCTTTTGGCTTTGGGTTGCTGCCTTTTTTGGCATGGCGACCATTTTCGCAGAAGCTGTACTAGCTCAAACCTACAAAGGTCTTGATGACAAAGGCCATGTTGTCGGTGGCCCTGCCTACTACATTCTCAAAGGCATGGGAGAAAAGTGGCGCCCGTTAGCTATCTTCTTCTCATTCGTTGCCATTATTACGATGGGGTGCATGGGTAGCCTTGTACAATCCAACACCGTCAGTAACGCAATGCTCCAAGCCTTTGACATTCCGCTTTTAGCGTCTGGCGTTGGTGTCATGATCCTCACAGCTTTAGTGATTTTTGGTGGTATTTCTCGCTTAGCCAGCGTCACTGAAAAGATCGTTCCTTTCATGGCTATGATTTATCTTGTTGGAGGCTCTTTTGTTTTAGCGATGCACTATGATCAAATCCTGCCTTCGCTCGGATTAGTATTCACTGCGGCATTTAATCCTGAAGCCGTTGGAGGTGGTGCTTTAGGCCTAACAGTGGCAAAAGCGATGCAATTTGGTGTAGCTCGTGGTCTATTTTCCAATGAAGCAGGTATGGGTACCACTGCCCACGCCCACGCTGTTGCCAAACCCGAACACCCTGCTGAACAAGGTTTGTTTGCCATTTTCGGTGTCTTTGCCACCGTTGTTATCGTTACGTTCACCATCTTAGTGATCATGGTAACGGGTGTTTTAGACTATAAAACGACAGGCATTGAATTAACCCAACAGGCCTATAACATTGGTCTTGGTGGTTTTGGCGTCAAGTTTGTCGCTATCTGCTTATTCTTTTTTGCTTACTCCACCATTATCAGTTGGTACTTTTTTAGTGAACAAAATGTCCGCTTTCTATTTAAGGGCCGTGGCGTACTTCCCTATCGCGCCTTAGTTTGTGGCTTCCTAGTTTTGGGTGCTTGCTTACATGTCAATCTAGTGTGGGCCCTATCTGACATGTTCAATGCTCTTATGGTGATTCCTAACGTTATTGCTTTAATTGCACTCAATAAAGTTGTTGGTAATTCCCTCCGCGATTTTGAGTCTAAACTCAAAAACATCAAACCTTAACTTTTACTCTACGAGCCCCGACTATCCTCAGTCGGGGCCAGTTTCTACTTAAATCCCCCAATACAGCTCCCTTTAATATTAGGGTAAATACTTATATTTATACAGTTTTCCCAAGATTTTCTCTTTTATCTTTTCAATTCTACAAGTAATGTTGATTGACGCCATTTTTGGAGTCAATCATCATGGATCTTATTAATCACTGGGTATCGAGTATCAACAGCGTTTTGTGGGGAGTTTTTTTCCTTATTCCGTTGTTATGTGGTACCGGTCTTTTCTACACCATTAAATTACGCTTTCCACAAGTGCGTCACTTTGGCTTTGCCTTACGTTATCTTTTTGGTACAGCCTCATTATTTGGCAAAAAAGCAGACAAATCCGGTATGAGCTCTTTTCAAGCTTTAGCAACCGCTATTGCTGCTCAAGTTGGTACTGGTAATGTTGCGGGTGCGGCTACTGCAATTGTTTCCGGTGGTCCGGGTGCCCTTTTTTGGCTTTGGGTAGCTGCCTTTTTTGGCATGGCTACGATTTTTGCTGAAGCTGTTCTTGCTCAAATCTACAAAACTTATGATGATCATGGTCACGTGGTTGGCGGACCTGCATACTACATCACTCGCGGGTTAGGCCCAAAGTTCAAACCCATGGCCGTCTTCTTTTCTATCACGATTATTCTGGCAATGGGTTGTATGGGTAACATGGTGCAATCCAATACAGTCAGTACCGCTATGGAAACCGCTTTTGGAATCCCCCACCTTGCCTCTGGTTTGTTTGTCGCATTCTTAGGTGGTTTAGTCTTCTTTGGTGGAGTTGCATCTCTTGCCAGTGTTACTGAAAAAATTGTGCCTTTTATGGCTTTGGTTTACATCATTGGTGGTAGCTACGTTTTGGGGCTTCATTACGATCAAATTATTCCTGCCTTTAAGATGATCTTTATTGCAGCATTTGACCCTCAAGCGGTAGCTGGTGGTGCCTTAGGCTTAACTGTTGCCAAAGCGATGCAATTTGGTGTAGCTCGCGGTCTTTTTTCCAATGAAGCTGGTATGGGTACCACACCTCATGCACATGCTGTAGCTAAAGTCGAACACCCTGCTGAACAGGGGCTCGTCGCCGTCTTTGGTGTCGCAGCTACGCTTGTTATCGTTACCTTTACTGTCCTGGTCATTATGGTCACTGGAGTTCTTGACTATCAGGTCACAGGGATTGAACTCACTCAAAAAGCTTATAACGTTGGGTTAGGCCAGTTAGGGACCGGTTTCGTTGCTATCTGTTTATTCTTCTTTGCTTTCTCTACCATTATTGGATGGTACTTCTTCAGTGAACAAAATATGCGTTATCTCTTTAAAGGACGCGGATTAAACATTTATCGATTCATTGTTTGCGGTTGCTTAGTATTGGGGGCATTGTTAAAAGTTGAATTAGTCTGGACACTCGCTGACCTCTTTAATGGCCTGTTGGCGATTCCTAACTTGATTGCACTGATTGCTCTTCACAAAGTGGTTGGCAATACTTTAGATGACTTCGAAGTGAAGCTTGCCAATGCCAAAAATCCCTAATTAGAAAGAATCCTCTGTTTTTGCCCTGCATTTTTGCAGGGCATTTTTTATAAACTTCTTTTATAAACTTATACTTTAATTGTTACAGTTATGCTATCATTGAAAATTCGCGTGGGCCATTAACTCAGTTGGTTAGAGTAGGGGACTCATAATCCCTTAGTCGTTGGTTCGAGCCCAACATGGCCCACCACTGATTCAAACCTTGCTTCTGCAAGGTTTATTTTTGTCTACTCAACTTTGTTGACGACTCTTCGAGCGCACATCAGCGTGGCTGAGCAGGCAACTTGTCCGTCCACGGTTGCAACAACGTCAAATTTGCCTATACCTGCCCGATCTCGCACATAAGTGGCCTCTATGCGTAATTGATCTCCAGGCATAACAACTCGCTTAAAGCGAGCATTATCAATGCCAGCGAAAAAGAACAATGTGTTCTGGTCGTGCGAAGTGGCGCCCAGACGATCCAGAGCTAAAATCGCCCCACATTGTGCCATAGCCTCGATAATCAATACTCCTGGCATTACCGGGCAGTTCGGAAAATGACCGGTAAATTGAGGTTCGTTAGCCGTCACATTTTTAATAGCTACACAGACTGTTTTGTCCTCATTAATCGACTCGACCCGATCAATTAAAAGAAAGGGATAACGATGAGGAAGCATCTTCATAATATCGTTAATGTCGTATTTCATTTTCGTTCCTAACATTGAGCGGCAACGGCATGAAAACCACCGTCAACATAAAGCGTCTCCGCTGTAATTCCAGCAGCATAATCAGAAAGCAAGAAAGCAGCCGTATTGCCAACATCCTCTAACGTAATAAACTGACGCATCGGAGAAATGTCACGAGCAGTGTTAAGCATCTTGCCAAAATCTTTGATACCACTAGCTGCCAGCGTTTTGATGGGGCCGCTGGACAATGCATTCACGCGAAAACCTTGTGGACCAACATCAGCTGCCATATAGCGTGTTACTGCTTCCAACGCAGCTTTTGCAACCCCCATCGTGTTGTAATTAGGCACAACTCGCTCTGCCCCTAAAAAAGACATAGATAACATGGATGCCTTGCGACCTTGCATTTGAGGCAAAAGCACTTTACCCATCGCAGCAAAGGAGTAGGCAGAAACATTGATGGCTTGCATAAAACCATCACGACTTAACCCCTCCAAGAAAGAACCCTCAATGGCCTCTCTTGGCGCCCAAGCGATCGAATGAACGAAACCATCAAAGCCTTCAGCCCAATGAGCCTTTAACTGCTCAGCCAACACAGACAAGCTCTCATCGTTGGTGACATCCAATTGCACAACAGGGCAATGACCAAACTCAACGGCAAATTTTTCTAACCGCCCTTTAAAGCGTTCGTTATTGTAGGTCAGAACCAATTCAGCACCTTCTGCATAGCATGCTTTGGCAACACCATAAGCAATGCTTCGGGTCGAATTAATGCCCGTAATTAACAATCTTTTGCCCTCTAAAAGTGCCATGAAAGTTTCTCCAAGAGTTTCTGTGAAATTAATCTAACGATTCTAGACGCAATATTTTTCTTCAAAAAGAGGGCTTTTTATTGGGGTTTGCCCCAATATTTTTGGGTATTTTTTTTCAGTTTTTGATTCTTTAACCTAAAAAAAGACATTTTTTTGGAGGTTCATGGTGTCCTGCTTAAACGATCATCGAGTGACACTACTCGGCAAACAATACCTACCCCTTATGGTCGGTGGTATGGGAACAAACATCTCAACAGCTGACATGGTGTTAGCTGTAGAAAAACTCGGTGGCATCGCCCACTTGTCAGATGCAATGCTCATTGACGTTGCTGACCGTACGTTTGGTACACACTTTGTGGCAGAAAAGGCTACGCAATTTATTCGCTTTCGCGCCTCAGAAGATAAAACCCCTATTCAATTCGATCTTGAAGCCTTGGCAAAAGCAACGAAAATGTACGTTGAAAATGTCATGAAGAAAGCGACCGGTAAGGGTATGGTTTTCATGAATTGCATGGAAAAGCTCACCATGAATGACAGCCTTGCCACTTTAAAAGTTCGCTTAAATGCCGCTCTTGATGCTGGTATTAATGGCATTACACTGAGCGCTGGTCTGCACCTATCGAGCTTTAAGCTCATGTCAGAAAATAAGCATTTCCGTGAAGTGTGCCTAGGGTTTGTTGTCAGTTCTGTTCGAGCTTTGAATTTGATTCTCAAACGTACGAAATCCCTTGACCGTCTCCCCGATTACATTGTTGTTGAAGGTCCGTTAGCTGGGGGGCATTTAGGCTTTGGTGAAGATTGGAAAAACTATAAAGTTGAAGACATTATCAAGGAAGTTAAGAGTTACTTAAAAGAAAATAATCTCAATATCCCAGTATTTGCTGCCGGTGGTGTTTTTACCGGTGGTGACGCCACACGCATGATTGAAGAAGTTGGTGCTGACGGTGTTCAAGTCGCAACGCGATTTACGATCACACAAGAAAGTGGCCTACCAGCACCTGTCAAATCTGCCTACTTAAACGCAAAAAATGATGACATTGAGGTCAATCATCTTTCACCGACTGGCTACTTAATGCGAATGCTTAAATCAACGCCAGCAATGAAGATGAATGTTCCACCCAATTGTGAAGCGTATGGTTTCTTACTCAACCATGGTCAATGCCCTTATCTCAAACAATGGAATGCCAAAATGCACGGGGCTAAAGCCGACGAATTGGGAGAACCAATGTGCTGCCTTTGCACCCATATGCGTCTTTATAACGTCTGGACGTGTGGAGCAACAACGTATCGTTTGAAAGAAACAACTGTTAAAAAAACGGACGGAAGCTGGTACTTCCCAACGTGCGAGCAAATTGTTAATGATTACCTCTACAGTACAGGCTCAGAAATTCATGTAGCCAAACCCGAAGGAGAAGCCTAATGCGTCGAGTGGTTGTTACTGGCCTTGGCATGGTTAGTCCTCTTGGTAATGATGTGCAAACGAGTTGGGACAATCTCATTGCAGGCAAAAGCGGAATTGGCAAAATAACACGCTTTGATCCTAGTGATTTGGGCTGCCAAATTGCTGGTGAACTCAAAGGCTTTAACATTGAGCAGTACATGCCCGCTCGAGAAGCTCGTCGCTACGACCGCTTTATCCATTACGGTATTGCTGCAAGCTCACAAGCAATTGCCGACGCAGGCTTTGACTTTGAAAAAGAAAACATGAAGCGCTTTGGCTGTGCAGTCGGCTCAGCAATCGGTGGGCTCTCCGTTATTTGTGATAACGAAAAAACCTATCTAGAAAGAGGGGTCAAAAGAGTTTCACCTTTCATGATCACTGGGGCCATTATCAACATGGTTTCAGGCCAGCTCTCGATTATGCACGGCTTTAAGGGTCCCAATATTGCTCATGTAACGGCCTGCTCGACAGGTCTACATTCGATTGGTGAGGCCAGTTGGATGATCCGAAGAGGCGATGCCGAAGTTATGTTGGCTGGCGGTACCGATAACGCTATAACGCCAGTTGGTGTCGCCGCTTTTGACAACATTCACGCATTAAGTCACCGAAATGATGATCCAACGAGTGCTAGCCGACCCTTTGACAAAGACCGTGATGGCTTTGTTATGGGTGAAGGTGCTGGAGTGATCGTCTTGGAAGAGTATGAACATGCAAAGGCTCGTGGTGCCAAGATTTATGCTGAAATTGTCGGTTACGGCTTAACGAGTGACGCTTACCACATCACCATGCCAGCCACCGAAGGCCCAACCAGTTGTATGCAAGCAGCCATGGCTCAGGCTGGCATTAATCCAGATGAAGTCGATTACCTTAATGCACACGGTACATCAACGCCAGCGGGTGACGCCAATGAAACCAAAGCCATCAAAGCCGCCTTTGGCTCTCACTGCCAAAAATTGGTTGTTAATTCCACAAAATCCATGACGGGACATCTGCTTGGAGGCGCCGGTGGTGTGGAATCGATTTTTGCCATTCTTGCTGTAAAAAATCAGATCTCTCCTCCGACTATCAATCAATTTACTCGCGACCCAGAGTGTGACCTCGACTACTGCGCAAACGTCGCTAGAGAGATGCCTATTCGCTACGCCATGAAAAATGCCTTCGGCTTTGGAGGCACAAATGGCACGTTGATTTTCAAACAAATTTAAGTTCATCAAGTCCGGGCGTCTAATTTTAAACTCTACTAAATTAGACGCCTTTGTTTCTAAGCGTTTCCAGCCACACTTCACCCCCTTTCGAAGTAGAATACTAGAAGTTTCTCAGACCGATACCCTACGAGGTCAGCTATGCCAACTTCACACCTTTGGACAACCAACGCCTGCGTTATTGTCTTAGGCCTTGCGACAAGCTTTGCAGTGAATGCAACACCGCAGTCAATCGAAGTTCCTAGTAAGGCAATCCCGATCCCCAACGTAAAAACCATCGACATTTTTAAACAAGGTGTCTATCACTTTTACGAAGATCAGTACAGTTTTTTTCAACTTGGAAAGCGTCAAGGTAGTACTTACTTATTGAAGACGAATTTTAGTAAGGCGACGCCTCATCAATTTAGTTATGGTGGCAACCGTGACTGGGTTGTCGTTAATGGCAAACTTCAAAAACCGTCTAATGTGCGTCAATTACGCGTGCTTGGACATAATCAAGTTGCCATCCAAGGCAGTGCTAGAGATAGCCTTATTGTTTCACTTCAAGCTTATGATGTTTCTGAGCGGTCAATTCAAAGTTTTTTGAAAAACCATAGCAATCGGCCAACAAAAATCGCTCAAAAAATATCCTCTGGCTATCGCTTTAGCCAGGGTGCTATCGCCTATGTCCCTACATTCCAAACCGTTACAGATAAAGTCGTCATCCCGAATAAAGACGTTTTGAGCGGACCTAAAACGCTCGATCACTTTATTAACGTTTTTTCCAACAAAATTCCTAACTGTTTAAATTACGAACGTCGCTCTGGATCACAACCTTATGCTATTCGATTTACTAATCGCAAGGGCAATAACGGTGACATTGAAATCTTTGAAGCGAATCGAGCCAGTGCGATCTGTGAAACGAACGGCAAGCGTGTCGCAATGGGGAAGTACCAATTAAAAACAATAAATGGTACGAAAGTTATGGCATTAACTTTCCCGCAAAATATTGATTCAAGAGATGTTGGGATTAAGACAAGTGAACGCGATGCTGTCAATTTTGCCTTTGTTGAAGTTCGCTCCCCGAAACGTCAAGTTTTACCCGGTTTAATTGTCAATAAAGGAAAAAACTTTCACGACTTTCAGTATCGCTTTAATGCTGTTGCCGCAAAAGACATTGAAAGGGCGCAAAAATAGCTTTGAAATAGCTATCGAGAAAAAAGCCGAGTTAACCAAACTCGGCCTTTTTATTTATGCATCAACCAACTTAAATAAAGAAAGTATTAAGAAGGAAGAAGGTCGGAACCAAGATCCCCACTGACCAAATCATGTAACCAAAGAAGGTTGGCATCTTGATACCACGTTCTTGCACAATAGCCACTGTCATGAAGTTCGGGGCATTACCGATGTAAGTCACTGCACCCATAAAGACAGAACCCATAGAGATGGCCATTAAAGTATGAGAGTCCACATGCATTAAGGTATAAGCGTCACCGCCGGCTAAGTTGTAGAAGGCCAAATAGGTTGGTGCATTATCTAAGAATGCAGATAAAGAACCCGTCAACCAGAAGAACATATGATTGTTAAATGTTCCATCTGCATTTGTCACCAATGCCACCAACGGAGCAAAAGCACCGGCATGACCTGCACGAAGCATTTCCAAAACTGGCACGATACAAGCAAAAATACCAAAGAAAAGTTTTGCTACTTCAAGAATCGGTTCCCAAGTAAATTGGTTAGCAGTGCGCACGGCTTTGGGGGTTAAAACAAGCGAGGCAATAGCGATAGCAATAAAGAGTGCATCGCGCACCAAACCTTCCAAAGTCAAAGGAACATGCATCACTTCAAACGTAACACCCGACTTCCAAAAGCCCGATAACAAGACTGCTCCGGACACACAGGCCAACAATAAAATATTGATGCAACCCTCAATCTTAAATGGTACCTTTTCTCCGCTATGGAGCAATTGACGGTCCTCTTTACGATAAAAATAGGAATCTACAACCAAGTAAATCGCCAATAAGAAGGCCACACATGCCAACATGGGGGCAATCAAATATTGAGTGGTCCAGAAGAAGTCCACGCCTCGTAAAAAGCCTAAGAACAAGGGGGGATCACCCAATGGCGTTAAGCTACCACCAATGTTGGCCACTAAGAAAATAAAGAAAATAAAGGTATGCATGCGGAACTTACGATGCTCATTAGCCTTGATTAAAGGACGAATCAAAAGCATGGCCGCACCGGTTGTTCCCATGATGTTAGCCAAGAGTGCCCCAATGAACAAAATCGAAGCATTCATCACCGGTGTACCAACAAATGACGAGCGAATATGGATACCACCGGCCACAATAAACAAAGTACCCACAAAAATGATAAACGGAATATAGTCACCGATCATCGCATGGGCAACAGCCCCACTGGCCACTGTCGGACCATACACTGCAAAAAGAGGAATCGTGCATAAAGCCGCCCAAAAAACGGCAATTTTTCCATAGTGGTGATGCCAAATATGGGGAGCTAAGAGAGGGAATAATGCAATAGAGAGAAGAATACCGGCAAACGGTATTGCCCAAAGAACAGAGAGCTCAGCGCCATTAAGAGAGGCGGCACTTGCTATGGTCGGTAGTCCAAAAAGGGCTGCTGCCATTAAAAGTTTATTTTTCATTTGGGAAATAAATCCTTTGATTTAAATTAAAGGTGTTTATGTATTTTACGGAAAATCTCCTACTATGGATATAAAAAAGGCCAGACCAACAATGATCTAGCCCTGGTTTTTGAGTGTTTTTACTTATCGTTTAAGCTTTAATACCAAAAACTTGCTTTAGATAACTAAGATAGCTTTCATCATCACAAAGGCTTTTTCCCGGCGTATCTGAGATTTTGGCAACAGGTTGGCCATTGGCTCGAACCATCTTAATCACAATATTTAAGGGCTCAGGTCCCAAATCGTTCATTAAGTTTGTTCCCACACCAAAACCCAAGCGAACACGCTTTTTAAAACGGCGGAAAAGCTCGATTAATCGGTCAAAAGTTAGTCCATCAGAAAAAATAAAAGTCTTTGTTGATGGGTCACAGCGATTTGCCCGATAGTGCTCAATCATTCGCTCACCCCAAGCAAACGGATCTCCAGAGTCTTGGCGAACACCGTCAAAGAGCTTACAAAAATACATATCAAAGTCTTTGATGAATGGCTCAATACCGTAAACATCGGTTAATGCAATGCCTAAGTCACCACGGTACTCTTTTGCCCACATCTCGAAAGCATAGGTTTGAGAGTCACGTAAACGTGGTCCCAAAGCTTGGCAAGCTTGAAGGTATTCATGTGCCATCGTTCCCATGGGTAATAACCCCATTTCTTTGGCGTACATAACATTGCTCGTTCCCGCGAATTGCTTAGGGATCTCTCTGGACAATGTTTCAAGGACTTCCTTTTGCCATTCTCGAGAAAAGCGCCGACGAGTACCAAAATCAGATAATGAGATTAATTCATTGTCTGGTTCATTTTTCACCATTTCAATCTTTGCTTGAAGACGACGTCGACCTTCTTGCTTGTCGATATTAGGTGCAATATGACGGAAATACGTTTCGTTCACAATTGCGAGAACCGGAATTTCAAATAAAATGGTGTGTAACCATGGTCCCTTAATTGAAATATTTAACTCTTTGCCATTAACACTAACGGTAATGTACTTGCGCTTCAGTTGAAAAAGGCTTAAAAAATCCACAAAGTCATGCTTAATGAACCGCAAGCCACTCAAATAATCCAATTCATCATCTGCAAAGCGTAACGTGCATAAATGATCAATCTCCTTATTAATTTCATCAGCAAAAGGGGTTAAGTCCACATCGGCATTGCGACAACGGAACATATATTCCACTTCGGCCCCTGGAAATTGATGCAAAACACACTGCATCATCGTAAATTTGTAGAGGTCGGTATCCAGTAAAGACTCAATAATCACGGTTCTATATCCTTTTTGGCAAGCTCCAAAAGGGAAGTCTAAAAAATTTGGAGTACAATGACAACCTTTCAAACGAATTCCACTTTAATGATTTAATTTTTGGAGAGTCATCATGGCACACGTTGTCTGTGAATCCTGCATTAACTGTACCGACACAGCTTGTGTGGCTGTTTGCCCAGTTGATTGCTTCCGCGTTGGTCCTAACTTCCTGGTAATTGATCCTGATGAATGCATTGACTGTGCCGTCTGTGTACCTGAGTGCCCTGAAGAAGCCATCTTTCATGAGGATGATGTACCTGCCGGTCAAGAGGAGTTCATTGCCTTAAACGCTGAACTCTGTCAAAAATGGCCCTCTATCACCCGCCAACGTCCTCGCCCCGCAGATGCTGACAAATGGCATGGAGTTGAAGGTAAGCGTCAGTTCTTGAAAACTGAATAGTTACTACCTAACGTATTCTCAGCGCTTTCCAAATCAATTTCGGAAAGCGCTTTTTATTTGCCGATAAAGGAAAAAACTTTAAAATCTCTCCTGAGATTTGATGTGGATTCCAACTATATGAGTTTTAACCCTGTAAAAATTAAAGCCATTGAAAAGCATAGTGATCGTCTTCTGTTCCTTTCAGTTGAAAAACCTCTTTGCTTAAAATTTACCCCAGGACAATTTGTCAGAATCGGTCTAGCGCTCCGCAGTCCAGTCCAGTCCGATGAGGATATCCTTGCTCGCCCCTATTCAGTAGCAAGTGCACCAGAGGCCAATCAACTGGACTTCTACATTGCCCGTGTAACAGAAGGAGAACTTTCGGGCCAATTTTTTGATTTAACCGTTGGCGACACGATTTATGTAGATGATGAAGCTTACGGGTTAATGAATCCTCAACGATTACAACCACATGGCCATCTTGTCTGTATGGGTACAGGAACCGGAGTATCCGCCTTTTTATCCATCCTTAAATCCAATCCATGGGATCGATTCGAAAAAGTCACCGTCATTCATTGCGCACGATATGCTGCCGATCTCACGGTTACCCATCGATTTCAAGAAGCTGCAATGGATTTGCAACAAGAACACAATTTCCAATTTATTCGCTTAACCACTCGTGAAACGGATGAAAACTCTCAAGGAGAACTCCAAGGACGTTTAACCGAAACAATTCAAAACGGTAAACTTCAAGAGTTTGGTATTGAGCTAAATCCGGAAAAAAGCCGCATAATCCTTTGTGGCAACCCCGATTTTGTAAGTTCTATGAAAAAGCTCCTAAAAATGAAAGGATTTACAGCGCCAAGGGGCGAAAAATTCGGAACACTTATTTCAGAAAACTTTTGGTAATTTATTATGAGTTCTTTGATCGATCAAATTGATGATGTTTTACCGCAAACGCAGTGCCGTCAATGTGGCTACGACGGCTGCCGCGCTTATGCATGGGCTATTGTCATGGACGAAGCCCCTATTAACCGTTGTGCTCCCGGCGGAAAAAAAGGCATTGAAGCTTTAGCTAAAGTTACAGGGCGCCCAGTCGTCGAACTCGATCCTGAGTACGGTCATGAAGTACCACTTGAAATATCTCACATCAAACCGGAACTATGCATTGGTTGCCGTAAATGTGTCCTTGCTTGCCCAACTAACGCCATTGTCGGCGCCCCCAAGCGTATGCATGCCGTGATTAGCGATTGGTGCACTGGTTGCGCATTATGCGTTGTGCCATGCCCTGTTGACTGTATTGAAATGGTTCCTGCTCCCTTTGAATGGACTCAGGAGCGAGCACACGCCGCACGAGAGCGCTACCAAGCAAAACTGCATCGTGAAAAAGCCAAGCGTGAAGCTCGCGAAAAACGCCTTGCGAACAATACGACAGCTGAAAAGAAAAAGAGTCTTATTGCAGACATTTTGGCCATGGCTGCCAAAAAGCACTAACTCAATGGCTTTTTAAGACGTATGAATAAAGAAAAACGATACGAAATTATGAAGCGGTTGGCGGCTGAAAGACCCAACCCTGAAAGTGAACTGAACTATACCTCTCCTTATGAGCTATTGGTCGCTGTCGCACTGTCGGCTCAAGCTACAGACAAAAGCGTTAATATCGCTACCGCTAAACTTTTTCCAGTTGCCAATACGCCGGAAGCCATGGTGAAATTAGGGATTGAAGGCTTAACGCCCTACATCAAAACGATTGGGTTATATCGTAACAAAGCCAAAAATGTTATCGCCCTGAGCCAAAAACTCATTGATGAATTTGGGTCTGAAGTACCGTGTGATCGCGCTAGCTTGGAAAGCTTACCTGGTGTAGGCAGAAAAACTGCTAATGTTGTTTTAAACGTTGCGTTTGGTTTACCTACCATTGCTGTCGATACGCATATTTTTCGAGTTAGCAACCGTACTGGATTTGCACCAGGTAAAACACCAGAAGAAGTTGAGAAAAAACTCCTTAAGTTTATGCCTAAGGAGTTTATGAAAGACTCTCACCATTGGTTGCTTTTACATGGTCGCTACTGCTGTAAAGCAACCAAACCTGATTGCGCTCACTGCCCTATTTTTGATTTGTGTGAGTTCAAGCAAAAAAGCAAATAAAGGAAAGGCTACTAAATTCGATATTGGTAGCCTTTATAGCCTCCGTCGTAAAACCCATGACTTAATGACATGGATCACTCCTCCCTCCCGAAATGGGAGAGAATAAGTTTAGACAA
>CALESB010000028.1 GCA_937906995.1 uncultured Sutterella sp.
TTGAGTTTCAGTTCGAATGAGTAGTTGGGCATCAGTTCCATAGCTTTGTTTTAGCAATAGAGATCAAATAATAATACCTTCAATCATTCAATTTACAAAGTCTTTCGACTTTGCTCCTTACATCCTCCGTTTAAAAACAGGGGCTTTAGGAGGTTGCTGTAAACGGTAAAATTTTAAACACTTTATCATTTAAGGTAATTGATGAAACCACTGAGATGGCGGTTTAAAATCGTAAAGTTGTCAACATTTCTTGTTTGAGGTCACCTATGCTTAACTTCAACTACTACAACCCCACACGAATTCTTTTTGGTCAAGGCGAGCATGGCCGCGTTGGAACGTACTTAAAAGAACAGGGCATTTCGAAAGTATTGATTGTTTATGGTGGTGGCAGTGCGTTGCGCAATGGCACAATCGCTCATGTTCAAGCCTCTCTTGAAGCCGAAGGGATTGAGTACTTTACGATTGGTGGTGTGCGCCCCAATCCCACGTTAGAGTTTGCAGAAAAAGTTAAAAACATTGCCGTACAGTCGGGACTTGAGTGCTTGTTGGCTGTAGGTGGTGGCTCTGTTATCGACACTTGCAAGGTGGCAGCCGCTTGGGCTAAGTACGATGGCGATGCTTGGGACTTTTTCACCAAAGGCGTAAAAATTACGGATGCTTTGCCGATTGCTACGGTTTTAACAATCCCAGCGGCTGGAAGCGAGCAATCCATGCGAGTGGTCATTAGCCACAACGACTTAAAGTTGGGAACGGCCAGTGAAAAGATTCGTCCGATTTTATCCGTTGTTGATCCAGAGCTCTTCTTTACCTTGCCAAAAAATCAAATTGCTGCAGGTGTTGTGGACATGATTAGCCATATCTTTGAGCGCTATTTCACCAATACTGAGCATACGGACTTTGTCTCGGCTCAAGCCGAAGCGGCGATTCGTACGGCCATGCAGTTTGGCCCGAAGTTATTAGAAAATCCAAAGGACTACGAATCGTGGTGCCAAGTGGCCATGGTGGGTAGCTGGGCTCATAACGGATACTACGGGTTAGGACAAGTAGAGGATTGGGCCTGCCATGCGATGGAACACGAGTTATCAGCCTATGACGCCAATATCACGCACGGGGCAGGTTTGGCTGTTTTAACGCCTGCATGGATGCGCTATGTGGCCGACGTCAATCCCGCTCGTATGGCACGTTTTGCACGAGAAGTTATGGGTGAAAACACTACCGAGGCTGGCATTGACGCGCTGAGCAAGTTCTATCAAACTATGGGAATGCCCGCCAAACTCTCCGAATTTGGGCTTGACGGACAGGCACTAGAGGTATGCGCCAAGAGCGCTTGTGCAAGAACGGGCACCATCGGTCAATTTAAGAAATTAACCAGTGATGATGTCTTAGCAATTTATCAATCAGTTTTTTAAAAAAGGATATCGAAATGGCTCAAAAGGAGACAACCCAAGAGAAACTACCAGCTTGGACCTTTGACGATGCTTACGGCAGCGTCTCCGATGAGCGATTTTTAAATGAACGAAAGCACGTCGTTGCCTGTATTGAAAAATTAAAGGCCGGCGTGCCCGCTAAGCCCACCATCGAAGACGTTATCGAGTGGATGCCCGTCTACGATGATGCCTTTGATGGGGCATCTTCTTTGATTTCTTTCTCTTACTGCGCCTGCAGTCAAAATTTAACCGATATCGAAGCGATGACCGCTTTCGGGGGCTCTCAAAGTTTAATGATGCAATTGGAGGTAGCAGGTGCTAGCCTGTTTGCGATTTTGGGTACATTAAGCGATGAAGATCCCGCTTGGGAAAATGCAGCCATTTCTCACTGGAAGTTTGTTGCCTTAGAAAAGAAAAACTCTTGGAAGAGCAAACTCAATGAAACGCAACGTCGTTTAATTGACGAGTTTGCTGCCACGAACTTTTACCCCATGGACGCTCAATACAAGCGTTTGAATAAAACGCTTAAGGTGCAAGTGGTTGACGGTAAAGGTCAAACGCACGACTTTAAACAGTCCCAATGCATGAGTGTTTTAAAGGGTGTGCCGGATCCCGTTTTGCGTAGCAATACGCAAGATGCGATGAATGCTTGGTATGAAGCTCATGCCCAAAGCTATGTGGACATCTTAAATGCCATGCATGGCTTTAGAAGCGTGCAGTTTAAGGAAGCCGGCGTTGATTGGCTCACCCCCAGCCTTGAACAAAACCGCATGAGTAAAGAGGCGATAGAAGCCTTGCTTAAGTGTGTCTACGATCGCCGAGAAGAACTTCAAGAAGCGATTCGTTTGCGTGCTCCGTATTTTGGTAGCAAGCAAATGAAGACGTGTGACCTTTTAGCACCGGTACCCGGCAATCAAAAAGCCACTGGAGGTCATATCTCCCACCCAGAAGCCATGGAAATGGTGAAAAAAGCTTTGGTGGCAGTAAGTCCTGAGTTGCCGGCCTTCATTGATATGATGCTTGAAAAGCACTGGTTAGAAGCGCGTGTTGATCCCAATAAGGCAGGAGGTGCTTTCTACTCTCGCTTTAATCGCCTTAAGCAAACGCGAGTTTTCTCCACCTATATGGGTAGCTTTTCTTCTGTCATCATGCAAGCTCATGAGCTTGGTCATGCTTTCCACTATTGGGTGATGCGTGATTTACCCACCGTGCAAACGGAATTCCCGATGACGTTGACCGAAGTCGCTAGCACCTTTAATGAAGCCAATTTACGTCACTATCGTACCGTGACAAGTCAATCGGACGAAGAGCGCTTTACGATTTTATGGCAGGAATTAAATTCTGTTGCCAACTTCTGTTTAAATCAACCCGTTCGTATGGAATTTGAAGAGCGTTTCATCAGGATTCGTCAAGAACGGTTGGTAACGCCAGAAGATACGCAAGAGATTATTGAGGCGGTTTGGCGCAAGTGGTACGGGGATGCAACGGTGGATACGGATCCCTACATTTGGGCCTATAAACCTCATTTCTTTATGACGGACCAATATATCTATAACTATGCCTATATGGTTGGTTATTTGATCAGTCAGGGTCTTCGTAAGGAACAAGAAAAGCGAGGCGATGCTTTCCCAGCGTTCTATCGAGAATTCGAGAATTCTTGCGCGATACGGGTCGTATGACGCTTGATGACCTCATTCGTAAGCATATGGGGATGGATCCGGCTGGTCCCGATTTCTGGAATCAATGCTTAGATGTGGCTTGCAGTTATATCGCTGCATTTAAAGAAGTGCAAAAGAAACTGTCAGACTAATTTGTTTTTTTAGTAAGAAAATCTCCATGCGATAAAAACATGGAGATTTTTTTGAAAAGTGGCACTTTTTGCCACTTTTTTTCGGCACAATGAACTTGAAAGAATGGGTATTGTAATAACCTTTTCAGTGCCCTACAGTAATTGCTTTTTCGAGAACAAAAATGACCTTTCCATTCTCTCTTCTCTGTCGCATTAAAAGGCAATACAGGTGTTTTTGAGGCAGGTGTCAGTTTGGCTCCGCAACATACTTCGCCTTGGATACTGGACTTGAATGTGAAGGCCTATGCTGGTGATCGACAAGGGATGAGCGCTTCGGCATCAATGCGTTATCTGTTTTAGTCGTTGTGCAAAATGAGGCCTTCTACACTCTAAATAGGGTATTGAAGGGCCTTTTTTGTTGTATGCTAAAACAAACATTTTGCAAACTGTTACTAACGGGAATAGAATAAAGACATTCATTAGAAGAATTTTCCAATATGAAACGTGTAAACGCTACTCGAACTACAACAACACCTCGTTTGACAATTCGTTAACGAGCCCGCTTGTTGTTGCTTGGAAAATCTCAAAATTCAAAGAAGTGCGGCTACTGTGAAGTCGCACTTTTTTTATATCTGAAAGGAAGCTGAAGATGTTGACCGTAACGTTACCCGATGGGTCTAAGCGCGAATTTGAAGCACCGGTTTCGGTGGCCGATATCGCAAAGAATATTGCCTCTAGTCTTGCCAAAGCTGCTTTGGCCGGTAAGGTCGATGGCAAATTGGTGGATTTAAGCTTTGTTGTGGATCACGATGCTGAAGTAGCGATCGTTACCGATAAGGATCCCGAAGCACTCGAAATCATCCGTCACTCTACAGCTCACTTGATGGCTCAAGCCGTCAAGAGCCTCTACCCGGAAGCTCAAGTGACGATTGGACCGGCTATTGAAAACGGTTTCTATTACGACTTCTCTTACACGCGTCCTTTCACGCCGGAAGACTTAAAGGCCATCGAAAAGAAGATGGACGAGTTGGTTGCTAAGAATTTCCCGATTGTTCGCAAGGAAATGAAGCGTGAGGAAGCCATCGAATTCTTCTTAGGTCTTGGTGAAAAGTACAAGGCTGAATTGGTGGAAGCTATTCCGGAAGGTGAAACGATTTCGCTTTATGAACAAGGTGACTTTATTGACCTTTGCCGCGGCCCTCACGTGCCGAACACGGGTAAGTTGAAGGTTCACAAGCTCATGAAGGTGGCCGGTGCTTATTGGCGCGGTGACAGCAAAAATGAAATGCTTCAACGTATCTATGGTACGGCTTTTGCTAAGAAAGATGACTTGGCGGCTTACTTGACGATGTTGGAAGAAGCTGAAAAGCGTGACCACCGTCGCTTGGGTAAGGAATTGGATTTGTTCCACTTGCAAGACGAAGCCCCGGGCATGATCTTCTGGCACGCTAAGGGCTGGTCATTGTGGCAACAAGTTGAAAAGTACATGCGCTCCATCTACCGTGACTACGGCTACGATGAAGTGAAGGCTCCTCAAGTGTTGGATCGCTCTTTGTGGGAACGTTCCGGTCACTGGGCCAAGTATCGTGAAAACATGTTCACGACGGAATCTGAAAACCGTTACTACGCTTTAAAGCCGATGAACTGCCCGGGTCACATCCAAATCTTTAACTCTGATTTGCGCAGTTATCGTGATTTGCCGATCCGTTACGGTGAATTCGGTCAATGCCACCGCAATGAACCGTCCGGTTCTTTGCACGGTTTGATGCGTGTTCGTGGCTTTACGCAAGATGACGGTCACATCTTCTGTACGGAAGACCAAATCTTGAAGGAATGTGAAGACTTCTCTCGTTTGGTCAAGCAAGTCTATGAAACATTTGGCTTCCATAGCGTTGCCTATAAGGTTGCTACGCGTCCTGAAATGCGTATCGGTGAAGATGCTGCTTGGGACAAAGCCGAAAAGGCTTTGATGGATAGCTTGGATGCACTTGGCTTGGAATATGAAATTTTGCCGGGTGAAGGTGCTTTCTACGGTCCGAAGATTGAATACCACTTGAAGGATTGCTTGGGTCGCTCTTGGCAATGTGGTACCGTTCAAGTTGACTTCCAAATGCCGGGTCGCTTGGGTGCCGAATACGTTGCAGAAGATAACACGCGTAAGATCCCAGTGATGCTTCACCGTGCCATCATCGGTTCCATGGAACGTTGGATCGGTATGTTGATCGAACACTATGCTGGCGCAATGCCGGTGTGGTTGGCTCCGATTCAAGTGGCAGTGGCCAACATCACCGACGGTCAGGCTGAGTATGTTGAAGAGATCGCCGCAAAGATGAAGGCAGCTGGTTTGCGCGTTCAAAAGGATATGCGCAATGAAAAGATCAACTATAAGATTCGTGAGTTGAGTCTTCAAAAGTTGCCCTTCATCGCTGTTGTGGGTGAAAAGGAAAAAGAAGCTGGTATGGTTGCCGTTCGTGCCCGCGGTGGTAAGGACTTAGGCGTGATGCCGGTTGATGACTTCATCGCTATGGTGGTGAAGATGGCCGACGACAAGGTCAATGAATAATTGATTTTTGTTAGCTAGAAAAAGAGGAGGTGAGTGTATGTCACTTCCTCTTTTTTCTTCGCAAGTATCCTTTTTAGTGATTTTCGTATACCATAGTGTTGTTTTTTTGTTGAAATATAAGGTTTTTCTTCCCAAAGTTGGAAGTAAAAGTGTTAAAGTAAGCACTTTCCGATGCGTCGGAAGACTTTAGTGATTTTCAGGAGAATTATCATCGCTCAAGAACGTACCCATCGAATCAATCATGAGATTCGAGTGCCCGAAGTTCGATTAACGGGTGTTGACGGAGCCCAAATTGGGGTTGTGCGTACTTCCGAAGCTTTGGCTATGGCTGAAGAAGCGGGGGTGGATTTGGTTGAGGTGGCTGCAAAAGCAACGCCTCCGGTTTGCCGTTTAATGGATTACGGTAAGTTCCGTTACCAAGAACAAAAACGTCAACAAGAAATCAAGGCCAAGCAAAAGGTTATTCAGGTTAAGGAAGTGAAGTTCCGCCCGGCCACTGATGAAAACGACTATCAAACGAAGCTTCGCGCTTTGACGCGTTTCTTGGCCGAAGGTAATAAGGCTAAGGTCACGCTTCGCTATCGCGGTCGTGAAATGGCTCACCAAGACCTCGGCCAAGATGTATTGACGCGCATTAAGGAAGATTTGGCAGAAGTGGCTCAAGTGGAGTCCTTCCCGAAGCTCGAAGGCCGTCAAATGATTATGGTACTTGCGCCCAAGCGTAAGAAGTAATATAATCGCGTTTTTCAATAACCGAGCCATTCTTTGGTTTTAGCTCAAGACGCTCTTTTTTGTCTTGATACGATTAAAAAAGGGGCTCGGTGATAACAAGTGAGACCCGGTCAAAAAGTTTCTCGAGGGTCGAGAGCACCGGCGATCATCTAATAACAAAAGGAATCGGTCAAAATGCCGAAGATGAAGACTAAGAAGGCTGCTAGCAAGCGTTTTAAGGTGCGCTCTGGCGGTTCTATCAAGCGCGGTCACGCCACCAAGCGTCACATTCTCACCAAGCGTACGACGAAGAACAAGCGTCACTTGCGTGGTATGGTTACCATCCACGAATCTGACAACAAGTCCATTCATCGTATGTTGCCCTACGCATAATTTATAGGAGAGAAGAAAGATGCCCCGAGTTAAACGTGGTGTAACGGCTCGTGCCCGTCATAAGAAGATTTTGAAGCTCTCCAAGGGCTTTATCCTTCGTCGTAACAATGTGTTCCGCGTTGCTAAGCAAGCGGTGATGAAGGCTGGTCAATACGCTTACCGCGACCGTCGCAACAAGAAGCGTGTTTTCCGTCGCTTGTGGATTGCTCGTATCAACGCTGGTGCTCGTGCCAACGGCATGACCTACAGCGTGTTCATGAATGGCTTGAAGAAGGCCGGTATCGCTTTGGACCGTAAGGTTCTCTCCGATATGGCTATCTTTGACAAGGCTGGTTTCGCTAGCCTCGTTGAAAAGGTTAAGAGCCTCTAATATTCACGCGTAGCGTTGATATAAAAAATTGGCTGATTGCCTTCGGGTAGTCAGCCTTTTTTTTATTCCTACGAACTCTTTTGTCGCGCTAGTGGTTCATTTACAAAAAAAAAGTGAATAAATATTCAATCATTTCGTGACAAAAAAGCTTTAAGCAGGTAGACTGAGTCACTTGTCGGTGAATTTTTGTTCACCATTTAAAAATTCTATTTACAAAGAACAGAAAAAGATGAAGAAAAGATTTGCTGCTTTAGCTGTTGCTGCTTGCTGTGCAGCCCCTGCTTATGCTTTCGAAGGAACGGTGGGTCTTGGCGCTCACGTTTTTGATTACGGTTATCGTGCTACGGATGCAAAAACTTATCCTGTACCTGCGATTTCTGTTGAAACTGAACATTTTTACCTTAAAGGTCTAGAAGCCGGTGCTTATGTGTTAAAGACCGATCGTCAACGTTTAAGCGTTGGTATTTCTTACATGCCGTTGAGCTTTGATGCCAACGACAGTGATGATCGCCGCATGAAGCGATTGGATGATCGTGATGCCTCCGTTTTTGCTAACGTTGGTTATTCCTTAGATACCGGTTTTGGTATGTTGAATGTTCAGCTCGGTGGCGATATCTCTGGTAAGAGCGATGGCTTCATGGGCGATGTGAACTTCATGAAGCGCTTCGCTTTTGGTGAGTTCGGTATCACGCCGCAAATTGGTGCTATTTGGACAAGTGACAAGTTCAATCAATACTACTATGGCATTTCTGCAGCCGAAGCTAAAAAGAGCGGCTTGGATCGCTACGACCCGGAACGAGGCGTTTCTCCCTATGTTCGTTTGATGGCAGACTGGCAAGTGACGGATCGTATCTCTTTGTACGCAGAAAGCAGCTTGCGTGTTTATAGCAATGAAATTAAAGATAGTCCCATGATTGATAAGGACTATGCTTATGGCTTTGGTTGCGGTGTGAGCTATCGCTTCTAATTGTTTTTGGCATCAGACCAATGGAACGGACTTCCTCATATTGAGAGAAGTCCGTTTTTACATATTTCAGAAGTGATTCACTTTGTTCAGAGTCTTTTCAGAACTTATCCACAGGCTTGTGAACAAAAATTGTGGGCAAAGTGAATAACTTTTTTCCTGTGAAAAGTGCATTTTGGGTACAACTTTCCCAGAAAAAGTACTTTTCCCCAGATAATTCCACAACAATCCCAAGGTTATCCACAATGGTTTCAACAATATTTGTGGAAAATCGTCGAGTTTTGCACAACACATGAGGAAAATAAGGCACAGAGCCAATAATGTGGCTAGCGAGTTAATGACAAAAGCCTTAAAATAAAACGATTCGCTTCTACATTTTATAGATAAGAGAAAAATGAAAGAAATTCGCACGCGTATTGCACCGAGTCCCACGGGGATGATGCACTTGGGTACGGCCCGTACGGCCATTTATTGTTGGGCTTATGCCCGTCACTTCATTGGCGGTAAGTTCTTACTGCGTATTGAAGATACCGACCAAGAGCGCTCCACGCAAGAAGCCGTCGATGTGATTTTGGACGGCATGAACTGGCTTGGTTTGGAATACGACGAAGGTCCGATCTACCAAATGGATCGTTTGGCTCGTTACAAGGAAGTGGTCGATGAAATGTTGGCCAAGGGTTTGGCTTATAAGTGCTACGCCACTAAAGAAGAGCTCGAAACGCTTCGTGCCGAACAAATGGAAAAGAAGATTAAGCCGCGTTATGACGGTCGTTGGCGTCCTGAAAACTGCGTTGGTCGTGAAATTCCTGAGGGTGTAACGCCAGTCATTCGTTTCCGTAATCCGGATACGGGTACGGTGAGCTGGAACGACATGGTTTACGGTCCAATTAGCTTTGAAAACACCGAATTGGATGACTTGGTCATCATGCGCGGTGATGGTATTCCGACCTATAACTTCGCTGTTGTTGTGGACGATATCGATATGAAGGTGAGCCACGTTGTTCGTGGTGCTGACCATATCAATAACACGCCGCGTCAAATCAACCTTTACAACGCCTTGGGCTATGAAGTGCCGGAATTTGCTCACTTGCCGTTGATTAACGGTCCTGATAACAAGAAGTTGAGTAAGCGCAATGGTGACGCCAGCGTCATGGACTACGAACGCAAGGGCTATTTGCCGGAAGCTTTGGTGAACTACTTGGCTCGTTTGGGTTGGGGTCACGGTAACGACGAAAAGTTCTCTATGGAACAATTGGCTCAATGGTTTGATTTGGCTCACTGCTCTAAGTCGCCGGCTTGCCTTGACCCGAAGAAGTTAAATCACTTGAATCACCAATACATCGCTGAAGCCGATAACGAACGCTTGGCCAACTTGGTTCGTCCTCGTATCGAAGCTCGTGGTGGTGTGATTGATGGCAATGCAGACTTGGTTCGCGTGATGGAAATCACCAAGCAACGTCCGGAAACGCTTGAAGCTTTAGCTGATGCTTGCATGATCTTCTATCGTCCGTTAACACGCGACGTGGAATTGGTTAAGCAAGTTTTGGCCGATGAAAAGAGCAAGAAGGCTGTTGAACTCTTCTTAGAACGTGCTCGCGAAGTTGAAGTTTGGAACTCTGAAAACATCTATGGCGTCTTAAAGAGCATCATGGATGAAATGGGTATCAAGATGCCTGTGATTGCTGTTCCGGTTCGTGTCTTAGTCTTCGGTGAAAAGGTTTCTCCGATGTTTGATAAGACGTTGGAACTTTTCGGTAAGGACACGGTCATTGCCAATATTGAAAGTGGCTTGAAGTTACTTTAATTTTTTAAAGTACTGCTTAAAAAAGGCGTGTATAGGTGTGTCCTAGCACGCCTTAACTTTAAGCAAAGATTGAAATGGACGAAAATCAAAACGGCAAAGGTGGACTTTTGATTGTGACGTTGCCAGGCCAAGGGGCGGTAGGTTACGATCATGAGCAACGCGCACATTATTTTGCGCCCACGCTAAAGCAAGGGAAAATTCGTGATGCTTTAGCGCATTGGTTCTCACTTTGGGGAATTGGTCTTTCCAATAGTGTGAACCGTCCCACGCTGTTAGAGACATTAACGCACGAGATTGTCTGGTGTGATGAGGTGCCAGCAAAACTTCATGGTCCTCAAACCATCGCTTATTATGCACAGCGTGGTCAGAAGGTGCTAGAAGCCATTGCTCGCTACGAACCGAAGGTCATTTTGGTTTTAAGTAATTACCTTTATGAAGCGCTCGCTAGTGACGAGATGGCCAAGTCTGTCACGGATTTAATCGGCTTAGCTCGTATGCAACCTCGCCGCATTACACAGGCCAGACTTAAAGCATTACATCAAAAGTTTGAGCGCGCGGACGTTTTAGTTTTACCCACTCCATCAAAAAATACGACCGATGCTTACATCACAACTTTAAGTGCTCCCGTTCGAGAAGTGTTTATGCAGGCGGGTTTTATGCTCGATGAGGCACCCGAAGTGTTGCTTGAGCCAGCTAAAGATTTAATAGTGATAGATGAAAAGCGAACTTTAATGCGATGGATGAACCAGTTTAGAATTGATGAAGTTAGAGCAAAGAAATTATTTGAAGCGCTTGAAGAAGAAAAGTTAGTGACGCCTTTAGATGAAAAAGGTCGTCGGTACGTCAGGTTTGACAAATAGATAAAGAAAAAGGCTGGAATGTCCAGCCTTTTTTCGTCAGAAGAGGTTGAATGATTATTCGATCACTTCAGCTTTTTCGATGATGATATCGGTCACCGGAACGTCACGATGGAAGCCCCATTGTTGCGTCGGGACGCGAGCGATTTCATCAACCACTTCTTCACCAGCAATGACCTTACCGAAAACGGCGTAGCCCCAACCTTGAGGCGTCGGAGCCGTGTGGTTCAAGAAGTCATTGTTAGCCACGTTGATGAAGAATTGAGCTGTGGCAGAGTGGGGATCGCTAGTACGAGCCATAGCGATCGTGTACTTATCGTTACGCAAACCGTTAGCGGCTTCGTTTTCGATCGGAGCACGCGTAGCCTTTTGGCGCATACCTGCCTCAAAGCCACCACCTTGAATCATGAAGCCCGGAATAACACGGTGGAAAATCGTACCGTCGTAGAAACCGTCACGAACATACTGTTCAAAGTTCTTGCTCGTGGCCGGGGCGTGTTCATGATCGAGTTCGAGATCGATGATGCCAACATTGGTCGTTAAACGAATCATGGTTTACTTTCCTTTGAGAATAGAGATATTTTTAATGACGACATCACGGATGGGAACATCGTCGTAGTAGCGCACAGAGTGCGTCTTTACACCGGCGATTTTATCAACCGTTTCCATCCCTGAAATGACTTTCCCAAATACGGCATAGCCGTGCCCATCTTGAGCTTGATCAGCATTTAAGAAGTTATTGTTTGCAACGTTAATGAAGAATTGACTCGTTGCAGAATTTGGGTCCATCGTGCGGGCCATAGCAATGGTGCCGCGTTGGTTCGTCAAACCGTTTTTGGATTCTAGCGCAATCGGAGCGTTTGTGTCTTTTTCTTCCAAACCGCTGACAAAGCCACCGCCTTGAATCATGAAGCCAGGGATAACGCGATGGAAAATTGTATTTTTATAAAAACTGGACTTCACATAATTCATGAAGTTAGCAACGGTTTGGGGAGCTGCTTTAGCATTGAGCTCCACAACGATGTTTCCCATATTCGTTTGAATTTCCACTTGCGGATTAGAGCTTGCTGCCCACGTAGGACTCATTGCTAAAAGGGCACTTGCTGCTAAAAGAGCAACGCGATAACGGTATTTCATAGAAAATTAGGCGCGGAAACCTCTGTCTTCAGACAGGGGAGGAAGCGCCGT
>CALESB010000029.1 GCA_937906995.1 uncultured Sutterella sp.
AGAAAAAATCCCCGAACAGGATGAACTATCCCCAGAAAGTGAGACACCTTTCTGGGGATATTTTGAATGGCAAAGGCAATTTCTAACGAGATTAGAAAACAGGCTTTGGAACTGTTTAAAAAAGGATTGCGCAGTCAAGCAGTCGCTCAGATGTTAGCCATTGATAGGACTGTAGTTAGAGAATGGCAGAGCGCTTTTGATCGTGGAGATTACAGCTGGACCACCTATGTACGGAGAAAAAGTTCCGAGGCAATAGCTTTGACCGCTGTCAGCCTGTACACTGAACTTAAGTCCTATCATGCCGTCGCTCATCAATTGGGCGGCATGAAGGCTTCGACTGTACGACGTTACGTTCTTAACGTCGAGAAGTACGGCATTCCGATCCTACCAAAAGGCAGAGGCGGCAAAGCTAAGCTGCAAGCCCTCATACAGGGAGATTCGCTCATGTCCAAATGCAAGACGAAACCCAGATCCAGGTCTATGAACGCCATCAAGAAAGAGCGAGACGAGTACAAAATTGCACTCGAATGCCTTCTGGAATCGATTCAAGAAAAATATGAAGATGACGATGAAGGGCTCAAAAAAAAAGTACGATTCTTAGCCGGGCAGTTGAAAGATCACGTGAAAAGCGGGTTGCCGTTACCCGTATCTGTAGCCTCCTTGGCATCGCGAGAAGTACCTTTTATCGAAAAGCTCGAGGCCCTGGTAGAAGAGAGTCGGAAGATTCAGCTCTCCGTACTCGAATCGAAGCTATCCAAGAAAAACATGGGCACTGCTACGGGATAAATCGAGTTACAGCTGCCTTGCGGAGAGACGGTCACGATCGCAAACCTGGTCACAACCAAGTTGCCAGAGTGATGGCAAACAACGGTCTTAATGCCGTAACGCGACGGCGAAAGAATTACCGAGTCTGTATGAAGAAAGGCGTTTTGCGCGACGGCACGAAGCTAGAAAACACACTGGATCGGCAATTCGATCAACAGGTTCCTGACAAGGTCTTTGCAACGGACGTGACTTATATCGCCACCACCAAAGGTTGGCTTTATGTCTCGCCGGTTATAGATCTTTGTACAAGGGAGATCATCGCCTGTGAAATGTCGATGACTCAGGACTTGTCTTTGGCCTTTAGGACCATTGACGGGCTCCACAAGGCCGTTAAGGGCTCGTTAGTGCTCCACAGTGACCAAGGCTACTTGTATACCAACACGGCCTTCCGTGCGCATGCAAAGGAGCTTGGAATGACGCTGAGCTACTCTCGTAAGGGGAATTGTTGGGATAACGCCGTGATGGAGAACTGGAACGGGATGCTGAAGACCGAGTGGTATTGCCACCCGAGATTGAGGCATGATAAAAAGTTAATCTCGCCCGAACAGGCGATGAAGGAGATTGAGGCCTACATCGATTATTGGAACAATGATCGAATACAGGCCAGATTGAAATATCGCTCCCCTAAAGAATTTAAGGAAGCGATATCTCATAGTGGCGTTTAAATCGCCGTTGTTAAAACTGTCTCACAAAGTGGGGATAGTTCAGAATTAAACTCATCGGGCGATGTTTTTCAGT
>CALESB010000030.1 GCA_937906995.1 uncultured Sutterella sp.
AATTTTATTATTTTGATCCTACTTGACAACCAAGAGGGTTCCAGAGATTTTTTTATTTAGAAGTGTTGCATATCATCGAACAATTAACTAAAATGTTCGATAAGATCAAACGGACATTCAAATGATTAAAAGTTTCCTTCACAAAGGATTGCAGAGGTTTTTTGAGACGGGTTCTACTGCTGGAATTCAAGCTGCCCATTCGAAAAAGATTGCATTGCGTCTACAAATGATTGACGAGGCCCATACTATCCAGCAACTAGATACTCAAGCCTTACGATTGCATCAATTAAAAGGAAATAGAGATGGCATTTGGTCTATAAGGGTTACAGGCAATTGGCGCATTACGTTTCGGTTTGAAGACGGAAATGCCTATATCTTAAACTATGAGGACTATCACTAATGACTCGTATGTACAATCCACCTCATCCAGGGGCTATGGTTGCTGAAGAATTAGAAGCGTTAGGTATCAGTGCTCGCGAATTCGCCCGTCATATCGGTGTTGCACCAAGTTCTATCACTCGTATTCTTAATGAAGATGGCCCTATTACGGCTGAAATGGCAGTGAGAATAGCTAAAGCTTTACAAGGCCCTGATGCGGATATGTGGTTGCGGATGCAAGCTAACTACGATGCTTGGCAAGCTAAAAATAGAGTAGACGTTTCTAATATCTCTAGAATTGTTTCTAAAGTTTCTACCAATAAAGATCCGAGCGCTTTAGCTCTGCAGCATTAAGTTTTTAATTTCGTATTGCAATATTAGCTAGCGTTAAATCGCTAGCTTTTTTCTTTATCTTTTGAGTGTCTCAATGAGCAATCACATCGGCTTAGTCACGGAACAAACTGAGTATTATTAGTTTTTAACAAAGAAAGAATTTCGAAATATTCGATTTAAATGCCTAGTTGCTTCGTTGCCTTCGCAACCGCCTCCTCTCCTCGCATATCGTAGCGTTGAGTCGTTGAAATGGAAGCGTGTCCCATTGCTTCTTTCACAATATTAATATCCGTACCCAATGAAAATAGTCGAGTGGCAAACGTGCGTCGCAAGTCGTGTACGCCTAAATGCGAAACGCCAAACTCCTCGGCCCTGTCTTTTATGACCTTGAAGATCGCACTGACACTCATCTTTCGGCTTTCGTCCAAATGATTACCTTTTAAGACGGTACAAAAGATCTCGTCGATGCCCTCTTTTCTGCAATGCAGCCACTGCTCAAGGCGCACCCAAACAGCATCGCTTAAATAAACAATGCGTTCCTTGTTCCCCTTCCCGATCAGACGGATGGAATGCTCTTGATGATTGATTTTGGAGCGGCAAATTGTTGCAAGTTCATTTCGCCGTAGACCAGCGCCCACACCCAAAGAGAAGATAGCCGCGTCTCGAAGCCCCTTCATTGTCTTGTCATTCTCACACCCCGCAACCAATCTTGAAGATTCAATGGCGTTTAATGCTCGACCCGAAGCCAAACGAGAACCTCGAACGCCCTTGATGGACTTGATCACGTTAAATTCATGATCGTCCATTTGACGAAATTCCCACGCTTTTTGCGCCACACCCTTTAAGGCGCAAATCGCCAAATTGATCGTGGCCGGCGACTTTCCCTCTTGAAGCCAACGCGTGCGAAGCATCAATACCGCCTGCGATCGCATTTGTCCCCAAGGACATTGCATCAAAGAATCGTGTCCTAGTTGCTTGGCAACATTGTTCAAAATCTGCGTCATCTTTTTGCGAGACTGCTCCGTACCCATGGAAAGGATGTAAAAGATCGCGGCATTTTGCTCCGGACTCTTAACCTCGTCCGATAACGAGTACGAAGAAAGTGAAATGGGCGCCAATTCAATGGACATAGACGAAACCTATCGTTTTTCAGTTTTTGATCGCTAAAAACTATCGACTGCGAAAAACAGTCGAATTTAAATGTTTCCCTCCATTTTACCCGCATTTGTAAATAGGTGACAGAAAGAGACATTTCCTTCATCTATTTTTATTGTTCTTTTCTTTTACAAACAATTCAAAAGAAAAGATGAGGAACAACGAAATTCCATCTAA
This sequence comes from uncultured Sutterella sp., assembly GCA_937906995.1. Taxonomy (GTDB): domain Bacteria; phylum Pseudomonadota; class Gammaproteobacteria; order Burkholderiales; family Burkholderiaceae_F; genus Aphodousia. The sequence goes on from CALESB010000030.1 coordinate 2,044, forward strand.
CTAGAAATAAATTGCCCATGAATTAATCAGAAATCGAGAAAGACTTTATTTATCATATTTCTAGTAAATATTTAGAATTCATTTATTTGCTTTATCACGCAAAATATGTACATATGTGTATATGTGTTACTGTGACTATGTGTGCTACTTCGCGAGAATTTAACATTATCAAAAGACGTTTGGAATAAATTTTATTACTGAAAATCAAAAAAATTTGCCTAAATTGATTAGATCAAAGTGCGATCTAGGTGAGGGGTAAACATATGTAACCATATGATATTAATAAGTCTTTTGAGTCCTAAATTTTATTTTTCAATATGAGTTAGACTTAACTTAAATGAATTCATTGAGACATTTTTAATAATTTAATCAGGAGCTATTTAGATGCCAGATCGCATTAAATACATCCCTTCTCGTGGGAAATACCAAAATTGTGTTTTCACTCCAGTTTTAAGCCGTGACGGCCATTACATCGTGAGTAAAACTCGTTTTAAAGAGGATTATGTGTTGGTCTCAACCTTGGATGAAATTATCAGCTATGTAAAACAGGGCTATGGGATTCGTATGAACTATCAAGGTAGCCCCGCTTCTTTAGTAATGCCTAAGAGTTTGATCGAACAAAATCCAGGCTTATTCGATTAATTGTCAATCAAACCCTCTATGTTAGCGTGTGATTTTCACTCAGAGTTCACACGCTAATTACTTTTTTAGCTGTTCTCAGAAAATATCGAATTTGGTAAAACTCAAGACAAGTTTTCTTTTCGATCTTACGGACACTGTATCCTTTTTCAGCCAATTTCAAGATCGTCTTTTTGTCTTCTTCGTTTAGTTTTTTTCTATGTTTATGAGTAGTCTTGAATGTACCCGCCTTATATTGTTTATGCCAATCTCTAACCGTTGCTTCAGGCAATTGCAACTCCCGAGCTACAACCTTAAACCCCTTCTTTTCACGAAATTTCCATTGAGCCACGAGGCGAAGATACTTACTGTGCTTTTGGCGTGTAGGTTGTATCTCAAATTTGCCAATTAGATAGTTTCTGCGCCATTGCCTAGCTGTAGAGAGTGGTATCAAAAGTGCTTCTGCGATTTGGCGGGCCGTACAATCTTGATGCATAAGTTCGAGCGCTTTTTCTCGTGTCGCTACCGGGTGAGGTGTTTTCTTTTCTCGCATATATTTACTCGACTATACAATAATGTCAGGCGTAGAAATTATTACCTTAATAAGTAAAGCAATAGTTTCGTCTCAGCGCCAATAATTTTCACTGTTTGTTCATTTGTTTGGAAGGCTAAGAGATGATGTTATGTTTTCACAGCGTACATGGAAAGCGCAAATGCTTTTATTTTCAAGAAATCGTTAAGTATTTATATAAAAATGGACAAATAAGCGAAATTTGTTTGCTGTCATCAAATCTTTCGAAAGCTGATGTCCTACGTGGAATTTATTAAAAATTGGGACCGTGTTTCGTAATGAATGGGACAGCAAATT
>CALESB010000031.1 GCA_937906995.1 uncultured Sutterella sp.
TTGCGCCTTGTATCCATCGATTAAAATCGATGGTTTTACGGCTGTTTCTATAAAATTCCCTAGACCGTGAAGAATGACACCTCCGTTATAGGTCTCGACACCTCTTAACATGTGAGGTCCATGACCTAAAACAACACTAGCACCCGCATCAATCGCTTTATGACAAATCGTTGAAATAAATTCTGGAATTGTGAAAAAATCTTTTCCCCGCATCTCATGCGAGTGAATGCTGAACAGAACGACATCAGCTTGACGTTTTGCCTCTAGAATTTCATTAAGAATACGTTCTTCATCTCTCGGATCTGGCTTTGTTTCTACATAATTTCGCTCGTCAAGCACAAAGTTGACAGGCCCCAAATAGGCAATATTGTCAGGCATTGGAGGTGCATAGCCCAATTCGATAGTGAGTTCGTGGAGAGCGTTGACTTGACTAACTTTTTCAATATGCTTGACCGCATCAAACGTCGCTTTATCCACATGATAAATTGTTTGATAACGCAAAGGATTGAGTCCCGGCCTAGCCGGCATTCGAAAGCCTTGGCCTCCAGCTACAGCAGCCGGATCAAAACTTGAAGTCGCCCCAATCAAAGCAACTCTTAGCCCGTCAACCTCTAAATAACAGGCACCACTTGCCTCTTGAAGAGAGTGGCCTGTACCAGCAAAGACCATATGCCGACTTTGCAGATGCTTAATCGTTGCCGTCACCCCCAGACAACCAAAGTCTCCTGAATGATTATTGGCCGTATTGAACAAATTGAAACCATAGCGAAGGATGTCATCAAGCATCACGGGATCTGTCACAGCCCACGTTCCACCACTCGAAGCTGCAGGATAAGCCTCATGGCGATGAAAGGTCATTTCCAAATTTGCAAAACGAACATCATGACTTTTGATAAGCGCTTGAAGGTCTTCAAAACCTTTATATCCAACCTCGGGAAGTCGTCGAGTAATGAAACTATCACCCGTTGCGATAAAGCGAGTTGACATGAGGCACCCCCTTTAACAAAAAGCATATTCAGAGTTTTATACTCTTACTTTTTGTCATCCTAGGCTATCTCACATTTTCCCTTATAGTACAAACACTTAAAGTCAACAAAGGAAAATATTATCTATTGACATTAATCGTTATTAGCGCTGTTGATTTATTAATGAGAAATGTATGTTTGAGGCTGATTCAGGCGAATTATGAAATGTTTCTGTCTAACAGATACACAAAACCCCTGAAAGTTCAGGGGCTCACTATTGACCGGATTTTAATCAAAAATATGACGGTGGTGGAGATGAGGAGGGTCGAACTCCCGACCTCTGCATTGCGAACGCAGCGCTCTACCAACTGAGCTACATCCCCGACGGCTAAAAATTTTGCCACACCGCCCACTAAAAAGCAAAGAACAACTACCTAGGAATTCTTGGCACTTTTAGCAACTTCTGATTGTCGAATCACGTATAACTTATCGTTTTCTCGAACCTTTTCAGCAATCTTAAAGGTAATATCCATACCCTTTGTAATTTCTGTGACAGGCTTTTCATCACAGATGATTTCCTCTGGCGTCACAAAAATAGCACCGGTCGTAGGCCCAGTGATTAATAGCTTATCGCCCAATTGGAAATTCTGAGCTTGCACTAAAAACTCCCCTACACCAATCTTAGAGAAGTACTTAATGCACTTTCCTGCGTAGAACTTGGTTTCTGTTGCTAGTGATCCGTAGCGCTTGGTTAATTCTCCAATTGGCTGACCCAAATAATAGCCGTCCCAGAAACCACGATTAAAGACCGTTGCTAAACGCTCATCCCATGCCGTTTGACTGGCTTCACTCCAACGGCCTTGAAGAATCTCATCAAGAGCTTCACCATAGCATTGAGCCACAACACGAACATATTCCGGACCACGGGCGCGACCTTCAATTTTGAAGACCTTGACTCCGGCCTCTACCATACGATCCATAAAACCGATGGTTTTCAAGTCCTTTGGACTCATGATGTATTCGTTGTCAATTTCAAATTCGATATCGCGCTCTTTGTCTTTGGCAATATAAGTACGACGGCAATTTTGCATGCAATTACCACGATTAGCACTATAGCCACGAGTGCCTAAACTGAGGTAGCACTTGCCGCTAACTGCCATACAGAGGGCGCCGTGGCAGAACATCTCGATACGCACTAATTTTCCTGAAGGACCTTTAATTTGTTCCTCTTCAATAGCTCTGGCAATTTCTTTGACTTGATCCAAGTTCAACTCTCGTGCAAGCACAACGACATCGGCAAAGCGAGCAAAAAATCGCAAGCTTTCAATGTTCGAGATGTTCAACTGAGTAGAAAGATGCACCGGCTGACCAATGTCATAGCAATAGCTCATCACTGCGACATCACTGGCAATGATGGCATCAATGCCTGCTTCTTTAGCGGCATCAACGATTTTTTGCATCAATGACATATCTTCATCGTAAATAATGGTATTGACCGTTAAATACGTTTTGACCTGATGCTCATGGCACACTTGTGCAATCTCATGCAAATCATCAATCGTAAATGCCTTGGCAGAATGAGCACGCATATTCAAGTTTTCGATGCCAAAATAAATCGAATCAGCACCAGCTTGAATTGCAGCATACAAACTTTCTCGCGACCCCACCGGGGCCATAATTTCAAAATCTTTACGGTTCATTTTCTAAAAAACAGAAGGAACTTTTTCAAAATCCAACAACATGTCGTACCACTTTGCGCCACCATGCACAGACTCGGATACTCCTAGGCACTCATAGCCAAATTGCTCGTAAAAGCCAATCAATGACTCTTTGCAGGTCAAAATTAAACCTCGACGACCTTCCTCACGAGCCTTTTCGATCATCTCCATCATGAGCAATGCTGCAAATCCTTGATGACGTTCACTAGGAATCACTGCTAAGCCAAAGATACTTTGCCACTGACCTTCAGGATTGTGTAATTTTGCATCTTCATACAAATCATCTGTAATGGTTGTTTGATTTGTTACCATTCCATCAATCAAGCCAATGGGTTTTCCCTCTTTTTCAAGAATCAAAAAGCAGTCAGAAAATACAGCCAAACGTTTTTGGAAATTTTCCAAACTACAAGCCTCCGCTTGTGGAAAAGATGATGATTCAATAGCCGATAAAACTTCAGCATCATCGACTGTAGCGACACGCACAGAAATCATAAAAGTTGTCCTTTACACGACAAAGCGCAGACGGATCTCAAACACCGACTGCGCTTTTATACCCTCAATGCTTGAGAAATTACTTCTTCCAATGGCCGTGCACTAAAACAACACGATAGCCGTCTGCATCTTCATAAGCAACACTTGGCCATTTTCCATTGATATATTGAGCCGGAGGCGTCACTTGTTGCACGCCTGCATCAAACATACTTGCTAACAACGTCGTCCAAAGCTCATCACTTTCAATGCAAAAAACGCGATAGTATTCGCTCGAAGGTGCTCGAGGCGCATCTTCAGGACTACGCATTTGAGAAAACTCAAATTGATACGGCCAATGCTTATGACCTAATAAAACGGTATCCATACCGTTAACATTTTCACCACGCTCTAAAACGTCAAAACCCAAACCATCACGATAAAACGGCAATAACAATTCAATATCTTTGGTCTGACGGGAGAGACGCAATTTAGGATAATCAGTCATCTGAAATTCTCCTTTCTATTCTTTCGCTAATAACTTCACTCATTATAGAGAGTTTTTCATTCCCAACTGTAAGAAAAGCTCGAAAATTCAACACAATTTCGTTACATAAGAGATAGGAAAATCCCTATTAAACCGTTAAAATGAATAGATTAATTTTATGAAATTGATACGGGGTCACTCATGCAATTTTCTTTATCAACTCAAACATTTGACAAGATCAAAGCTGACACCTTGATGGTCGGTGTTTTTTCAGACAATCTCTTAACGCAAACTGCTCACCAAATTGATGAAGTCAATCACGGTTATTTAACGGATATCATCAAGCATAAAGAGTTCACCGGTAAAGTGGGTGAAACATTGTCTTTACGTCGTCTTGAAGGCGTCAAAGTTCGAGAAGTGCTCTTTGTCGGTTTGGGCGAGTCAAAGCTCTTTGATGAGGATAACTTCTTAGCATCTTTCACCAAAGGACTTCGTATGGCTCGAAGCCAAACCATCGCCATCGATGTTATCGGTTGGGCTTGTGAGGAGCGTAGCTACGCTTGGTCCATTATGCATATGGCCATACAAGCTCTTACACTTGAAGAACCTTTACGTGAAGCTGATATCAATGAAAAAGATAAGCGAAAGCTCATTTTCATTGTCGAAGAAAAAAATGACGACATGGAAGATGCTCTCAAATTAGGCATGGGCATTGCTCGTGGTATGAATGAGGCTAAATGGCTCGGTAACTTGCCATCTAATATCTGCACCCCGAAGTATTTGAGCGAAGTCGCTAAATCTTACAAGTCAGAAAAAAACGTCAAAGTCACGATTCACAACCGCAAAGCAATTGAAAAAATTGGCATGACGAGCTTTTTAGCCGTTGCCCAAGGATCCGTTGCCGAACCTCACTTTATTGAAGTGCACTATCAAGGTGGAAAAAAGGATGACGCTCCGATCTGCTTAGTCGGCAAGGGCATTACGATGGATGCCGGTGGTCTTTGCTTAAAACCGGGCGCCAGCATGCTTGAAATGAAATACGACATGTGTGGGGCGGCTGCTGTTTTAGCCACCGTTCATGCAGTCGCTCAAATGCAATTACCTCTTAACGTCATTGCTTTGGTCCCAGCTTGCGAAAACCTTCCTGACGCAAATGCCATTAAACCTTCTGACATTATCAAGACTCTTTCTGGCTTGACCGTTGAAGTACTCAATACCGATGCAGAAGGCCGTTTAATTTTGGCCGATGCTTTAACGTACGCCAAACGTTATGAGCCGCAAAGTATCGTTGACGTCGCCACACTCACCGGCGCATGCGTCGTCGGCTTAGGTGACGTTTACAGTGGTCTTTTTGTCAATGATCCGATCTTATGCGACACTTTAGAGGCTGCCGCCGAAGTCTCATTAGATGCGATTTGGGCTTTACCATTTAACGGAAAATACAAGGCTCAAATCAAGAGTCTAGTTGCCGATTGTGCCAATATTGGCCCCAAGGGCAAAGCAGGCGCTCCTATTGCTGCGACTTTCTTAGCTCAATTTATCGATCAAGAAACGCCGTGGGCTCACCTTGATATTGCGGGTACCGCCAACACTGGTGGTACTAAAGGCATGAGCACAGCACGACCAGTGCCATTATTGGTCACTTGGTTACATCACCTTGCTCATTTGAAGTAGGCGACCAGCAGCATGGCACAACGCGTTGACTTTCACTTCAATGTGCCCAATCGCTATACCTATGCGTGTCGTTTAATACGTAAAGCACGCTCAATGAATCTTAGCATTGCGATTTGGGCACGTGACGCCGGTAAACTCGAATTTTTCAGTCGTCAACTCTGGAGCTTTGACCCTACGGGTTTTTATCCCCATGTTCATGCTACAGATCCTTTAGCAGCAGAAACGCCAATTGTTTATGCCAACGACGAAGAATTGCTGCCTGCTCGAGATGTTTTGGTATTACTGGATGACACCTTGCCAAATGATTACCATAAACTTTTTGAGAGATTCAACCGTGTATTCGATGTCGTTCCGCCCAATGAAAATGAGAAAATCGCGGCTCGAGAACGCTTTAAGTTTTACCGTCATGCTGGCTTAAACCCGATTGCCCACGACCAAGGAACTCAAAAAAATGGATAACTTATTAAGAAAAGAACCTACCATTGCGCCAAGAGACGATATTCCAGTTCTCAAAGATCGCGTTAATGTTTCGTGGGAAAAATTAAGTCGTGTTTTAGAGCGTGTCCCGACTGTTCAACCTGCTCCTGCTAAGGAGCAAGACTCAAACGTCGCCATACCGCCCTTAGATGAGCGTTTAGTTGCTGAGATTACGCGCCGCATAGCTCCTGCAGTATGTGCTCAAATCTCTGAGCAACTCGATGATGTTTTGACTTTGGCGTTAAACAATAGTTATCAGCGTATGCGTAATGACCTCAACCATCAATTAGAGGCATTAATTACAGAATGCGTTCGTGAAGAAACCCAAAAAGTCGTCCGAGAACAAAATCTCGGCTAAAATGTTTTGTCTTTGTTATTTGAAAAGTAAATTGAAAAATGACCACTGAAGAACTTTCCAAGAGCTTTGAACCAGCTGAAATTGAAAAACGTTGGTATCCCATTTGGGAGCAACGTGGCTACTTCAAGGCTAGCGTTGATCCTTCCAAACCCAGTTTTGCCGTGCAGCTACCTCCTCCGAATATTACGGGGATTTTGCACATGGGCCATGCCTTTAACCAAACCGTTATGGATACGCTCGTTCGTTTCCATCGCATGAAGGGTTACAACACAACGTGGGTTCCTGGCACTGACCATGCTGGCATTGCCACTCAGATCGTTGTCGAACGCCAATTGGAAAAGCAAGGCATTTCTCGTCGCGATATGAAGCGCGAAGACTTTATTGCCAAAATTTGGGAATGGCAAAAGTTCTCTGGTGGCACGATCTTGCAACAAATGCGTCGCATGGGTGACTCTGTTGACTGGGACCGTCTCTACTTCACCATGGACGAAAATCTCTCCAAAGTCGTTGTAGAAACCTTTGTTCGTTTATATGAAGACGGCTTGATCTATCGTGGCAAGCGCTTAGTAAACTGGGATCCTAAGTTGCAAAGCGCAGTGAGTGACTTAGAAGTAGAAAGCGTTGAAGAAGAAGGCCACCTTTGGGAAATTCGTTATCCAGCCGCTGACGGTGGCGAGGGTGTTGTTGTTGCAACGACGCGTCCTGAAACACTTTTCGGTGACCAAGCTGTTGCAGTTCACCCCGAAGACGAACGTTACAAGCACTTAGTCGGCAAGATGCTTAAGTTGCCGTTATGCGATCGTGAAATTCCTGTGATTGCTGACGAATACGTTGACCGTGAGTTTGGTTCTGGCTGCGTGAAGATCACGCCTGCTCATGACTTTAATGACTTTGCAGTTGGTCAACGTCATCATCTTGAAGCAGTTAGCGTCTTAACCAAGACCGCTAAGATGAACGAAAATGTTCCTGCTAAGTATCAAGGCATGGACCGTTACGAATGCCGTAAAGCCTGTGTGAAAGACTTAGAAGAAGCCGGTCTTTTAGTTGCCATCAAAAAGCACAAGCACATGGTACCGCGCGTTACTCGTACCAATGAAGTGGTTGAGCCGATGTTAAGCGAACAATGGTACATGGCTATGACCAAGGCTGCTCCTGCAACCGCCATGTTCCCGGGCAAGTCAATTGGTGAAATTGGCCTCGAAGCTGTTGAATCCGGTGAAGTTAACATTCAACCGAAAGAATGGCGTGGTGTCTATCGTCAATGGTTGGAAAACCTTCAAGATTGGTGTTTGTCTCGCCAACTTTGGTGGGGTCATCAAATCCCGGCTTGGTATGACGAAGAAGGCAACGTCTACGTTGCTCATAATGAAGAAGAAGCACAAGCTAAAGCGGGTGAAGGTGTCAAACTCACTCGTGACGAAGACGTCTTAGACACGTGGTTCTCATCTGCCATGGTCCCCTTCTCCACGATGGGCTGGCCTGATGCCCAATCCCAAAGTGAAAAGGGCTATGACTTGTTCTTGCCGAGCTCTATGTTGGTCACCGGCTACGACATCATATTCTTCTGGGTTGCCCGCATGGTCATGATGACCCGCTACTTCACTGGTCGCGTCCCCTTTAAGGGTGTTTATTTGCACGGCTTAGTGCGTGATGCAGAAGGTAAGAAGATGTCTAAGAGTGAAGGTAATACCTTAGACCCGTTGGACATCATCGATGGTATTGATTTAGAGGGTTTGATCACTAAGAATACCCGTGGTTTGCGTCAGCCCGAAAAGGCTCCTATTGTCGAAAAGAAATTGCGCAAGAATTACCCAGATGGCATTGCACAACATGGCGCTGATGCTTTGCGCTTTACGATGGCTGCTTTTGCAACGCTTGGTCGTAATATTAACTTCGATATTCGTCGTGCCGAAGGCTATCGTAACTTCTGCAACAAGCTCTGGAATGCAACGCGTTTCGTGATGATGAATGTTCAAGGCAAAGACTGTGGTTTAGGTGAAGACAAGACCATGGAATTTAGCTTTGTTGATCAATGGATCTTGACGGAATTGGATCGCACGATCAATGAAGTTGAAAAGGCCTTTGCAGAATGGCGTTTAGACAATGCTGCTAATGCTATTTACTCCTTTGTTTGGGACTTGTACTGTGACTGGTACTTAGAGTTAACGAAGGTACAATTAGCCAACGGCAATGAGGCACAACAACGTGCTACCCGTCACACGTTGATTACTGTCTTAGAAGCTGTTTTACGTTTAGCTCATCCGATCATTCCGTTTATCACGGAAGAGTTGTGGCAAAAGGTAAGCGTTCTTGCTGGTACGCGTAAATCTGAAGAAGAAACTTCTATCATGATTCAAGCATACCCGACCGCAACGTTTGCTCAAAATACAGAAGATGCCGTGGCTAAGATGAAGTTGACACAAGCCATGATTGACGCTATCCGTAACTTGCGCGGTGAAATGGAATTATCTCCTTCTCAACGTGTGCCCTTAGCTGTTGAAGGCAATGCTGAAATGCTTGAAACGGTTGCTCCGTATATTAAGCATTTAGCTCGTATTGCCGAGGTGGAAATCACTGAAGATCTCAGCAAAGCTGCCGAAGGTTCCATTGCTCCTGTGGCAATCGTTGATGACTACAAGCTCATGCTTGTTGTGAAGATCGACGTTGAGGCGGAACGCGCACGTTTAACCAAGGAAGCCGAACGCCTTGAGGGTGAAATCAAGAAGGCCCAAGGAAAACTTGGTAACGAACGCTTTGTTGCCAAGGCCCCTGAAGCTGTGGTGGCCCAAGAGCGCGAGCGCTTGGAAAACTACACTAAGCTCTTAGTTAAGGTAAACGAACAATTAGCTAAGTTACCAAAGGCCTAATCGCTTTGTGTTAAAAGCCTGAAATCAATGATTTCAGGCTTTTTCTTTTGAGCACACGATCGATAAAGGTTTTTCGTGCCAATGTTTAAATTTTGCTAGATTAATTTTTTTAACTCTACGAGGAGATATTTTGATGGCTAATAAATTACGCCCACGCGAGCTTGGAATCGAAATTGGTGTTTTAAAGACTGGCACTCACAATGCAATTACTGACGTCGAAGGTGTGCTCGTTGGCCAAACCACTCTCATTGATGACAGCGTCGGCATGCGTACCGGTGTCACAGCCATCATTCCTCACACTGAAAATATCTTTAAAAACAAAGTGCCCTGCGGCATCTTTTTAGGTAACGCCTTTGGGAAAATGGTTGGCTATCCCCAAGTCAAAGAGCTTGGCAACCTTGAAACACCCATCGTGTTAACAAACACGCTCAATTTAGCCAGTGCTATCGATGGTCTTATCGATTACACCTTTGCTTTTGAAGAAAATGATGATGTTCGCTCTATTAACTGCTTAGTCGGTGAAACAAATGACGGCACCATTAACGATATTCGTGCTCGTTTTGTCAAACCTGAACACGTTCGTGAAGCATTAGCCAATGCAAAGAGCGGTCCTGTGCAAGAAGGTGGCGTTGGTGCTGGCACAGGTACAAAGGCCTTCAATTTTAAAGGTGGCATTGGTACCGCTTCTCGCGTGTTGCCTGCCAACATGGGAGGTTACACCGTTGGTGTCCTCGTCCAATCAAATTTCGGCGGTCTCTTAAATATTGACGGTGTCGAAGTAGGTCGTGCCTTAGGTGGCTACCCCTACCAAAAAGAATTGGAGTGCGCTGATGGCTCCATTATGATGATTGTCGCTACGGATGCGCCTTTGGACGCTCGCCTACTTGAGCGTGTTGCCAAACGTGCCTTTATGGGCTTAGCCAAAACAGGCGGTGTTGCCTCTAATGGCTCTGGCGACTTCGTTGTTGCCTTCTCTACCAATAAAGACTGTCGCGTTGCTCATAAAGCTGACGCATTAACCAAGCATAGTACATCTGTCGTCCGTAACGATGACATGACGCCTATTTTTATGGCCACGATCGAAGCAACGGAAGAAGCTATTATTAATTCGCTCTTTGCCGCTGAAGACACTCCAACGTATAACGGTAAAGTCATCAAAGCCTTGCCTTTGGAACAAGTCATGGAAATGATGAAAAAGCACAATAAGCTTCACAAGAACGCCTAAAGTTTTTTTAGATTTCGCGAATTTTAGAAAAACTTGAAAAATATAAAAAAGTCTTATAAAATTCGTCTTCTTATTTGAGTGAAAACTCAAAAGTGCGGAGAAGTGGCCGAGAGGCTGAAGGCACACCCCTGCTAAGGGTGCAAGCTCGCTAAAACGGGCTTCGAGGGTTCGAATCCCTCCTTCTCCGCCAGAAACACTATCCCACGAGATCGTAAGGTGTCGTGGGATTTTTATTTTTTATCAAATCCACCTAATATCACCTACCCCTTTGTGAGAAAACCCTTAGAAATCAATCCTTTTCTTTGAGAGAATCTAAGGATAAACCCTGTCTTGTACTATTTTCATACTCGCTTAACATAGATAGTTATCGGTCGCAAAACTGCGTCCTATCTGTTTCTAAAAGGTTAGGTAAGAAGAAAATGAGCTTAAAAATTATTATCGATGCATATGACTTGTTAGATGATATTCATGTAACAGGTGAAGTCGTTGAAAAATTCTTAGCTGAAAACGATGTAAAAAATGTGAAAGTAACGCGCGTTACTGGCGCTAAAGGCTCGACTGATTTCATTCGTTGCTTGATTCCCGGCACAGAAGGCAAATCATCTGGTGGCTCTGCTCCTACGTTAGGCATTCTCGGCCGTTTAGGTGGTTTAGGAGCTCGTCCAACTCGCTTAGGCTTTACAAGCGATGGAGATGGTGCTTTAACAGCTGTGGCAGTTGCCGCCAAATTAGGCAGAATGGCTCAACGCGGTGATCAACTCAAGGGAGATGTGATCGTTACAACACAAATCTGCCCAACCGCTCCTACCTTACCTCATGAACCCGTCCCCTTCATGGACTCTCCTGTCACAATGAAAGAAAGCAATGACTATGAAGTAGATCCAGAAATGGATGCTATTTTGTGCGTTGATACCACGAAGGGCAATCGCATTATTAATAAACGTGGCATTGCCATTTCTCCCACTGTCAAACAAGGTTGGATTCTTCGCACTAGTGAAGATTTATTATCCATTATGCAAACAACCACCGGCGAATTACCGGCTGTATTTGCATTGACTCAACAAGATATCACGCCGTATGGCAATGGGCTTTACCATTTGAATTCTATTTTGCAACCTAGTGTTGCAACCGATAAACCCTGCGTGGGCGTTGCCATCACAACCCAAACGCAAGTTGCTGGTTGCGCAACTGGTGCCACGCACGTTACGGATGTTGATGAAGCACTTCGTTTTTGTATTGAAGTCGCAAAAGAATTTACCTCCGGCCATTGCCGATTCTACGATGAAGAAGAATTCGACCGTATGGTGAAACAATACGGCTCGATGACTCACTTCCAAACCCCTGGGAATCTGTAATTTCTGAAAACGAACTGAGAAAACGCTCAAAGCTCAGTTCGTTTTCTTTTATGTTTCCCTGTTATTAATAGTCCTGAATTAGGAGATAAAAATGTCTGTTGATTACGCACAAGAAATGGTTGAAAACCGTCGTTGGTTCCACCGTCACCCTGAAGAAGGTTGGGCTGAATTTGAAACCACGAACTACATTGTGCAAAAGGCTCGCCAGTGGGGTTTTGAAGTTTTACTTGGCACGAAGGTCATTAATCCTGATGCAGTTATGGGCCGTAAAGATGAAGTTGTTGAAAAAGCAATCGCTCGTGCACTCTCTCACGGTGTTAGCCAAGAATTTATCGATGAATGTGAAGGTTACACCGGTGCTGTTGCTGTCATGAATACTGGCAAACCCGGCCCTGTCACCGCTTTACGTTTCGACATCGACTGTTTAGCTATGGAAGAATCTCATGAACAAGATCACCTTCCGAATAAAGAAGGCTTCCGAAGCGAATACGACGGTTTTTGTCACGCTTGTGGGCATGACGGTCATGCTGCTGTCGGCCTCGGCGTTGCTCACTGGTTTGCTGATCACAAGGATGAACTTTGCGGTACGATTAAGCTCTTATTCCAACCGGCAGAAGAAGGTGTTCGCGGTGCTGCCGCTATGGCTGCCTCTGGCATTCTCGATGACGTTGATTGGTTTGCTAGCGGCCACATCGGTTGCTCAGCCTTCTTAGGTCAAGTTGGCGTCAATCACGAAGGCTACTTAGCTACAACCAAGTTTGACTTGGAATATAAGGGTATTCCTGCCGCTGCAGGTAGCCCAGAAAAAGGCCGTAGCGCCCTTATGTGTGCCTGTGCAACAGCCATGAGCTTGGGCAGTTTGCCTGGCCATAGCGAAGGGATCACGCGTGTTCAAATTGGTAAGATTGTCTCGGGTACTGCTCGTAACATTGTGGCAGAACACGCGTACATGCAATTGGAAGTACGTGGTGAATCAACCGAAATTAACGACTACATGGCAGCAAACGTTGAAATGACCGTTAAGGGTATGGCAGCTGCTTACGGTGTTGAATATAAGCTTTCTCGTATGGGCGAAGCTGTCACTTATAAGGGCGATGAAGAAGCTTGCCAAATCGTCTTTGAAGAAGCACAAAAGGTGCCTGGTGTTACCTCAGTTGTTGATATGAATGCAAAGATTGGCAGTGAAGACTGCACGATCTTAATTCGTCGTGTTCAACAGCATGGCGGTAAGGCAGCCTTCTTCTACTTTGGCTGTGAACATAAGGGACACCACCGTGGTGACTTTGAAATCCAAGATACGGTTTCTTTACCAATCGGTTTTGGCGTGTTTACCCGCTTCGTACAACGTGTTAATGCTATTAAATAGTCAAAAACGTTGAGTATGACAAAGGCCTTGCCAACAAGCAAGGCCTTTTGTGTATCTGGTTTTGGCAGGGGCGCATGGAGTCGAACCAAGGTATGCCGGTTCAGAGCCGGCTGCACTACCGTTATGCTACACCCCTATCAAGAAAAATCACTTCGCAGATTTTAGCTCCACTTTCATCCTTTCGTCCACTTATTCTCTTACATCGGCTGATATTTTTTTACATTTTGCCTGAGTCAGTTACGGTCTTTAAGCGTAGGCTCTTAGGCGTTAAGAACTTATTTGGAGAACTCTTATGAGCTACAACATCTATTACAAAAATTCAATTGTAGGAACCTGTGAAAACTTACCAGAAGCAGAAGACTTTGCTGCACAGTATGAGGCTAAGATGGATGAAGCCTCACAAAAGAAGATTGCGCAATGCAAACAATCCCTCAAGAAATTTGAAGAAAACTACGAATTATTGCGTGAACTGGACATGAAAGACTTTGATGAGGAAGTTTTCAATGCTAGCAAAGAGCACATTCGGGAACTTAAAGATAAGCTCAATGATCTAGAAGATGCCTATGAATACTCGCCAAGTTGCACCATCCTTGAAGATTAATCGTTAATTGAACTCAAACTGGTAGAGCACATCCAAGGCTTGATCAACTCCCGAAACAACTTCTAAATACAGTTTGGGAATGATTTGATAACGTAAAGTCAAAGTCGATAATGAATCAAAAAGTCCCACCCCGTACTTAACCTTTAAGCCTGGCAAAACATAACCACTGACAATCAATTGAGACGTATCCCCCACACCCTCGGTATCGAGTTGTAAATCTTCGATACCGACGGCGTCACCAATGGCGGAAAGCAATTGTGCACTTTGAGTGGTTCCAAGTCCTAACAAAGCAGAAGCAATCATTGCATCGTTTTCTCGGTTCGCATTAAGGCCTTCTCCACTGAGCAAATAACTTAATGCCTCACCTTCACTCATAGCAGGATCAGAGAAGACTGCAACTTTAGGTGCCCTTGCAGACCCAGTAACTCGAATACCAACAGTGACATTGTCTGCCGTTTTCTCTGGACTACGAATGGCCTCAATATCCAACTGTGGATTCTTAATAGCGCCAGCAAAGCTCACCACACCTTTTCGAACATCTAAAGACTGTCCATACGCTTTGTATTGTCCATCTGGCACCAAAATTTGGCCATTAAGCCCCAAACGGCCATTATCTTGAACAACATGTAGTCGTCCCGTTAAATCAGCCTTTAGCCCCATTGCATCGACTTTAACATCATCTCCAATTTCAATAAACAGATTACTTTGAACCGCCATCACGCTTGCCGGTTTAATAAGGGGTTGAGGTTGATCTAAGCGCACTACATCGTCCGACACCTTTATTGCTTGTTCTGGCAATTGTTTAACTTGTATCCGTGCCCAAGGAACTCGAATAACGCCATCTAACTTCAATAATTGAGGAGACAGCTCACAACTGACATTTGTGGCGATGTCTAATACGCTCGTCGGCGGTACCATCATGCGAAGGCGATCAGTGGACAAATTTAATTTTGCTCGAACATCATTAATGCCTGACCATTGAGCTTGTCCTGCAAGTGTCATATCGCCTTTTTGAGTTAGAAGCTTCCCATTTAAATTCGAACGTTGTCCATCAAAATCAATCGTTAAATGACTTGGCTTCATTTCAAATGGAAATGTCACACTATCAACTCGAAACTGGTCAAGTTGAATGCTTCCAAATAACTGAGGGTTGAGAAGCTCTCCTGCAAAAGATAAGTCTGAGGTGAAATTTCCAACAACCTTTTCTCCTGGAGGCAAAAAGCTTTCTAACCACGCCATAGACATCGCTTCAACAGACAGTTTTCCACTCAGTTGACGCCTCTTTAATGGGTCTTGAACTGTAGCTTCTAATATGGCTTCGGCATTTTTCTCTAGTGCTGCTTTGACTTTAATGTTAATAAGCTCTTTTTGAAGTTGAGCTTCGAGATTGAGACGATCAAATGAGATCGGTTTATCGCTATCACTTAACGTATAAAGTAAAGATGAGTTGTTAGAGTTCAAGTTTAATTTTGCTTGAGGCAAACCTTGAAATCCTTCGGGTACCTCAACCATTGCTTGTCCGCTGACTGTTCCGTTCAAGTGAACGGGTGCTTGAAGATAACGGTTTAGCATCTGTAAATTTAAATCTTCAAGCGTCAAGTGAACTGGAAAAGCTTTTTCTCCTGTGAGATAGATTTTCGTTGCTTCAGGTAAACAAAGTCTTGTTGACTTATGCTGCCAACACTGAGATTGCAAATCCAAAATTTTCTTTTGAGTTTGAAGCGATACAGACGTTGGCGACTTTAACCGAAGCTTTTGCCCTTGAATGGATAATTCGGCCTTTGGCCAGTTAAGCACCCACACATGATTATTTCTATCAAAGTTTCCTCGAAGCTGCGTCTCTACACTCAGCGGCTCCCCCTTACTTGTGAGGAAAATTTGATGATTTTTTTCTGTGCCATCAATGCTCATACGAGCTTGCTGTAGCGTCATTCCCTCTGTGGCAAATCCTTGCAGCTTTAGCGTAGCTTGGCCCGTAATATTTGTAGGATCAGTCACATGTCCTTGAAGCTTAGCTTCATGTAAACGAACCGCCATACCACTAAACTTTTCAAGCAATACATCAAAAGTAATTACGGGTCGTTCCTCGCCCCCGTGCATGACGACCTTACCATTTAAAACCCCGTTTAATGTGGGCACTAGCTCAGACAGATTCGGTAAATGGATATCGGCATTTAAAGCCACTCGAGGAATACTTTTATTGGGATTAACACGCCCATCAAAAAATAATCGGCTAGCGCCTGCCTTTAACTCTAAACCTTGAGCTTGAATCCAACCTTCAGAATCAACTTGGGCGGTGCCATTTAAGTGAAGCTTCACTTGATTTAACAAGCCCTGATAACTCAAATCATTCAACCGAACAAACCAATTCTGTCCCTGTTTTTGTCCTATTACTTGAAGTTGACCTGTAACGCTAAACGATGCATCTGGTAATAGAGTTTGGCTACTAAGAGCCAGAGTTTGAAGACGAGCATCCCACTTCAGTGCCTCTTGAAAATTGAGCACCCCGACCCCAGAAAGTTCTTTAATAAAGAGACTTGGATTTTCCTTTGCAATGTTTTTTGAGCGAAACTGGATCTGAATCGCTTGCGCATTGGCACTTGTTAAGTCAATGATACGTTCAGTAATTAAGCTTGGATCAAATGTGTAATTCACATGTTTGGCACTAAAAATAATCGATTCATCCTCATATTGAACATCTTGAGCATGCAAAGAAAACAGATTGCCAGACAAATTTTGAATTGTTAACTGAGGAACCCAAAAATTCACAAAATACAAGCATATGCGTAACCCTGGCGCTGTTGTCACCAATAGCGTCAACGATATTGTTACGATCAATAAAATTGTAAACATCCATAAAGTTATGCGCTTAATCGTTTGCATCATAATTCAGGACCTAAACCAATATAAAACTGCCACTGCTTGGGCGCATCACTTCCCACTGGACGTGCAATATCCAGTTTAATGGGACCTAAAGGTGACTCCCATCTAATGCCTAGCCCCGCCCCTTTTTTCAAACGAAAGTCCTGTACATGATCAACAACATCACCGGTATCAAAAAATGCAGCTCCCCACCACTTACCAGTTACCTTAAATTGATACTCAAGACTTGCTGTTAATAACTTTGAGCCACCTTTTAAGTCGCCATTTTTATCTCTTGGCGAAATAGACTCGTAGTCGTAACCGCGCAGACTGCGATCACCACCAGCAAAATAGCGCAAATCCGGTGGTACTTCATTAAAGTCAGATGTCGAAATCCAGCCTAAATGTGAACGCCAAATAAAACGATGTCGATTTTCATAGCTACGAATCAAGGTATGTTGCATTTCCATTGCAACAAAGTTTGCATCGGATCCCCAACTATCATCTGACCATTGCAATGTATAGCGCTGAGAATCTCCCCATCTCGGCATTAAACCACCACGAGAGCGTGTTTTAGAAACCGTTATGCCAGGATAAAGAAGCATTGTCTGTTGACTATTTTGACCCTGCGTAAAATTGTCCAACTTCCACGTTAAATGAATTGCTCTTAACCAACCATCATGGGGGTCCCAATAACGAGAGGCCATCATTGTTGAAGAATCTGACTCTGTATCATTAATATCAGTTCGCTTAAATCCGCCTTGGAAAAGGTAGTAGTGCTCTAAGGCATTTTTTGCCAATGGTAATTTGTACGTAGTGTCAAATGACTGCTCAAACTGAGAAACCTCAGCTCCAACCTCCATGCTATGACCACGACTATTGAGCCAAGGCTTGATCCAAGAAATT
The DNA here is from genome assembly GCA_937906995.1 of uncultured Sutterella sp. Lineage (GTDB taxonomy): Bacteria > Pseudomonadota > Gammaproteobacteria > Burkholderiales > Burkholderiaceae_F > Aphodousia. Next base: position 17,330 of record CALESB010000031.1, read on the forward strand.
TTTCCTCTAGGACCAACATTGGTTGCGTAACCCAACCCTGTCTCTACCAAATTGCCCTGTCTTGGGGTCACTAATGCTTGGATTGGCACTTCATTGTCAGGATTTTGTCGAGCTAACGTTAGATCCGGCGTTACTAAAACTGAATTAAACCAACGCGTTTCGGATAGCCTTTGATTCAACTCTGCAATCCCATCCGTATCGTAGAAATCTCCCTGATGAAATGGCACTAAGTTATTAAGAATCTCTGTATCAATCTGATTACCTTGAAATGTTAGAGAGCCAAAGCGATAACGTTCACCAGTATCAAAAATCAAATCCCAATAGGCTTTTTTCTCTCTAACATTCACCCCTAGTTGTTTTTTGACAAAGTGCGCATCAAAATAGCCCCGCTTAGCGCTTAACGCTTCCAGAGCTGCTTTGTAATCTTCATATTGTCCCTGATTTAATGCAAGACCTGTTTTAGGTTGATGCTTTAAAAGCCAAACAAAGGGTCTATCGTCCTTTCCTTCCCCCAAAACCTTAACTGTCGTTGCTGCTAAGACAACCGCAGGACCTGGTTTAACATTAGCAACTAACAAAGAATCTTTATCTTTAAGTTTTTTCCACTGATAGGTGATTTCGGGCTCGAAATGCCCTAATGCTTGTAGGGCTGTACGAACAGCATCGTCGACTTGTGCACGGTACACTCGGGGAGGTGTTGATGGAGTTGTTTCAATTGACGTTAATTGCGCATTGACATTTTCTTTGAGCGCACCCTCCAACCCTGTCACTTTTATATCAAAAGCCACAGAACAAAGTGGGTAGCCAATCAAGAGGCACACCCCTAGCCATCGATAAGAAAATAAACAAATCATGAATGCATCAAAGAATTTCAAGTCTTGATTCTATCGTTTTGGCAAACGCATTAGGAGAATAAGATGTTTTAATATCTTACTTTGAAAAAGTCACCATCATCTTTACATCCGACAAAACCCTTAAAAACAATATCTTAGAGTTATCCTGCAACCTAAATAACTTTAGTTAGAAATCGCAATTCTTTCCAAATTTCTTAGCACTCTTTCTTATATCTATTTAAGCGATTCGTTTCAAAATATTTAAACGAACAATAAAAAGGACTGTCATCATGTCAGCACAATGTTATCCAACACCTCGTTCTCGATGGTCTCACGTTGCCTCACAGCCGGTTAGCGATATCATTCCGTTGATTCTTAAAGTGGCGGCCACTCCGGAAGTTATTTCTTTTGCAGGTGGTTTGCCCTCTCCTGAAGGCTTTCCGATTGCACAACTGGCTCATGCTTGTCAAAGCGTGCTTGATCGCGATGGAAAACGCGCTCTTCAGTACTCTGCTATCAAAGGAGAAAAAGAACTTCGTGAAGAAATCGCTCGTCGAGAAACTCAAAAAGGCATCCCTACAGATGCTGAAGAAGTTCAAATTGTTTCTGGCTCTCAACAAGCTTTAGATTTGATTGCTCGCCTTTTTTTAAATCCTGGTGACAAAGTTTTGGTCGAAAGCCCTACCTATATGGGTGCACTGCAAGCTTTTGATTTATGCCAACCGAAATATGTTGAACTGGACTGCGACCAAGAGGGGTTAAATCCAGCAGCTTTTGGTCAAGAGTGCCGTAATGCAAAATTTGCCTATGTCATCCCAACTTGCGCAAATCCAACGGGGCTCACCATCTCGAGTGAACGTCGAGAACTTTTAGCACAAAAGGCACGAGAATTTGACTTTTGGATTGTCGAAGATGATCCCTATGGAGAGATTTGGTATACACATGAACCTCCTCCTTCCATGAGAGCCTTTGCTGCTGAACGCACTATCCGCTTAGGTACTCTTTCCAAAATCCTTACGCCTGGTTTTCGTTTAGGCTATATCATTGCGCCAAAAGAAGTACTGAATAAAGTCATGCAACTGAAAGGTGCTATGGATCTTCATACGTGTACCTTTACCCAGTTGGTGGCAGCTCAAGTCTTTTCCGAAAATATTTTGGATGAACATTTGCCTGCCATTCGAGCTCGTTACAAAAAGCATGCTGACGCTATGCTTGCAGCACTTGAAGAGTTCATGCCTGATGGCATTGAATGGACGCGTCCCATTGGTGGCATGTTTATCTGGGTAACGGTACCTGCACACGTTAACATGACAGAACTTTTACCCCTCGCATTAGAGCAAAAGGTCGCCTACGTTCCTAGCGAACCTTTCTATGCCAATGCCCCTCAATTTAATCACTTCCGATTGTCGTTCGTGACGGTCGGCCCTGAAACAATTCGCGAAGGCGTCAAGCGTTTAGGCGAATTGCTCAAAGCCCACATTTGATACCGGTTAGAAGCCGGCAATCAGCATTTTCTTCGGTCGAATTGAGACTTTCATTCTCAATGATCAAGGTCTAATTCGACCCGAAGGCCCCTTTTTATTCAAAAAAAACTTATTAACACACAAAAGGTGTCATCATGAATGGACTAACAATCCTGGCATTTGCCATTGTTGTTCTATTTTTAGGCTACCGTGTTTATGCTCGATGGCTTGAAAGAACATGGGGAATCAATCCCAACGCGAAAACTCCTGCTCAACTTCTTAACGACGGAAAAGATTACACTCCCGCCAATAAGTGGAGCGTTTTTGCTCATCAATTTACTTCAATTACAGGTGCAGGCCCTGTAACAGGCCCTATCATTGCCGCTATGTTTGGTTGGTTGCCTGCACTGCTTTGGATTTTATTTGGTTCCATCTTTTTCGGTTGTGTTCAAGACTTTTCCGCTCTTTATGCATCTGTCAAGAGCGGGGGAAAATCCATCGGCTCCATTATTGAAGAGCACATCGGTCGAACGGGACGACAATTATTTTTACTCTTTTGTTGGCTCTTTACCATCTTAGTCATTGCCGCTTTCTGTGACATGGTTGCCAATACTTTTAATGGTTTTACTTCTTCTGGTGAACACATTGTTCCAAATGCAGCTGCCGCCTCCATCTCTATGATTTATATGCTCGGCGCTGTCCTTTTTGGCCTATATTTGAAGTACAGAAAACCTGGTAGTGCAGAACAACTTGGCGTTGGTATTACTCTAATGTTAGTTATGCTCTGGCTTGGGATTGAATATCCTTTATTCGCCGATGCTGAGACGTGGCGTTATGTTGTTTTTGCGTATCTTTTTGCAGCCTCTGTCATGCCAATGTGGTTGTTAAAGCAACCTCGCGATTACCTCAGCATGTTTTTGCTGATCGGAATGATTCTTGGTGGCGTCATTGGTGTTTTCATCCAAAATCCCAGCCTTAACCTCCCGGCTTTTGTTGGATTTGAAGTAAATGGAATGGATCTATTCCCAATGCTTTTTGTGACAATTGCCTGCGGTGCTGTTTCTGGTTTCCACAGCCTCGTTTCTTCCTCAACTTCTTCGAAAATGGTCGCCAATGAGCAAGACATGAAGTTGGTTGGATACGGTTCCATGGCCGTTGAAGCTGTCTTAGGTGTCATTGCACTAATTGTTGTATGTGCCGCGGCATCCAATGGTGCTTTACCCAAAGGTACGCCTTTCCAACTTTTCTCAAGCTCTATTGCAACGTTTATGACTGACATCTTTGGCATGCCAACACACATCGCCGCCTGCGTAATGACAATGTGCGTCAGCGCCTTGGCTTTAACCAGTGTTGACGCCGTTGCTCGTATTGGTCGTATGTCTTTGCAAGAGCTTTTCACTCCGCCAGCACACCAAGAAAAGACTGCTGTTCAAAAACTTTTTACAAACACTGTTTTTGCGACTTCTTTAACGCTCGTTTTAGGCTTTATTCTCTGCATGGCCGGTTATATGAGTGTTTGGCCTTTATTTGGCTCTGCCAATCAATTGCTCGCAGCTTTGGTTCTTACAGCAATTGCTGTCTTCATGAAGGCCACCGGCCGTAAGGGTTGGATGCTTTACTTCCCAATGGGCTTTATGCTCCTGGTTACGATGACTGCCATTGGAATGACAATCTGGCGCATTTTTGCAACGATTGCCAATGGTACATTTGTCTTTATGGTAGGTGGTCTACAGTTGATTCTTGCCTTTGCATTAATTGCGTTGGCAGTTTTGGTGGTCTATCACAGTGTGATTAAGTTAAGCGCAAAAAATTAATCATCTAAGGTTAGTCCCTGTCTTTTAGATTGGGACTAACACTTGAAGAGGTCACTATTTTTTGCATTTGCTACCTGCTCGATCATTCTTGGGTCGAATGATCTGTGAGCAAATACCCCTCAACAAGTCAATCTCTGGCTGCGTAAGTTGCGTTCGAGAAAAAAGACGACGAACCCGAGGCATGAAGAGCTTTGGCTCCTGAGGATTTAAGACACCAACCTGAATCATTGCCTCTTCAAAATGCTTTAAAAAACCTTCCGTTGCAACCGCATCGGCAAGTTTTTCTCCTGCAAATCGACTTTGCCAATCGTATAAACCGTTATGAACCGGAGCAGAGTCCATCAAAGCCATGTGCATTTCATAGGCCATAATTTGTACCGCTTGCGATAAATTTAAACTCGAGCTTTCTGGATCAGCTGGAATAGCAGCGCATCCCTGACATAACGCGACATCTTCATTGCTCAAGCCAGTCCGTTCACAACCAAAAACAAAGGCAATTTCCCCTTGTTGCTGAGACAAAAAGTCATGTGCCTTCGCTGCAACTTGCCGAACCGGTTCAATGGCAGCCCCAAACTCGCGGTCATAGCCTGACATGGCCCATGCAAATTGCACTCCCTCTAATGCCTCTAAAAGCGAATCATGGCATTGACTTGCCTGAAGAACATCCACAGAACTTGTTGCATAAGCAATTGCCTCATCATCCGTTCGATAGCTTTCTACCCAAGGTTTAACAACTCTTAGATCCCGAAAACCCATTGTTTTTATTGCACGAGCGGCCGAGCCAATATTGCCTGGATGAGCAGGTTCAACCAAAATAAAACGGACATGTTGGGCTAAAGGTGATGTGGACATTTTTTTGTTTAAGTCTCAAAAGAGCCGAGAAATCATTAAAATTAATAGGTTATAGATTTTAGAACAAGATACCTTATTTTTCTTAAAAGGAAGGCCCGAATATGAGTTCTCCGATGCTTAACATCGCTGTGAAAGCAGCACGAGCTGCCTGCACGATTATCTCCCGTGCCGAAGAAAATCTTTCTTCACTCGAAGTTCACAAAAAATCCCACTCTGACTATGTGAGCGAAATTGACATGGCTTGCGAACGCACGATCATTGAAATCTTGCGTGAAGCTTTCCCTAAGCACCAAATTTTGGCTGAAGAAACCGGTTTAACGGGACCTGAAAACAGCCAATATCAATGGGTTATTGATCCTTTGGACGGTACGACCAATTTCATCCATGGTTTCCCGCAATACGCTGTCTCCATCGCTTTAAAGCGTGATGGTGAAGTCATTGAAGCTGTAGTCGCTGATCCTACTCGCAACGAAATCTTCACAGCTTCTCGCGGTGTCGGTGCCTTCTTAAATGGTCGTCGTATTCGTGTGAGCAAGCGTATTGCATTAGCAGACGCATTGGTTGGCACGGGTTTCCCGTTCCGTCGCAATGATGATGTCGATGGTTTCTTGAAGGTTTTCCGCGAACTTGCTCCCAAAACAAGTGGCTTGCGTCGTGCCGGTTCTGCCGCTCTTGACTTGGCCTATGTGGCTGCTGGTCGTTTAGACGCTTTCTATGAACCCAATTTAAAACCCTGGGATATTGCTGCAGGCTCTTTGTTGGTCTTGGAAGCTGGCGGTTTGGTTACGGACTTCACTGGCGAAGGTAACTACCTTGCCACTGGTCAAATTGTCGCTGGCACGCCGAAGGTCTTTGGTCAATTGTTGCCTGTTGTTAACAAGAACTATCCTGACATTCGCAAATAATTCTATCGGGCCTCTTTATCTGAAAGTCTAGGCATGAGCAAAGTTAAAAACGTCAATACTGAAAACGATCCCTTAGCAGGGCATACCCCTGCCATCCGACGTTTCTTAGAAATTAAAGCCCAACATCCAGAAGCCTTATTGCTTTATCGGATGGGAGACTTTTACGAAACGTTTTTTGACGATGCAATCCGTGCTAATCGCTTATTAGGTATCACACTAACAGCGCGTGGCACGGATGCCTCAGGCAACCCGATCCCTATGGCTGGCGTTCCAGAAAAAACGCTAGAACAATACCTCTCACGATTGGTTCGTTTGGGGGTATCTGTTGCCATTTGCGAACAAATTGGAGACCCAAGCAAAGGACCGTTAGAGCGGGAGCTCGCGCGTATTGTCACACCTGGAACTTTGACAGAAAACGAGCTTTTACCGCAAAAACAAAATGCGGCGTTACTTGCAATTGCTCCAGGTAAAGGCAGAAGCAATCGATTGGGGTTGGCTTGGCTTGTCTTAAGTAATGGACAATTTCATACAGCTCTCACTACACGTGAAGAGTTGACAAGCGAAATCTATCGCATTGGCCCTAGTGAAATTCTGGTACCAGAGGACTTAAAAGAGTCGTTGCAATCCGAACAACTCAATATCACGCTGACACCATTACCTAACTGGCACTTTAGCCCAGATCATGGTGAGGCAAAACTCAAGCATCAATTCCAAGTTCAAACCCTCACCGCTTGGGGATTGGACGAGGTTCCTGAAGCTACTAGTGCCGCTGGCGCACTTTTAGGATACGCAGAAACAACCCAATGTGAAGCGATCCCTCATCTTTTACCTCCTGTTTTCGAAGTTCAAAGTCGTTTTGTAGGCATTGACCCTGCGAGTCGTCGCAATCTAGAGCTTACTGAAACTCTCAGAGGTGATGATGGTCCCACCTTATTTTCACTATTGGATCATTGCAAAACGGGTATGGGAAGTCGTACCCTACATCAATGGCTTCATAATCCATTGCGCGACTTCAATGAAATTGGCAAACGGCACAATGCGTTGGGCGCACTGACGGAAAACGAAGATATCCTTATTGCGCTAAAAGAACACTTTAAGACACTGCCTGATTTAGAGCGTTTAGCTACACGCATTGCACTAAGAAGCATTCGCCCAAAAGAATTGGCGGCATTACGAGATGCCATGCCACATTTGGCCGAAATTGTGACGCAAGCAAGATGTATTGAAGATGAGTTTTTACAAGAGCGTCTCTCGAACTTAGTTATTGATCCTGCACTTTATCAAAAGCTAGAAGCTGCGCTGTTGCCAGAACCTGCGACTCTCTTGCGTGATGGTGATGTCATTGCCAGCACCTATAACGAAGAACTTATGAGCTTGCGTCAATTAAGAGATAACGCAGGTGACTTCCTAGTTCAATTTGAGGCAAGAGAGCGCGAAGCAACTGGTATTACGAATCTACGTGTTCAATACAATCGCGTACAAGGCTATTTTATTGAAGTCTCTCGTGGTCAAGCTGATCAAGTGCCAGTTCACTATCATCGAAAGCAAACACTCAAAAATACAGAACGCTATATCACGCCTGAGCTAAAGGCTTATGAAGATAAGGCCATTTCAGCTCAAGAGCGTTCCATGGAGTTACAAAAAGAACTCTATAACGAACTGTTAGAGTTTGCTGATCACTATATTCGTGATTTACAAAAAGCAGCTATTGCGGTCGGTGAAATTGATGTGCTTATGGCACTAGCTACTCACGCAATGAAGGCCAATTGGGTAAAACCAGAATTAGACAAAGTGCCTGGTATTGAAATCCAAGGGGCAAGGCACCCCGTGGTAGAAGATGCTATTGAAACGTATACACCTAATGATTGTGTATTAGTTCCTGGACGCCGTTTATTAGTCATTACGGGTCCCAATATGGGCGGTAAGTCAACCTATATGCGTTCTGTGGCACTTATTGTACTTTTAACGCATATTGGCAGCTTCGTTCCTGCAACCAGTGCAAAAATAGGCCCAGTTGATCGCATTTTGACTCGCATCGGAGCAAGTGATGACTTGGCTCGAGGTCGCTCTACCTTCATGGTAGAAATGACTGAAGCTGCTGCTATTTTACATCAGGCAACCGATCAAAGCCTTGTGTTAATGGATGAAATTGGCCGAGGGACCTCAACATTTGACGGCTTGAGTCTCGCAGGAGCGATTGCCCATGAATTAGCTCTTGTCAAAAAGAGCTTCACACTTTTTGCTACGCACTATTTTGAACTCACACAACTGGCTAATACGGCACCAGAAGTCGCTAATGTTCATGTAGCAGCCGTTGAAAATAAATCTCGGATTGTCTTTTTGCATGAAGTCAAAGAGGGACCTGCCAATCAAAGCTACGGGATTGCAGTGGCCCAATTAGCAGGTGTTCCGAATACGGTTATCCGACGTGCTCGTTCCATGCTCCAAGAGCTTGAAGCGCGTTCCCACACAAATGAACAACTAGATTTATTCGCTAGCAATCCGGTGCTAACTGCCTCTACCCCTGCAACAGAAGAACCATCTGCCAGTGTTGCACTTTGCGAAGAACTTGAACAGTTAGATGTTGATCAACTAACACCACGCCAAGCCTTGGATTTGCTTTATGAATTAAAGGACAAGGCAAAAATTGCGCTTGATAATATCTAATTCCAACTCAATTGTGAGAAAAAAATGGCTCGAAATTTTGAGCCATTTTTCAAAAATTAATGACGAGTTGCGGTTTGCTCTTCCTCATCGATATCAAAAACATCGACTTTCTTATCTGTGACCTGTAGGAAACTCGGCACTACAACATCCTCATTGTTGGCCATTTCCGCCTTTGCAGGTGCAACATCTTTAACACAAATCTCAAAGCGAAGACCTAAGCCAGCTAAAGGATGATTACCATCCAACACAACAACACCTTCAGCAATATCAGTGACTCGATAAATACGATCTAAGGTCTCCCCACGAATTTCCGTGTATTGCAAACCAACCTCTACCCCTTCCTCAAAATCAGTCTCTGGGCGAATAATGAGAGCAGATTCATCGTAGTCGCCAAAAGCTTCTTCGGGCTCTAAAGTAACACTGACTTTATCCCCCGGTTTTTTCCCTTCTAATGCATGCTCAATGACAGGAAAAATATCACCATGACCGTGCCAGTAAGCTAATTCATCAGCCGTTTCCAATAATTGCTTTTGCAAGTCATACATTTGCACAGAAATTGTCACTAAAGTGTCTTTTTCAATCTTCATTTTTAACCTTTTAAAAGCTTAGCCTTTGCCTTTTGAAACTCTTCTTGCGTTAGTTGCCCCTTTTCAAAAAGCTGAGACAAAATTTGTAATTCTCGAACACGCATCTCTTCATTTGCGCCAGGAATATAGAAATTATTCTCACCATGGGGATTTAACCCATACTCATTGGTTCCTCGAGTTGAAGAAATCGAGCCGATAATCAAAATAAATAAAAACTCTAGCCCTGGTACAAAATGCATCAATGCCCATAACCCATTAGCACTAATATCATGCAAGCGACGTACTGAGGCTGAAATCATAGAGACCGCAGAAATCAGCGTTAAGACGAAATAAATTTGAGAGGTTTCTTCCCATAAATCAGGGTTAGCAGTCACATCCTCAATGCCAACGCTTGTCAAACTATAACTATCGTACCAAAACCATAAATAAGGAATACCGATACGAATCATTAACCAGGTCAACATCACAAGCCAGTAACGACTACGAGCTAATCGACCATGAAAAGAAAAAAATAACTTCAACATATGAAACCTTTACCAAAAAGAGCGCCCAACCGAGCGCTCTTTTTGACTAGAAAGTAAAGCAATTACTTTGTTTGTTCACTCAAAAGCGTCAAAATCTTCGGAGCAACACCCGTAGTATCAGGTTTACCATCAGGTCCTAACACATGCACTCGCGTTTCTGTATCAGAAAGCTTTTGCAAATAGATAACGTATTGCGGAGCATCCACTGGCTTACTACGGCCAAAGGCATTACTCCAGAACCCTTGTTCATCACGCTTTTTCTCTTCGTACTCTTCATCCAAGTAGCGAACCAAGAAGAAACCACGAGAACGATCGCGATCTTCAACTGTAAAGCCCATGCGATCAATGGCCAAGGCAACTCGACGCCATGCGCGTTCAAAGCCTTCCTTAACGAAAAGACTCGTGACGACACCTTCAGCGTTTTGCTCCAATTCAGAAACTGTCTCAACCGGCTGATAGCGAGTTAACTCTTCTACTGCCTTTTCACGTTCTTCCTTAGGTTGAGCCTTAGCCTTTGGATCGAACTCCATATTAATGCGTTGAGCCATTCGAGTCATCAATTCAGCTTCAAGTTCCGGATCATTCGGACCTGGTTGCCAAACCGTGGTTTCGTTATCGCCACCAATACTCTTTACAACTTCGACCATAGAACGATGAGTAATAAAGATGTCGGTGCCGCCATTTGCAGATCGTTCCATACGGGCACGATATTGGTCACGCTCGCCAGTAGAGTAAACCAAATCGATAACCTTACCTAAAGAGGCACGAATAATATCTTGTGGTAGCTTTGCTCTGTTTTCTGCCCAATTAGTTTCCATGACACCAGTTGCAGCATCTTGGCGTGCCAAACTCAAACCAATGGTGTTCCAAAAATCCTGAACAATTGGCCATGCTTGTTCTGGCGTTAAGTTCACATGAATCCAACGACTATTGCCCTCACGCACCACTTTCGCGATTTCTCCCTCTGGCAAAACTGTCGAAGCATTCTGAACAACATTCGTATTTTGCGTAACTTCTGCTTGTTGGCTAGCCAAGACTGTTTGAGGACGAGACGGAACTGCGTAACGGTCGGAAGTGGGCACTTGTGTCAAATCAGGCGGCACTTCCAACGGAGCACGAGATGCGCTCGTTTCGTACTGTATCTTATCCTTGCTGAAATCTACGCCTAAAACGGAGCAAGCCGATAAAACAACGGGCATCGCCAGAATGAGGCTCGTGCGAACTAATTTCTTCATAGATATTTAGGCGCGGAAACCTCTGTCTTTAGACAGGGGAGGAAGCGCTGTTCTCCATTCTCAATTCGGTTAAAAAGGTTCTTCTCTTTTAGAGAAGGGGTTTGCGGATACCCACAGGTTCCGCTTACACGGTCTAAAACCAGTTAACATCCTTTGCCAATGTTGGAATGGGTTTCTTGTCTGCAACACCGCTCCTACCTCTCAGAGCTATTAATCACAGACCGCAGAGCGTGGAACTAGGATGAACATCCCACGGTGCCTATACATTCCAATCCAACGTAGTTCACCTTCCAAAGAAGGATCTCTGAGGCTAGTCAATCAGGGCTTTTTCAAGCCTCTGCCTTTAGGCAGGGGTTATTGACTTGCTTTCCTTACCAAAGTGCAATAAAAGTCTGCACGTAAGTTTTTTGAACTAATTTTTTAATTTTACCTAATTACGTAGGGCTTAGAAACCTACAAAAGACAATAAATTCTTACCCACATAAACAAACGGTCGCATCCAATAATTCAAGAATCCTGAAAGGATTAAAACAACCAAAATAATCATGCCATACTGCTCTAATTGAGCGTACTTTTGCGCAGCGTTATAGGGTAAAAGCATCATCACAATACGCCCACCATCCAATGGTGGCAATGGCAATAAATTAAATGCCATCAAATAGAAATTCACCATAATCCCGGCTACAGTAATATCGAGCAAAGATTGAGTTAGAACACCAGTATTCAGAAATGCTTTTAAGAAAATAAACCAAACCAAAGCCTGACAGAAATTGCACAAAGGACCGGCCAAGCTCACCATTAACATGCCCTTGCGAAACGGGTTTAACTTGCGAGTGTTAATTGGAACAGGCTTGGCCCAACCTAAGAGTACGCCTCCCATCCCAGTTAAAGATGAGCCTAACAACAAAATGCCTGGCACAATAATCGTGCCAACCAAATCAATGTGAGGCAACGGATTTGCAGTGACTCGTCCCAACATATAAGCCGTATCGTCACCGTAGTGTTTTGCAGCCAAGCCATGAGCTGCTTCATGTAGGGTAATAGCAAAAACTAAAGGAATGCCATACACCAAAAGCTGATATAAAGTGTCTGTAATCGCCATTTTCTAATAATCTTTCGTATTTTTATTTGATTAATTCTAAAACCGTCGGCAGGTAAGAGGGTAACTCATCTTGTAGACCTGGCTCAGGTCGTCCGGGTTTAAATCCATGATAGTCACTACCTGTACTTGCCCAAAAGCCCATATTAACAGCCACTCGAGTATAACGCTCATTTTCTTCCCCAAAATGACTGCCTGTAGTCACCTCTATAGCATCTCCTCCTAAAGCCTTAAACTCTGTTAAAAGATCATAAGTCGTTTTGCCATTACTGAAACTATAGCGACCAGGGTGAGCTAAAACAGCAACACCTCCAGTTTGATGAACAAGAGTCATTGCATCGTTAAGGCTCATCCATTCTGTTTTGACAAATGCGCAACCATCATCTTTCAGATAACGATCAAAAGCAGCATCTTCACTACCCACAGTACCACGTTGAAGAAGTGCCATAGCAAAGTGGCGACGAGAAAGGTTGAGCGGATTACCCGCTAACTCAAGAGCCTGCTCATAGGTATTGTAAATACCCATCGCATCAAACTTTGCAGCCATGGCTCTAGCACGCAAATCTCTCTTCTTACACAACACTTTTGTCAGCTCTTCGTAAGGCTGTAAGTTTTTTGGAGCTAAACTTACAACATGAATCGTTTTATCAGACCAAGTAACTGATAACTCAACCCCATCAATAAAACGAATACCAAGCTCCTTAGCCCGGGTTCGAGCACTTGACAGACCTGCTACTGTATCGTGATCTGTTAGTGCCATGACTTCTACACCATTTTTATATGCCAAATCTACAACTTCTACAGGTGTTTTAACACCATCACTGGCCGTAGAATGCATGTGTAAATCCATTCTCATTTCAAAACTCTTAAAATCCAAAAATTGATTTAATTATTTTAACTATCTGAACTATTCTTCTATGCCAGTTTTTTCAATTGGAGACAAAACTCCAAACATTTCTGATACCGTCTATTGTGCCCCAACTGCTACCATTACTGCGGATGTTACTCTCAAAGAAAACGTAACAGTTTGGCCTGGTGCAAGCATTCGTGGTGATGAGGCGGCCATTACCGTTGGGAAAAATTCCAATATTCAAGATAATGCCGTTTTGCACACTGACCCTCATATGCCCATGATTATTGGTGAAAACGTCACGGTAGCTCATGGAGCTATTCTTCACAGTTGCAACATCGGTGACAATTCTTTAATTGGTATGGGAGCAATTGTTCTAAATCGTGCGAAAATAGCACCTTATACACTTGTTGGTGCTGGTACATTAGTGGCGGAAAATAAAGAGTTCCCTGAAGGCGTTCTTCTTTTAGGTTCTCCTGCTCGCATCGTAAGAAAACTCACTGAGCAGGAACGAGCCAATCTCAAAAATAATGCAACTCATTATGTCGAACGCGGTCGTCAGTACCAACTTGAAGCAAAAGAATTTTTTACGAAGGTTAGTCAAAAATGAACGATTCTATTTTACGTTTTATGTTTAAGCCCACACCTGTCAAAGGTGCGGTCGTGCGTTTGAACACAGCATGGAAGGCCATGCGTGAATTCCAACACTACCCTTTGCCCGTGACACGTCTCTTGGGGGAAATGACTGCTGGCGCCTTATTGCTTGCAAGCTCAATTAAGTTTGAGGGCTCATTAATCCTGCAAGTTCAAGGTGATGGTCCAGTTCGTCTCGCAATTGTTGAAGTTCGCAATGGCTTAATGGTTCGAGCCACAGCTAAACTGCATAATGATGTCGTTATTGCCGAAAATGCTACGACTAAAGACTTAATCAACATTAACGGTGGTGGCCGTTGCGCAGTGATGCTTGATCCGAAAGACCGCCGTGAAGGAGAACCCCTTTACCAAGGCGTTGTCTCCCTTGAAGGTGAATCCATTTCTCAAGGGCTCGAGCTTTACATGGAGCAATCCGAACAAATCCACACCCGTATGTGGCTGGCGGCCGACAATGACAACGTTGGTGGTCTGTTGATTCAAAAAATGCCTGGCTTTGGTGGCAAAGATGAAGACATCATTGATGATCCCGAAGGCATGCTTCGCATTGAAACATTGGCAAATACAATCACAGACAAGGAACTTTTAACGTTATCGAGCCAAGAAATTGCTCATCGTCTTTTCTGGGAAGAAGAACCGCAATATTTCGAAGCTCAAGAACCTCGATTTGCATGCACCTGCTCTCACGAACGCGTTGAAGGGATGATTCTAAATTTGGGGGAAGTCGAGGCGTTACAAGCCTGTCAAGAACTAGGGGCATTAGAAGTTAAATGCGATTTTTGCGGTAAAACTGAAAAATTTGGCATTGAAGACCTAAATCGACTTTTCAAACACGATACTAAAGCAGCAAATTAATGGCTATTCGTTTTTTTGATGTCAACTCTGACTCGGTGATGGGATGGGGCTTTCGCCAAAAGCCCCTAGGAGGTTACTTTCATTTTGTTGGAACGAACCTCCATCTTAATCTCAACGGCGGTTACCCTATCATGGGCTTTAGTGAAGAACGACTAACAAAAAAAGTTCTTCAAATCGCTCAAGACTTTCGAGATCAAAAGGGCTTTTTAGATCAAGTCATTGGGGCAACGTTTAAAGCCAGAGTCAATGGAGAGTTTTATTTCTTTCATATTACGATTCACCCTGATGGACAATTCGAAACAGAGCGCTTAACAGTCGAAGAAGTCGTCGATAAGGTCTTACCGGATAAAGTCAGCGGAGGCCTGCGCCACGGTGACTTTTTCGTGAAACCTGATGGGCAACAACTGTGGTTATTTAGTCTTACCTATCATATTTTGATGAGCTTAGATGCTGCTACAGGCAAAATCCGTGTTTATAGCCGAGATCCTTTAATGGATTCAATCTTAGACTTTGACCCAAGCTTTTTAGTCAATAAAGCTCAGGAGCTTATTATGCGACCGACGGGCATTAACGAACAAGGATTAATGTCCTTTGATGAAAAGCAAACGGCTCAAATGTTCAAAAAAGTCACGGATTCATTAAAAGAGTGGCTAACACCAGAACATATTGATTCTTTAAAGTTAGAGATAACAAGTATTGAGGTGTCTGGGCAAGACCCTGTTACGATGAAAGTTGCTCGACTTTTTTCCTTTCAGTGTGTTGTGAACTTTGAAGCTACCGAGCACTTAACGATCTACACAGATAAACAGCATTTTTGGCTTTATAGTGAACTTCATAATCGCGAAAGCGGAGAATGTTTGAAATCACTTGAATCAATTTCTATCGATAGCATCATCGATACTGTAATTGCGAAATTGAAACGCCAAGTAGAGTTTGAGGTTAACGGAAAAACCCAACCAAAGACAGTCCCCAATAAGGTACTGAACTAAAGTAAGGGTTTAGCATTGCTGCCGGGGGGCAATTCTGCAGGTCGATACAAAGGATCATTGATGATATCGGCTGGAATTTCAGTCCCTGGCAGCGTTTTTTGCGGGCGCTGAATACGAAATAAAACTTCACCGGCCTTTACCATATTCAAGTCATAGCGAGCTCTTTCTTCAATCGCGCCTAAACCTGTACGAAGAGACTTAATTTCTGCTGTCATCTGTTCGTTGACTTCTCGTATGTCATGATTTTCCTCCTGCAACATGGCAAACTCGTCTGAAAGTTTCCACATGCGGACATAACCACCTTGACCAAAAATCAACGTATAAAGCCCCAGCATGAACAAACCGAGGAGAAAAACTAATATTCGCTTCGGAGTAATCATCTGGGGCTTTCTTTGAGTCTAACTGTTATCGATTAATGCAATTAGATCGTCCATTCCTTGATGCAGTAGAATGCATCGCGGCCCGGATAAACAGCTTGATCATCGAGTTCTTCTTCAATGCGGAGCAATTGATTGTACTTAGCAATACGATCGCTACGGCTCATGGAACCCGTCTTAATTTGACCAGCATTCACAGCAACGGCTAAATCAGCAATGAAACTATCTTCGGTTTCACCAGAACGGTGAGAAACGACGACAGAGTAACCAGCGCGCTTAGCCATTTCAATAGCAGCCAAAGTTTCGGACAACGTACCGATTTGGTTAACCTTAATCAAAATAGAGTTAGCCACACCCTTTTCAATGCCTTCACGCAAAATAGCAGGATTGGTTACGAATAAGTCGTCACCAACTAATTGAACACGACGACCCAAAGCTTGCGTCAATTTCTTCCAACCTTCCCAATCGCCTTCGGCCATACCGTCTTCGATGGAAATGATCGGATACTTCTTGACCCAAGACTCCAACACTTCAATCCACTCTTCTGCCGTGTAGGTCTTACCTTGACCTTGTTGGACGTACTTGCCATTGTCAAAGAATTCGCTAGCGGCACAGTCCAAACCAATAGCAATATCCTTACCCGGTTCGTAGCCAGCGGCCTTAATGGCTTCAATAATCAATTCAATGGCTTCTTCATGGCTATCAATGTTCGGTGCAAAACCACCTTCATCACCAACTGCAGTGCTCATACCACGGGAGTTAATGATCTTTTTCAAGGCGTGGAAAGTTTCAGCACCATAACGAACGGCTTCACGGAAGCTCGGGGCACCCAAAGGAATAATCATGAATTCTTGGATATCCAAATTATTATTGGCGTGTGCGCCGCCGTTGATGACGTTCATCATCGGAACCGGCATTTGAACAGCACCCATACCACCTAAATAGCGATAAAGGGGTTGTTCTGTGTATTGAGCTGCAGCACGAGCGCAAGCCATAGACACGCCCAACATAGCGTTAGCACCCAAGTTGCTCTTGTTTTCAGTGCCATCTAATTCGATCATTTGAGCGTCAACACTAGCTTGTTGCGTAGCATCAAAACCAATCAAAGCCGGGTTAATCTTAGCGTGAACGTTTTCAATAGCATTCATCACACCCTTGCCGCAGTAGCGTTCATCCTTGTCGCGCAATTCAAGTGCTTCACGAACGCCCGTTGAGGCTCCAGACGGCACAGCAGCACGGCCACAAATACCGCAATCCAAATAGACGTCGCATTCAACCGTCGGGTTACCACGGCTGTCTAAGACTTCACGAGCAATAATGGCATTGATCGTAGACATGTTTTTAATTCCCATAAATAACAAAATTAGACACGCACAAAATTCTCATGCGCGAGACAAAAACCAAAGGCGGATTAGAACCGCGGTTCTACCCCGCCATTTTAGCTAAAAATCGTTTTCCAAGAAGGGGCGAGCCTTCACAACTCGATCAATCGCTACCAAGCTTTCCAATAAATCATGCATTCGATTTAATGGAACCATGTTGGGACCGTCGCTCTTGGCGCATTCAGGATTGGGGTGTGTTTCCATAAATAATCCTGCAATTCCCACTCCAACTGCAGCACGGGATAAAACAGGAACATGGGCTCTACATCCACCAGAGCTTGTTCCATTGCCGCCAGGCAATTGCACAGAGTGAGTTGCATCAAAAACAACTGGAGCTCCCGTTTCACGCATAATGGCCAAAGAACGCATATCACTGACTAAATTACCATAGCCGAAACTTGCGCCTCGCTCGCAAGCCATAAACATGTCGTCATCTAATCCAACTTCACGAGCCGCAGCACGAGCCTTTTCAATCACGTTTTTCATATCGTGAGGCGACAAAAATTGACCCTTTTTAATGTTGACGGGTTTGCCTGATTGGGCACAAGCACGAATAAAATCCGTTTGACGGCACAAAAAAGCAGGCGTTTGTAATACATCAACATACTGAGCAACCAAAGGCACATCTTGTGCTGTGTGTACATCGGTTACAACAGGAACACCAACCTTTTCTCGAACATTAGCTAGCATCTTTAAACCATCTTCAATTCCTGGTCCTCGGAAGCTATTGCCAGAAGTACGATTGGCCTTATCGTAACTAGCCTTAAAAATATAGTGAATTCCAAGATCATCACAAACGGCCTTCATTTCCTTAGCGATGTCGAGAATCATTTGCTCACTCTCAATTACACAAGGACCTGCCATCAAGAAAATCGGTTGGTCTAAACCTACATCAAAGCCGCAAAGTTTCATAGAAAATTAGGCGCGGAAACCTCAGTCTTCAGACAGGGGAGGAAGCGCCGTTCTCCTTTCTCAATTCGGTTAAAAAAGTCTTTCTCTTTTCGAGAAGTGTCAATTTTTTGGCATGGATAGCAGGCGACAACTTCTTGCCACTCAACGTTCTCACGTCAAAATAACCAGACGCACGTCGTCCAAAAATAAATCCCTCTTGCCCAAGACACTGCACTTTGTCGAAAAGTCTGAATCCCTTGACGAGATAAGGACTTTGATTGAGCTTACGAACACCACCTTTCAAAATCGAACACTTGTGAATTTGGCGATTGTGTTTACGTGTCTGCCTTTAGGCAGGGGTTATTGACTTTGTTTGCCTTAAAACAGTGATACCTAATTGAGCAAACATAGCACATAGGACTTAAAAAAGGCGATCCTTATACAGAAAATTTCAATATTGAAATTGCATTTGCTTCTTTTTCTAAGCAATTGACATCCTCCCCTCATTAAGTGAGAGGATTCCTACGGGCAGTGCACAGTTTTATGCTGTACACCACCTTCGGTGGGTTCCTGTTGCTGACCAACTATCGTTGGTT